>CAURKB010000056.1:0-13044 GCA_963525315.1 uncultured Campylobacter sp. | reverse complement strand
GGCTACGCCTACATCGGGCTTGGCGCCGGCGCGGACGAGATAGCCGCAGCCGTCGCAAACGGCGCTTATGCCGTGCTCGTCGAGCAAAGATGCGAGGTTATCGATCCTGAAGTCGCTTTTATCAAGGTCGATAGCCTGAGCGCCGCGCTTATGCGGCTGATGCGCTTTGAGGCTAGCTACAAAAATCTCAAATTTTGCTCCGTTAATCCCGTGCAAAAGGCCCTGCTCGCGCGTATGAGCCTAGGCAAAAACGCTGACGGCAACGCAGCTAGCTTGCTGCCTGAGGATGCGACGCGACTTTTTATAAAAATAATGAAAGCGGGCGCGGGGGATCTGTTTTTCACAGACGATCTTAAAATTTTATCCAAGATCGCGCCGCTTTACGACACCGTCTTTAGCGACGTGGACGCGGTTTGCGCGCAGGGCGGCTCGCTGTTCGCCTCTAGCGTCGTTTGCGAGAGCGTTTACTATCCAAACTTAAATTTCCCTAAAGTTTTCACACACTATCTTTGCGGACTTTTGAAGTATCTGATCCGCGCGGGCTTTTCTTTTAAGCTAGGCGACACGCGAAATTTGGGGCACTTTGAGCCTATTTTTATAAATAAAAATTTTCGCGTCGTGCCTTTTGGCGCGAGCTCTCAGGCCTTTATCGCAGAGAGCGACGACGAGCTTTTTGATATGGAGGCGGCGTTTTTAGCGCGAAATTTTATCGGCGGTATTGAGATCTGCGTGCCGGATGATTTTGCTGGAAGCGCGGCTGCTACGATGAGATTCAAGGAGCTTGCCGAGCTAAAAAATCTTTCAAATTTTCACTACGCTCTCGTTAAATGCCAAAAAGAGGATCTTGAAGCGATATTAAATTTGAGCTCGCCAGAGCCTGATTTGTTCGGTGAAATTTTGTAATAATCTCAAATTTAGCGTGCATTTTCGCCTTCATCTGCTACAAATTTGACCTAGTTTTTAAACCATTTGCTTTCTGGCCGCAAATTTGCCGATAAATTTTGCGGAAAAATGCGTAAATCGGCAAAGCTTGCCTGCGAGTTTTTAAGTAAAGCGTGCAAATAGTGCTTTTATTGCGAGGCATGCTGCGGTCGCTTTGCATAGGCGGTTGGCGTAGCGGTGCAGATGCGAGAGAATTTAAAGTAGGCGTTTTATTTTCCGTCCTTAAAGCGGATATTTCCAAAAACACATTACGTCTAAAATCCGTAAAAATAGTAGCCGCGATCAAATTTGCAAAGAAAAACGGCGGTAGAGCGTTCGTAGCATTTTGGCAGATAAATTTTATTTTGCGCTAAATTTGTGGACGGGTCCATGCCGATTTTTAGAAATTTTACTTCAAATTTACGTATTTTATCCTATCTTTTTCGCCCGCAAGCTCAAATCCTCGCAGTCTTAGGCGGCAGCTGTCGCATTCGCCGCAGGCCTCGTCCTCGCGCTCGTAGCAGCTCCAGGTTAGCTCCAGCGGCGAGCCCTCTTCAAGCGACTTTTGCACGATGTCAGCTTTGCTTAAATTTACTAGCGGAGTGACGATTCGCAGGCTAAAGTCCTTTGAAGTGCCGGCATTTACGGCGCTTTCTATCTTGCCGATAAAATCCGCCGTGCAGTCGGGGTAGCCCGAGCCGTCCTCCTCGACGATGCCGATATATAGCGCCTGCGCGCCTTCTTTTTCGGCTAGCGCGGCGGCGATAGAGATAAAGATACCGTTGCGAAACGGCACGTAGGTGCTAGGGGCGTCGGGCTTGGCGCCGTCCTTGCGGATGGCTAGGCTCTCGTCCGTTAGCGCGTTGCCGCCGATACTTGCTATAAAACTAGCGTCTAAATTTACCTTTTTTAGCGCGCCGATACGCTCGCAGATCTGCTCAAACGCCAGCTTTTCGCGCTTCATCGTGCGCTGTCCGTAGTCAAAATGCAGCGCGATAATCTCGTAGCCTGCGCGTTTGGCGAGGACGGCGCAGAGGGTGCTGTCCATGCCGCCGCTCATTATGCAAACCGCTTTTTTCACTTTTTCTCCTTTTTAGTCGGCTCGTCTCGCGAGCGCTTTTCCGAGATTTCGCAAAATTTTCGCTCCGCAGGCTATATGCCTAGCGCACGCTCAATTTTGCTTCAAAACTCGAAAAATCATCTCACGATACTTCGCCTTATCGTCTTACGTTCAAATTTATAAATTTCAACCTCAAATTTGACTCACCGAGACCCGCACCCTGAAAATGTCAAATTTTATTCAAACTAGCGACGCTTTGCGCCAGCAAAGCTGTGTCGCCACCTCTCACGTCGTAGGGGTTGGGGGATTGTTAAGGGAGAAGGGAGCTCTTTTGCTTCAGCTACGCTTCACAACTGCAAAGCAGAGCGTAATTCAAGCCCCTTCCCCCTTAACAAACAAAAGCTAGTTTTATTAAAATCAACCCGATTTTTCGCTAAAATCATACTCAAATTTTACTAAAGGAAAGCCAAAAATGATACTTTGCGAGGACGATTATCCGAGGATTTTGGATCAAATTTGCGACTATTTAACCGCGGGCGAGGTGGAGCTAAGCTTTGTGGACGCCGAGGAGATGAAGGAGATAAACGTCCGCCAGCGCGGCATCTACGAGACCACGGACGTGCTGAGTTTTCCGCTTGAGATGCAGCTACACGCGCCGCTTGGCTGTATCGTGATAAACACCGAGCTAGTCGCCGCCAAAGCCGCCGAGCTAGGCCACGGTGAGGATGACGAGACGGCGCTGCTTTTTACGCACGGGCTGCTTCACGTGCTGGGCTACGATCACGAGAGCGATGCGGGCGAGATGAGGACCAAAGAGTGCGAGGTGATCGAAAAATTTAACCTGCCAAAGAGCCTCATCGTCCGAACCGAGGATGCGGGCGAAGAATAGGCAAAATCTCGGTAGCTTCGTAAAGATGCGGGTCATACCGAGCGCAAAAATAAGCACGGTGATAAAATTTGGATTAGCTGCCTGCTAAAATGCGTTTTAAGCAGCCTGTAAAATCAAATTTGCATTTCGGCGCCGTAAATCAGCACGGCATTAAGCTCAAACAAGCTATCAAATTTACCCTCCGTCTGCGCATGCACTGTCGCACAAAAAGACTTTTCTAGCGCACGCTTTGCCGCCGTATCCAAAATCGTCCGTCTCCGCGTTTAAATTTCCTAAAATTTGCCGCGCGCAGTAGCTAGATATTTAATAATTTTGGCTAAATTTACGAAATGTTTTATGTTTTATCGTCTATAGTCATTATTTTTATGAATTACGTTTCTTACCGCGGGCTTTTCGCGGATGCCGCGCTTAGGCCGCTTGCTGCGCATAAAAGGGCGCTTGGGCTGTTTTTCCTGACGCTTGCCATGGGCGGCGTCGCGCTTGCTTTTTCGCTGCGGTTTAACTTTTTGGCCCCTAGCCTTCGCATCGCCTGTTCGCTGATGCTAGCGCTGACGTTTATCATCTTTTCGTTCGTGCTTTTTACGAACGTCGTCGCCTTTGCCGCCCGTCCCGTAACTAAGCGTGCGTTTAGCGAGAGCAGGCGTAAATTTTTGCGCCTATATCTTGACGTCACGATACTTATCTTGGCGTTTAGCTACTTTTTTAGAGGTATCTTTAACGCCGTAAAATTGCCCGAAGTAAAAGCGCAAGATATCGAGCTAAAGGGGTTAAAGGGCGAGCTAAAGATCGCGGTTTTAACGGATATTCATCTGGGCGATTTTTTAGGAGCGGACTTTGCGCGGGCGGTAACCGGGCGCGTAAACGAGCTGGATGCCGACGCGGTCGCGATCGTAGGCGACATCGCGGATCTGCCGCCGCACCGTTTGGCCGAGTTTATCGCGCCATTTAACGAGCTAAAGAGCAAATACGGCACCTTTTACGTGCCGGGCAACCACGAATACTATAACGGCATCGACGGCACGCTAAAAGTTATCCGCGAGACGACGAATTTTAAAATTTTAGGCAACGAAAACGCGCGAGTGGGCGGGATAAATTTAGCCGGCGTTTATGATATCATCGGTTTAAGGTTTAAAGCGTACGAGCCTGATCTGGTCGCGGCTCTGGACGGTCGCGACGTAAATTTGCCCACCGTTTTGCTCGCTCATCAGCCTAAATTTTTAAAATATATGGACGAAAGCGCGCCCGTGGATCTGGTGGTGAGCGGACACACGCACGGTGGGCAGATTTTTCCGTTTTCGCTACTGGTAAGGCTAGATCAAAAATACGTCGCCGGGCTATATAGCGCAAACAAAAATACGCAAATTTACGTTAGCCGAGGCGCCGGGTTTTGGGGGCCGCCGGTGCGCGTGATGGCGCCTAGCGAGATTTCGTTATTAAGACTAAAAGGAGTTGTATGAGGGGACTTATTTCTAGGATATTCGGGTTTGTAGCGGCGGTTAAATTTCCGAGATTTTTGCAAACATTTATCAATGAAAAATACGTAAGCGGCTTTAAAATCGACATGAGCGAGTTTAAAGAGCCAAAGGAGTACGAGAGCCTCACGGCGCTTTTTACCCGTGAGCTACAGCGTCCGCGAGATTTCGACGTTTCGCCGCAGGCCTTCATCAGTCCTAGCGACGGCACGTGCCTGGAGCGTGGAGTTAGCAAAGAGCTAAAAGCGATCAGCGTCAAGGGCCACGAGTACGGTATCGCGGAGCTTCTGGGCGATAGTATGGACCGCAGTGAGCGAGACGCCGAGCTAGAGTACGTAAATATTTATCTCAGCCCGCGCGACTATCACCGCTACCACGCGCCTTGCGATATGAGGATATTATCCGCGCTCTACGTGCCTGGCGAGCTATATAGCGTGGCCGTCAGTGCGCTGCTAAAGGTGCCAAATCTATACGCCAAAAACGAGCGCGTGGTGCTAAAATGCGAGCTTGCAAGCGGCAAAAAGATATGGCTGGTCTTTGTCGGCGCGCTAAACGTGGGCAAGATGAAATTTGACTTTGACGCGCGCATACAGACTAACGCCTGCGCCGGTAACGTCGCGCTCTACGAATACGAAAATTTAAGCGTGAAAAAGGGCGAGCAGCTGGGGATGTTTGAGCTGGGCTCTACGATCCTCATACTTAGCGAGCAGGGCGCGGTCAAATTTGATCTCGCAGCCGAGCAAAAGCTAAAATACGGCGACAAAATAGGAACTATCAACTAAGGAGGCGCAATGGGAACGCAGCTAGTCGAACAAAACGAGCTAAAAGAGACGCTGGAGCTAAAAGAGCGCATCGAAAACAACACGGTGGTCGAACTCTGGGAAAACAGCGAGGACTACGAGCGCCTAGCTAACGCGACGCGCAAGACCATGCGATATATCAACGACGAGCAGATAAAGAGCTTTGCCGATGCGCTAAATCAAACGAACGAAAAGATCTTAAATTTGACCTTTGAGGGCGTAAAAAAGCATCACGAAAAGAAATTCGAGCAGATCAGAAAAAAGCAGAAAATCTACGTCGCTTCGGCCTTTGCGGGCGGCTTTTTAGTCGGCGCTCTTTGCGTCTGGGCGGCATTTAGAATTTTTGCGGGATAGATTTGGTTTTGGGCTCGGCCGCTTGCGATGCCTCTGCGCCGACTCGTTTTTATGCTGCGCGGTTTTGCCTGCTAAATTTTGGGTGCCTAGCTTTAAATTTAAGCACGGCGGCTTGTAAAATTTACTTATCTTTACGTGGTTTGGGTCAAATTTGATCTCGGGCGGCGGTTGTAAATTTGATCTTGTATTTCGGCGCAGTGGCCATTAAACTTGCATCTATTTTTTTGTGCATCGTACGTCAAGCGCGTTTGCTTCTTAAATTTTATAAAAACTTAAAGCCCAAATTTACTCGCTGCTAGCTTGCGTATCTGCGCCAAGACTAAATTTTTATCTTCCTCGTCGCGTGACGGATGATTTGCTGCGTGTTTTTGTTTTGCGAGCTTTGCCAGCGCTCGAGCAGCTCCTTTGCGGCGGCAAAATTTACCTTTAGATAGTCCGCGACGTTGTTTGCGACCGAGCGCTGCACGAAGCGCACCTCGTCCTCTTTAAGTACCTCAAGTACCGCAAAAACCGGGCGCGGATCGCTGATGAAAAGCTCTAGCTTGCTAGCCCACGGTAGCTTTGGTCGCAGACCCTCCGACGCTAGCCTACGCAGGTGGAAATTTGACGAGCGCGCCCACTGCGACATGGTTTTGAGCGAGTCTTGCGGATATTTTTTGATAAAGGCGCGCACCGCGTATTCGCCAGTGCCGCGCTTCGTGATCTCCTCGATCGCGCCCATCGAGGTTTCAAAGTCGTCTATGCCGTAGATTTCGACGTATTTTGCCAGCGGCAAAGTCCAGTAAAAGTGCTTAAACATGCCCGTTTCGTTCGGGTTTTCCTCGCCTAAAATAGCGATCAAAATCTCCGCCGCGCGCTTAAAATCCGGCGGCAAAAGCTCATTTAGCGCGTTTGCGTGCGCTAAAATCCTTTGCGAATAACCGAGACTTGGCGTACTCTCCGCGATTTGCTCGCAGTAGCTCTGCGCGTCAAATTTAGGATAAACCGCCTTTATCTTTTGCGATAAAATTTGCGCCAAATTTTCTCCGAAATACACAGCCAGTCCGCCGTTTTCCATGTTTTTCCTTTGGGTGGTTTTATCTAACGTTTAAGCAGGCATGAAGCGTAAATTTGCCGCCTAAAACCAGGCGGCGTTAAATTTGAAGCCGTTATGTTCGTCAAATTTAGCCGCCCGTGCAAGCAAAGCGTCAAATTTGTTGCGGTTTTTTGGGTCAAATTTGAAGCCCGCAAAGAGGGCGCTAAATTTAGCGGCGGCTAATATAACGCCCGAAGGTAAATTTATTTACACTCGACTTGCGGCATCTGCGCTAAAAATATCGGCATTTTTTGCTTGATTAGCGCGTGAAATTTACTTCTATCTGCGATATTTAGAAACTTTAGCGCGTAGTGCGTGACTCTAAGCCCGCAGTTAAGGCTTTTTACGTTGATTAGATTGATCTCGTAGTTGTCAAAATCGGGGTTGCCTGCGATCGGATAGTAGATCGTGTAAGCTTGATACTCTTTATCGTTTATAGACTTGAAATCATACTCGGCTTTGCCGAACTGCCCGCTTTTTAGCGCGGTCATAAAGGCCTTTTGGTACTCGTTGATATCGGCGTTTTCATCGACGGTGACGCTTACTAGCTTGCTCCATTTAAAGCCCACTTTTTCATTCGGTAGATAAAATTCCGCCGTTCTTGCGTTTTTTTGCTTTAAGACGAATTTTTCGCCGTCTATGGCTACCTCGTTTGGTAGATTTACGCTATCTAGCGCGCTTTTTGGCAGCTCTATCTGCGCGGTTCTAGGCTGGGTGCAGCCGCCCAAAAACAGACAAACGGCCGCAACAGCGACAAACGAAACTTTTTTAAAACTCATGTTTTGCTCCTTTATCGGTTGATTTTTTTAAACTCCATGCACTTTTTGGTTAGCCCAGCCTTGCACTCTTTTTCGTGCAGCTTTTGCGCCTTTTGGCGTAGCGTGGCGGCTTGCTTTTTATCGCTGCTTTCAAGACGGCGCGCTAGATTTGTGCACCCGCGTGCGCCGTCCTCGTAAAGCCTGCCCAAAGCCTCGCACGCTTCGTAAATTTTGCCCTCGCACGCAAGCGAGTAAAATTTGAGCGCGTTTTTTGAATTTTCCGCTGCTTCATCGCTTTCGCTTGCCCAGCCGTCCGCGTACATGCCGCCTAGATAGTAGCAAACTACCGCGTAACCGCGCTCGCAGGCTTTTACGTAGAGGTCTAGCGCCTTGCTTTCATCAGGGCCACGACGCCGCTGCCCGTTTCGTAAATTTGAGCTAGATTATAGCAGCTTAAACCAAATCCTTTTTCACAGGCTTGCTCAAAATTTAGCATGTTCGTCACTATTTTGATAGAGCAAGGCTAGGCTGTCGTAGCCGCTTAGTTCGCCGGCATCGCAGGCTTTTTGGTAAAATTTGCCGGCTTTTTCGTCATCTTGCTTTACGCCTCTGCCGCTTTGGTATAAAAACCCAAGCCCTACGCATCCGCGCGCCTCGCCCGTTTCGCACGCTTTTTGCCAAATTTTTGCCGCCGTTTGTTCTTCGCCTGCGTCGCACGTGGTTTGAGCTTCGTTCGTCAAATTTGCGAGAGCGAAATTTAGAGCAACAAGTAGTAGCAAGAGCTATTTTATCATCGCACTCTTTTAAATTTTACTAGCTTTATTTTCTCAAATTTAATCTATTTTGCTTCTTTGTAGAGTTTGCATACTGCTGTCGATAGGCGTAACATCTGGGCGCACTGCCTAAATAGTGCGACGATGCGCTAAAACTACGCAATCTTGGTGTCCTTGAATATTATTTGTGTATGGAGCAAATTTAATACAGTTACGCAAACGGCTATGATCTTTTTCAAATCTTTCCTTAAATTTATCGCGAGCCAAATTTGAGCTACAAAACCCGCACCAAGCTAAATTTAACCGCATCTTTAAAGACTAAAATTTTATGGCGCGGTTACTAGAGTAGCCAAGACGCCGATGCAAAAATTTATCTTGCCCGTACTTAGGCTCGTAAGCTGTGCGTCAATAAAGAAAAGGCGGTCAAATTTAGCCAAGAACCGCTCGGCTAGCAAAGCCAAATTTGACCGATTTGCGCTTAAACGTTAAATCTAAAATGCATCACGTCGCCGTCTTGAACGACGTAGTCCTTGCCTTCTAGGCGCATTTTGCCCGCCTCTTTGGCCGGGTTTTCGCCGCCGCACGCGATGTAGTCGTCGTAACCGATAACCTCGGCTCTGATAAATCCTCGCTCAAAGTCGTTGTGGATGACGCTGGCGGCTTTTGGCGCTTTCCAGCCTTTTACGATCGTCCATGCGCGCACCTCGACGACGCCAGCGGTAAAATAGCTGATCAAATTTAGCTTCGCAAACGCCGTTTTGATGATCTTTTCCAGGCCGCTTTCGTTCGTGCCTAGCGAGCTTAAAAACTCGTGCGCCTCTTCGTCGCTAAGTCCGACGAGCTCCTCTTCGATCTTGGCGCAGAGCTTGATAACCTCGTGCCCCGAGCGCGCGGCAAACTCGCGAAGCGCCTGTACGTATTTATTATCCTCCGAGATACCGTCCTCACCCACATTTGCGCCGTAGACGACCTCTTTTGCGCTGAGCAGCCTTAGCTCTTTGTTTAAATTTATGAACGCGTCGTCGTCCTTGCCGCCGAAGCTGCTCGCGCTTTTGCCGCCATTTAGGTGAGCTAGCAGCGCGTTTGCCGTCTCTAGCGCCTCTTTCGCACCTTTTGCGTTTGCTTTGGCTTCGCGGGTTAGGCGCTCGATTTTTTTATTTAGCTGCTCGATGTCGGCGAGGATGAGCTCGGTCTCGATGATCTCGACGTCCCTGACGGGATCGACGCCGCCCTCTACGTGCGTGATGTTTTCGTCCTCAAAGCAGCGCACGATGTGCAGTATCACTTCGGTTTCGCGGATGTTTGAGAGAAATTTATTTCCCAGACCCTCGCCTGCGCTCGCACCCTTTACGAGCCCCGCGATATCGACGAATTCGATCGTGGAGTATTGGATTTTGTTTGGATTTACGATTTTGGCTAGCTCGCCTAGGCGCTTATCGGGCACCGGCACGACGGCTTTATTGGGCTCGATCGTGCAGAACGGATAGTTCGCGCTCTCGGCGTTTTGCGCTTTTGTTAGCGCGTTAAATGTGGTTGATTTGCCGACGTTTGGCAAACCTACGATACCTACTGCTAGTCCCATTACAGCTCCTTTGCCATAGCGCATAGATAATAAAGATTCATTCGCACGCCAGCTCCCGTCGCGCCCGCTTGGTTATATCCCCAAGCTTTTTCGGTGTATGCGGGACCTGCGATATCTTGGTGTATCCACTTGTCTTTGAATTCGTCTTTTATAAATTTATCTAGGAATAGCCCCGCCGTAATCGCGCCGCCGTAGCGACTGGACGCCGTGTTGCTGACGTCTGCGATCTGGCTTTTGATCAGCTCGCGTAGGTGCGGGTTAAACTCTAAAATCGTATTTAGCTCGCCGCTTTTTGCCGCTTTTGCTTTAAATTCAGCCTTTAGCTCCTCGTTGTTGCCCATTATGCCGCTCGTGTATTCGCCAAGTCCGACCACGCAAGCGCCCGTTAGCGTCGCCATGTCGATGAGGATATCGGGCTTAAAATCCTGCGCATAGCTAAGGCAGTCAGCTAGTACTAAACGGCCCTCTGCATCGGTGTTTCGCACCTCGATGCTAACGCCGCTGCGAGAGATCAGCACGTCGTCTGGCTTATAGGCGTTGCCGCCGATCATGTTTTCGGTCGCGCCTAAAATAGCGTGAATTTCAAACGGCAAATTTAGCTCCGCCGCGCCTTTGATTATACCCATCGCCGCAGCCGCGCCGCTTTTATCGGCTTTCATAGTTAGCATATAATCAGCCGGCTTTAAGCTAAGTCCGCCGCTATCGTAGGTTAGCCCTTTGCCGACGAAGATTATACGCTTTTTTGCGCCTTTTGGTTTATAGACGAGGTGAATGAGGCGAGGCGGGTGGACGCTGGCTTTGTTTACTGCCAAAAATGCGTTCATTTTTTCTTTTTCGAGGAATTTTTCGTCGTAAATTTTGCAGCTTAAATTTGGGCTAGACTCGGCTAAATTTTGCGCGTCCTCGGCCATTTTTTGCGGGGTGTAGATTTCTGGTATTTCGTTTACGACGTCTTTGGTGAAATTTGTCGCAGAAGCGATTATCTCGCCGTGAGCAAAGCCGTCCTGCGCGTCGTTTTCGCGCACGATCTCGCCGCTAAACTCTTTCTTGCTAAAAATAATCTCTTTTAGAGCGTATTTTTCTTTTTTTTCTTTGTATTTGTTAAATTCGTAAGCGCCCAGCAAAAAGCCTTCGGTTAGAGCCTGAAAGCTCATTTTTTGGCAGCCTGCGACGTATGAGGCTAGTTTTAGACTTTTGACGTTTAGCGATTTTACGGCATTGTAGGTTTTTGCCGCGGCTATGCGAAGCTCGTCGTAGCCAAGCTTATTTAGCGGGACGTAGATCCTGCCGCTTTCTAACAAAAGCAAGACGCTCTCGCCCTTATAGTTGGCAAATTTAAACGCCTTTTCGTCTTTTATAAATTTATGTTTTAGGTTTTTATCTACGACGAAAATCAGCTCCAAATCGGCCTTGATTTCGTCTAAATTTTTATTTACTATTTGAAATTGCACCTCTATGTTTCCTTTCGTTTAAAATTTTATTTTCTATGCGCTTAAAGCCGTAGAGCAAAGCGCCCAAAAATATCGCTACTACCGGCACGGCGATGTACCAGTGCTCTTTTGCCTTGTGCAGGATATCGAGTATGTGTTCGCCCAAAACCCACGCGGGAATTATCGTGATCGCGGCCCAGCACCACGCGCTTATTAGGTTGATGAGCGCGTATTTTTTCGCGCTGTATCCGGTTAAGCCTATGGTCATCGGTATGATGACGCGAAAGCCGTACATATAGCGCTGTATAAAGATGATCGGCCAGCCGTATTTTTTCAGCATTATGTGCGCGATGGCAAATTTTCGGCGCTGCGTGTGAAGTTTTTTGGCGATATATTTTTTGTTATAGCGGCCTAGATAAAAGTAAATTTGATCGCCCACAAAGCCGCCCAGACCTGCTACGAAGATGGCCGGCGCGATATGCATATGCGTTTGATGAGAGAGGATGCCCGCCATTATGAGCGCCATTTCGCCTTCCATTATGCACCAGACGAAAAGTATGATGTAGCCGTACTCGATGAGTAGTTTCGTAAAAAATTCTTCCATCATAGCTCCAAAATGCTGTAAATTTTAGTTAGCGGGCGTAAATTTGCACTACCGCCCAGATCCCTTAAATCGATCAAAAAGCAGGCCTCTACGCAAACGGCGTTTGTTTGATTGATTAGCTCTACGCTAGCCTTAGCCGTACCTCCAGTAGCGATTAGATCGTCGATTAAAAGCACCTTTGCACCCGCTTTTTCGCCGAATGCATCAACGTGAATTTGCACTTCGTCTACGCCGTACTCTAGGCTGTATTTTTGCGAGATCGTGATGTAGGGCAGTTTTTTTGGCTTTCTAATCGGTACGAAAGGCAGCCGCAGCCTAGCCGCCAAAGCCGCTGCAAATATAAATCCGCGCGACTCGATACCCGCGATAAAGTCGATATCTGCGCCCTCGTAGCGAGCGACGAGGTGATCCATTAAAAAATTAAACGCCTCTTTGTTGTTTAGTAGCGTCGTGATGTCGCGAAATACTATGCCTGGTTTTGGAAAATCGTTTATGCAGCGGATGGAATTTAATAAAAATTCCTTCCCCGCTTTGTCTAGTTCTTTCATTTTTTGCCTTTAAATTTGATTTATAGTAGCGCTTCGATTTTGCCCTCTAGCTCGCGGATGCGCTGGCGGAGTTTGTCGTTTTCCAGGCGGTACTGCGAGTTTCTGGTGCGAAGGGCGTTAGCGTCGTTTTTGACTTTGTTTAGTTCGTCGGTAAGTATATCGATGTTGCCCAGGCCGCGCTGGAGCTGGATTTGCAGCTTGCGAATGACGACTTCGGTATCTTGGAGATTATTTTTCATAAAATCGCGCGTCGTGCGCTCTTTTTTAAGCAAGGTTTTAAAGTAAAACACCATAACGGTGAGATAGATACAAATACAAATCAAAACGGTAAGTACGAGCCAATCGGTCATTTCTCGCCTCCTAACTTTTTCACGCGTCTTTCGTGCCTACCGCCCGCAAATTCGGTAGCAAAAAAAGCCTTTATCATATCTGCCGCGACGGCGTCGCCGATCGTTCTAGCGCCCATGGCTAGCACGTTTGCGTCGTTGTGCTCTCGCGCTAGTTTTGCCGTGGTGACGTCGTGACAAAGCGCGCAGCGAACATGCGCATGGCGGTTAGCCGCGATGCTGATGCCGATGCCCGTGCCGCAGATTAGCACGCCGTATTCGTTTTCGCGCTGCAAATTTTGCGCTAGAAGCTCGGCAAAATCGGGATAATCGACGCTATCTTTGCTATGCGTTCCTAGGTCGCATACGCTAAAACCTTCGCTCTTTAAAATCTCGCAAATTTGCGCCTTAAAATCAAAGCCCGCGTGGTCGCTTGCGATAAAAATTTTGTC
>CAURKB010000055.1:0-13072 GCA_963525315.1 uncultured Campylobacter sp. | reverse complement strand
AAAGAAGCATCGACAAGTACCCGCTTGATTTGGAAATAGCCTTAAAAATAAAATTTAACGAAGCGGTTTTCGGCGCGGAAAAAGAGGTAGAATTTACGATAAAAAAACCGTGCAAAACCTGCAAAGGCACGGGCTCTAAAGACGGCAAAACGCACATTTGCCCGCACTGCGAGGGCAGAGGGCGTATAGTGCAGCAAAGAGGATTTATGAGCTTTGCGCAGGAGTGTCCGTATTGCGGCGGTAGCGGCGAGACCGTTAGCGACAAGTGCGGCGAATGCGACGGTAGCGGTTACAAAGAGGAGCGCCAAAACGTCAAGATAAACGTCCCCGAAGGCATCGACGACGGCATGCGTATGCGCGTAAGCGGTAAGGGCAACGTCTCCGTAGACGAGAGTAGGGGCGATTTGTACGTATATATCGAGGTTGAGCCCGACGAGCGCTTCGTGCGCCACGAAAACGACGTTTATATCGAGATTCCGGTATTTTTCACGCAAGCTATCCTGGGCGAGACGATCACGATACCGACGCTAAAAGGCACGACCGAGCTAAAGCTGCCCGTGGGCGCAAAAGATAAGCAACAGTTCGTATTTGACGGGCTTGGGGTAAAAAACGTAAATACCAAGCGCTACGGCAGGCTTGTAGCGCAAATCGCGATAAAAACGCCAAAAGAGCTAAACGAAGAGCAAATTTCGCTACTACGCAAGCTACAAGAAAGCTTCGGCGTGCAAAGCGGCGAAGCGATGCATGAAGAGGAAGAAGGCATTTTTGACAAGATAAAAGGTTGGTTTAAGGGCGAGGAAGAGAGCGATAAAAAGAGCAAAAAAAAGGGTAAAAAGGCGTAAATTTAGCCTAAACTACCCGCCTGTTTATTTGGATTTTGCTTTGATTTTTTAACGACTAGGGCGATAAAAGCTTTGCTGCGCAAGCTTGTTTGGGATTTAAATCCGGAGCAAATTTACGAGTCTAAATTTTTTTCGGCCGTTTGCGCGCATTTGGGATTTTGACGTTTAGCGGCTTAATTTGCGTAGCGCTTGGACGGATTTGGCAGATTTACCAGCTTATTTAAATTTAGGTTTTAGCCGCCGTCTTTGCTAGCTACGGCGCGTTAAAATCGCCCTGTTTAAGCGCATAAATTTACCGGTTTGTATCAAAACTGGCGATCTTGCGGAGCTAAATTTAACGGACGCACGGAGGTAACGATGAGAAAAATTGTATTTTTAGTCTTTTTTACGGTTTTTGTTTTTGGTGCTAGCGAGCGCGATTTGGCAGAGGACAAAGCGCCTTGCGACGCAAACGGACTGCAAAAAAGCTGCGATGCGGGCGATTTTGAGAGCTGCGACAACTTAGGCCTTGCCTACATCGGCATCAAGCTTGAGGAGTGCGACCTGGACAAAAACTACGAAAAGGCGTTCGCGCTGTTTAAAAAGGCGTGCGACGGGGAGTACGTGCGAGCCTGCGTAAATTTGGGCGTAGCGTATCGCAAAGGCGAAGGGGTTAAAAAGGACGAGCCAAAGGCCGCCAAGCTATATAAAAAAGCCTGCGATAGCGGCTATCTGCTAGGTTGTGCAAATTTAGGCTCGCTTTACGAGCAGGGACTCGGCGTCAAAAAAGACGCACAAAAAGCGGGCGAAATCTGGCGCAAGGCCTGCGAGGCAAAGGACGGGATGTCGTGCTTTAATCTCGGCGCGCTTTACTACAACGCGATGCTTGGCGAAAAAGACGTGGCTCGCGCAAAAAACTATCTGCAAAAGGCGTGCGCTTACGGCTGGAATGAGGGCTGCGAAGCCGCAAAAGCGATAGAAACCGCGAAACGCTAAATTTGCCGAAGCAGGCCTTGACGGCGGCGCGGAATTTAAATTTGCGCTACGTAATCGCCCGCGTAAATTTTAAGTTTAGCGCGTAAATTTGATCGCTTTGTACGTCAAATTTGACGGGTTGATTCGCAAATAACAGCGGCGAAATTTACCCAAAAGCGGCGAGTTAAATTTGCGCTTTCAAAATTTAACGAAAACAAATGCGTCAAATTTGGCTCAAATCTTACAAAATAAGCCCCAAATTTCATCAAATTTCACTCTCTTTTAGTTGCTCGATTTTAGCCGCCACGCTCCTATTTGTCACCTTTTCGATCTCCTCGCTCGTTGCGGTCATTATCGCTTCAAAGCTACCGTAAAATTTAACGAGCTTTGCGATACTGCCCGCCGATACGCCGGCATCTGCTAGCTTGCTAGCGCCCAGATCCTCTTTGCGCTTGGTTTTTTGATGAAAGGTAATGGCAAATCGGTGCGCCTCGTCGCGAAGTCGCTGGAAAAACTGTAGCCGTCTATCGCCCGTTGGTAGCGTAAATACGCCGCCGGGAGCGTAAATTTTATCCCTCGCGCCGCCTTTTGCGCGGTGGGCTTTGGCATCTATTTTTTCTTTTGAGATGGCGAGTATATCGACGTTTGCGCCGCTGCTAGCGATGATATCCGTGGCAAGATCCAGTAGCGCCTGACCGCCGTCGATGAGCCAGAGATCGGGCGGACTAAGCTTGTCAAACCGCAAAGCGCGCTCTGTGAGCATCTGGCGCATCTGATCGTAGTCGTTTGCGTGGGAGAGGTGCATGTGGCGGTAGTGCTCTTTGGCGAAGTTTCCGTGCTCAAAGCGCACCATCGCGCCGACCGCGGCCGCGCCGAACATATGTGAGTTGTCGAAAGTCTCGATGACGTGCGGCGCGCATGCGAGGCCGAAATACTCCTTTAACTCGTCCAAAAACGCGTCGTCGTGGGTTTTTAGATATTTTTGGATAAAGACTTGCGCGTTTGTTAGCGCCATATCGCAGATACGCTTTTTCTCGCCGATTTTAGGCACGCAGATGCTAAATTTACGGCCGTGGCGAGCGGTTAAAATCTCCTCTACGAGGTTTGCGTCCTCAAAGGCTTCTAGCGCGTAAATTTTCGCGCTCACGACGGGCGCGCCAGCTGGAAAGCTCTCTAAAACTATTTGTTTGTAGGCGTCGTTTAGATCGCCTTGCGAGCTCATTTTGGCGTTTGTTATATTTTGATACACGCCGCTAATTTTGCCGCCGTGCACGCTAAAACGCACCGCGCAAAGCAAATTTTGCTCCGCGCCCACGGCAAAAACCTCAAAATCCTCGAGCTTGGCTAGATCGACCTCGATTTTGACGTCTAGATCCTTGATCGCATTGATCTTATCGCGCACGAGGGCGGCTTGCTCGTAGTTTTCGTTTTGGGCGTATTTGTTCATCAAATTTACGAGCTTTGGCAGCATAGAAAGCGGATTATTTAGCGCTGCGATCGCGCCCTCTACGACCTTGGCGTAGTCTGCGGGCGAAATTTTACTGATAAGCGGGGCTTCTGAATAGCCGATCTGATAGGGCAGATATGCGCCCGTGGCCTTGAGCGCGCTTTTGCTTTGCACGAGCTTAAAGCTCAGCCTAAGCGCATCTAAAAGCTCGCGCGCGCCGCGAAAATAGGGTCCGAAATACTTGACGTTTTTGCCTCGGACGATCTTGCGCGTGATCTCAAAGCGCGGGAAATCCTCGTCCAAATTTACGTAGATGTACGGATAGGTCTTATCGTCGCGCAGCAAGATGTTGTATTTTGGCCGTAGCTGCTTGATGAAGGAGTTTTCCAGTATCAGCGCGTCGGCTTCGCTGGGAGTCACGATATACTCGAGGTGTACGGCCTCGCTGATCATCTTGTGGATGCGCGGGCTAACCTTGGGCGAGGGGGCGAGACTTGGTGTAAATGAAAAGTAGCTTTTGACGCGGTTTTTTAAAACTTTAGCCTTGCCGACGTAAAGAAGCTTGCCCGCCTTGTCGAAATACTGATAAACGCCGGGCTGGGCGGGTAGCGAACGGATCTCGTCGATTAGCAAAATTTAGCTCCCGTTTGTGAATTTACGCTTTTGCTTTGCAAGGTTAAATTTGACGAGGTTTGCGCCGCATAGTTTTTATGAATTTGAAGTAGTTCGTTTGCGTACTTTGTGTCTAAATTTAGCCTTATTTTATCTCGTTTCATAGCGCCTGGCTTGATTCTTTGGCTAAATTTTGCTTGATAGCGAGGCGTATCTTTTCAAATCCCTCGAAGATCCGCTCGTTTTTGGCTAAATTTACGAACTCGCCCTTTGCCGGCTCGGTGTAGGTAAAAATTCGCTTTTTTTCGTATGGATCGGTTACTTTTTTAAATTTTAAATGCTTTGTCACAAAAAATTTAACGTCCGTTACTCGAGCGAGCCTGCCGTCAAAATTTACGCTAGAATAGATTTTTAATAAGCCTTTTAACATTTTTATACTACTATCGCTTTTTAATTCCTGAAGTCCTAACGGATGAAACAGGGCGAAAAACAAAACGCCGTTTTTCTCGTAGCAAAAGGCGATGAGCCTGCGATGATTTAGGCTTAAAAGCCGTAAAAATTCCCCGCATTCGCTACGGTTTTTTAACTCTTTATAAAAAGGATTATCAATAATATGTCGAATAATAGTCTTAGCGTCTTTCATAAGGCGATTTTAGCATTTTTTTTGTTAATTTTTATAGCAGGCTGCGGCCACAAGGGCGATCCGTTCTACGAAGAGCCGTCTGAACCCTCAAACAGCAAAACCGAAAAGATAAATAAACTATAAATCAAGGAGAGTAAATGAAGATCGTCGGACTTTTGGGTCTATTTTTCGCGCTTGCTTTCGGTAGCGGCGACGCTGCGGGCGAGGCGTTAAATTTAACGACTACGTGGGTGGGTATAGCATGCCTCATTATTTTCGTCGTGGGATATTTTTTCATCGCTACGGAAGAAAATTTTCATATGGATAAGGCTAAGCCGGCTATATTTATCGGCACTTTTATGTTCTTGCTCATCGGCTTTTATATGCTGGCAAACGGCCTAGACGTGCATTCGTTGCAAAATGAGGTAAATCACCTGATCTTAGAGATTTCGCAGATCGTATTTTTCCTCATGGTCGCGATGACTTATATCGAGGCGCTTATAGAGCGGGACGTGTTTAACGCGCTAAAATACAACCTCGTCTCAAAGGGCTACACGTATAAAAAGCTATTTTGGCTAACGGGCATTTTGGCGTTTTTTATCAGCCCCGTCGCCGATAACCTAACTACCGCTCTTATCCTTTCTACCGTTCTTTTAACGATAGATAAAAATAACGTAAATTTCCTAGTCGCGGGCGCGATAAACATCGTCGTAGCCGCAAATGCTGGCGGCGCATGGAGTCCGTTTGGCGATATCACGACTCTGATGGCTTGGGCTGCGGGCAAGGCTCCGTTTATCGACTTTTTCGCGCTTTTCCCAGCTTCTATTATCGGCTGGCTGGTTACGGCGTTTTTACTAGCGCGCGTCGTGCCTGAGGGCAGTCCGCACTTTGACCCTGCGACAGAGCCGAAGGTAAGCATCAAAAAAGGCGGCAAAGTCGTCATCGGACTTGGCGCATTTACGATATTTTCGGCCGTTATGATGCACCAGCTTTTCCACTTACCTGCGATGTGGGGCATGATGTTTGGCTTCTCGCTTCTTAGCATCTACACATACATCTACAAAAAAACTAATAAAAACGAAGAGCCTATGCACGTCTTTCACTATATGTCAAAGATCGAAAACAACACGCTTTTCTTCTTCTTCGGTATCCTTGCGGCCGTCGGCGCGCTGCATTTCGTCGGATTTTTAAACTACGCCGTTTCGCTTTACGATAAATTCGGCGCTACGACTGTAAATATCGGCGTGGGCTTCCTATCTGCTATCGTAGATAACGTCCCTGTGATGTCGGCGGTGCTAAAAGCAAATCCTATGATGGGCGCGGATGTGGGCGAAAATTTAAGCCAGTGGCTGCTAGTTACCTTGACTGCGGGTATCGGCGGATCGATGATAAGCTTCGGTTCTGCCGCAGGCGTTGGCGTTATGGGCAAACTAAAGGGTATCTATACCTTCGGCGCGCATATGAGGCTTGCTTGGACGGTAGTAGTCGGCTATGTCGTATCCGTGGCGATTTGGTACGTGCAGTTTGAAATTTTGCATTTATATTTTTAAAGGGCGGGTATGAATAACACGATAATAGTTTTGGATTTTGGTTCGCAATACACCCAACTAATCGCTAGGCGTCTGCGCGAACAGGGCGTTTATACCGAAATTTTGCCTTTTAACGTCAAGGTCGAGGAGATCAAAGCAAAAAAACCAAAAGGCATAATCCTAAGCGGCGGACCTGCTAGCGTTTATGCTTCTGATGCGTATTTTTGCGACGAGGGCGTGTTTAAGCTAAAACTGCCGATTTTGGGCATTTGCTACGGTATGCAGCTTTTGGCGCACAAATTCGGCGCCCAGGTCGCCCCGGCCTCACACAAGGAGTACGGCAAAGCCGAGCTAAGCGTGACTAAGGAGCACCGACTTTTTACAGATTTGCCCCAAAAGCAGATCGTCTGGATGAGCCACTCCGACTTCGTAAAAAATTTACCAAACGGCTTTGAGGCGATGGCGACGAGCGAAAATTCGCCTTATTGCGTATTCGGCGACGACGCGCGTAAATTTTACGCCTTGCAGTTTCATCCCGAGGTGCAGCACAGCGAGTTTGGTACTCAGATCTTAAAAAATTTCGCCAAATATATCTGCGAGTGCGAAAGTACGTGGAATATGGGCAGTTTCGCTAAAACACAGATCGCCAAAATCAAAGAAACGGTCGGCAACAAAAAAGTCCTTTGCGCCGTTAGCGGAGGCGTAGATAGCTCCGTCACCGCCGCGCTTTTGGCCGCTGCGATACCGCAAAATTTGATCCTAGTTTTCGTCGATAACGGACTACTTAGAACGGGTGAGCGCGAGCAGGTCGAGGCGACTTTTAGAACTAAGCTTGGCGTAGAGCTAGTTAGCATAGACGCTAGTAAAACTTTCCTAGAAAGGCTTGCCGGCGTAACCGATCCCGAAAAAAAACGCAAAATAATCGGCGAAACTTTTATCGAAATCTTTGAAAAAGAGGCCAAAAAGCACGATAACGTCAAATTTTTAGCCCAAGGCACGCTCTATACCGACATCATCGAGAGCTCGGTCGTAGGCGCCGGAAAGACGATCAAAAGCCACCACAACGTGGGCGGACTGCCTGATTGGATGAGCTTTGAGCTAATCGAGCCTTTAAGAGAGATTTTTAAAGACGAGGTGCGCCAGCTAGGCCTTGAGCTTGGTCTTTCGCGCGAGCTCGTGTTCCGTCATCCATTTCCCGGTCCGGGCCTTGCGATCCGCATAATGGGCGAGGTAAATACGCCGAGCCTAGAACTCTTGCGCAAAGCCGACGTGATCCTGCGCGACGAGCTAAAATCAAGCGGCTGGTACAACAAAACTTGGCAAGCTTTCTGCGTGCTTTTGAACGTAAATTCAGTCGGCGTCATGGGCGATAACCGCACCTACGAAAATGCCGTGTGCATACGCGTAGTGGACGCTAGCGACGGCATGACGGCTAGTTTCTCGCGCCTGCCGTACGATCTGCTAGAAAACGTCTCTCGCCGTATCATAAACGAAGTAGACGGCATCAACCGCGTAGTTTACGACATCTCGAGCAAACCGCCCGCAACGATAGAGTGGGAGTAAAATTTAGGCGTTTTTACGCCTAAATTTCATTTTAAACCGACTCAAATTTGCCAAAAAGAGATAACCCTTATCAACAAATCGCTTAAAAATTTTCGCTACAATGACGCGTAAATTTACGAAAGGAAGAAAAATGAGTAAAATTTACAATCTAAACGCCGATACGAAAGTCGTCGCAAAAAGCGTCGTTAGCAAGAGGATCTTTGATTGCGAGAACGCTCACGTCGATGTGTTTGCTTTCGATACGGGCGAGGAGCTAGATCACGAGATGCTGTTTTGCGACAGCCTTGCGTGGGTCGTAGAGGGCGGCGCGAGTTTGCACTACGGCGACAAGCAGATGCGCTTAGGCGGCGAACAGGCCTGCCTGATAGAGAAAAAAGTGTGGCGAAAATTAATTTTCAATGAACCGACGAAATACGTCTCAATCGATTTTAAGGAGGACTTAATGATAGATCATTTACCTAAGGCGGCTATTTTTAGCCTAGTGGACGCAGTTGAATACGAAGAAGGCAAAATCGTAAGCAAAACGCTCGTCAAAAACGAAAACGGCTCGATGTCGTTGCTATCGTTTTCAAAAGACCAGCAGCTATCTACTCATGCGGCTCCCGGCGACGCGCTTTTGATCGCGCTTGACGGCGAGATGAAGCTAACTATAGGCGACGAGCATTTTGATATCAAAAAGGGCGATACCATCGTGCTTCCGGGCAAAATCCCGCACGGGCTAAAGATCCCTGAAAAATTTAAAATGTTACTCATCGTAACAAAAGACAAGATGTAGAGTCTTGGGGCGCTTGCCCCGACTCGTTTAGGAAATATATGGCAAGATTTATAATAGATGATGAAAACATAAGCGTAGATAATCTAGCGACGCTAAAAAAGCTAGGACAAAAAGATAAAATTTATATCGTAACTAACGATAGACAAAAGCTAAGCATCTCCGTTTTGGCGTGGTTTTTGGCACGAAAAATCAAAATAAAAATCATACTTTTACAAAGCGCTCACAAGGACTATGCCGATAAAATAATTACGTTTTTAATGGGTAAACTCTCGCACAAAAAAGACAAAATTTACATCGTCAGCAACGATAAATTTTACGACGACGTGATAGAGTTTTTTAATAAGCAGGATAAAAACGGCGGCAAATTTCATAAACTCAAATTTGACTTCAACCGCTCGCATACGGCGCAACTCATCGAAGAAAATCAAGACGAAATCGCGATCTTGATACGAAACTCGGGCAGCCTCAGCGAGCTTCATATGAAATTTATCTCAAAATTCGGCAGCAAAAACGGCGCCGGCGTGTATAACGCGCTAAAAGAGGACGCGAGGAAAATTTACAAAAAACCTCAAGTAGAAAACGCTCAAAAAGGCGAAGTAAAGCGTATCGCAGCGCCAAATTCCGCTAAATCTAGGCCGGCGACGCAAGGCGATGAGCAAAAACTTGACGAGCGAGAAAAAACGCAAACAGAGTTAAATTTAAGCGGCGAGGCTTTATGTGCTCAAAGCACCCAAGCAAAAGAGCTAAATTTAGAAAACCGCTCGCAAATCGCTCAAAATTCAGTGTCCGAGAAACCGCAGCCTTTAAAGAGCGAAAATGACGCGGCGGCAAATAATGAAAATTTACAAGAAGCAAAGGCCGTAAAGGCAAATTTGAGCGATGACCCGGGTTCTGGCGAGCACCCGAAAGACGCGGAGCAAAATTTGAGCGTCAAAGCTTCTAGTGATGGTACTAAAGCCGATGAAAAAGGGCAAAATTTATCAAATAAGCGTCCGCCGCAAAAACCAAACCAAGCTAACGCACCGCAAAACGAAGCAAAAAATAAAGCTCAAAATGCGGTAAAGACGCAGCTTTCTATCAAGATAGACGAGGTAAAAAAGCAAGAGATTAGAAAAATCGCGTTTGAGAGTAAAAATTTGGGAGATTTTCACAACGGACTGGTGAAAAAATACGGAGCAGAGGACGCCGGCAAGCTGTATAAAGCGCTAAAGCAAAAGGCAAAAGAGTATCTAAGTAGGCGGGGCGTGGCGAAATAGAGTTAGCGTTTTGGCTGCGGCTTTTAAAATTTTAGGATTTGCGGTAAAATTCGGACGCGAAATCATAAATTTAAGGGCGAAAATGATCTATCTGGTCGGGTCAAATTTGGAATTTGAGGGCGTAAAGACGCTGGTTTTAAACGAGATCAAATTTAATAAATTTAGCATAAATTTGGCTGAATTTGACGCGCTAGTTTTAACCTCCAAAAACTCCGTAAACGCGCTAAAATTTAATCAAATTTCGCCCGCTAGTTTGCAAATTTACTCCATCGGCGAGAGCACTAGCCGCGCAGCTAGCGAGTTTGGCTTTGCTCAAATTTACACTGCGCAAAACGCTCACGGAAACGACTTTGCCGCCGAGATCGCACCGCTTTTAAAGGGCAAAAAAACGCTATTTTTAAGAGCGCGCGAGACGGCCTCGAGCGTGGGCGAAATTTTGCGGGAAAGCGGCGTAAATTTGACGCAGATAATCGCTTACGAAAACGTTTTTAAGCCGCTTGAAAAAGAGCAAAAACCGTCCAAAAACTCGGCGATCATTTTTACCGCTCCCTCGGCGGTGCGAAATTTTACTCGAAATTTCGGCTGGGATGAGAGCTATAAAGCCGTCGCTATCGGACTTACGACGGCAAAAGAGCTAGGAAAATTTACCTCGCCCGCAGTGAGTGCTCAGCAAAATATAAATTCCTGCGTAAGCCTCGCAAAAACGCTACTTTAAGCTAAAATTTTATATAATAGCCTTGCCTGAGTGATTTGGCAGCGTATTTTTATAGGGTCCAACACATTAGTTTCGGCGAAGATGTGCGGCGACCGTGCGACGCGGCTTCGTTTGAGCGCGCGAGCGCGAGAAGTTGCGACCTAAAGGAACCGCCTATTTGCAAGGTTGGCTTTGAATTTTCGGGCCACTTATATGCGCACCGCTCACTTGGGTTTTTATTTTTGGAGAAATTATGAAAATTTTGATAATCGGAAGCGGCGGGCGCGAGTACTCCATAGCTCTAAAACTTCAAGAATCCCGCAAACACGAGCTTTTCTTTGCTCCGGGCAACGGAGCCACCTCAAAGCTCGGCACTAATCTAAACATCAAAGACTATAATCAGCTCGCAGAATTTGCTAAGACCGAGCAGATAAAACTAACGATCGTCGGCCCCGAAGCGCCGTTAAGCGACGGCGTCGTGGATATCTTTAAGGCGCGAAATTTAAATATTTTTGGACCGAGCAAGGCTGCGGCTAGGCTTGAGGGTAGCAAGGCGTTTATGAAGGATTTTTTGGCTAGAAACGCTATCCGCACGGCTGCTTATCTAAATACCGACGATTATGATGCTGCGGCTAAATTTATCGACTCTCTTGCCGCTCCGATAGTCGTTAAGGCCGACGGACTGTGTGCGGGCAAAGGCGTGATAATCGCGCAAAGCCGCGAGGAAGCAAAGGCCGCGGCTCGCGATATGCTAAGCGGAGAGAGCTTCGGCGAGGCGGGCAAACGCGTGGTCGTGGAGGAGTTTTTAGACGGATTTGAGCTTAGCTTTTTTGCGATTTGCGACGGCGAAAATTTCGTTAGTCTGCCTGTAGCGCAAGATCATAAGCGCCTAAAAGATAACGACGAGGGTCCAAATACCGGCGGTATGGGCGCCTACGCCCCTAGTCCGCTAGCAAGTCCCGAGCTAATAAAACAGGTCGAAGAAGAGGTCGTAAAACCGACTCTAAAGGGCATGAAAGCCGAGGGAAATCCTTTCTGCGGCGTGCTTTTCGTGGGGCTTATGGTGGTTAAAGGTATGCCGTACGTGCTTGAGTTTAACGTGCGTTTCGGCGATCCTGAGTGCGAAGTGCTAATGCCGTTAATAGATGGCGATCTGGGCGAAATTTTGCTAAACGCGGCAAAAGGCGATCTAAAACCCGTAAAGCTAAAAGACGAATTTGCCGTCGGGGTCGTGATGGCCGGTAAAAATTATCCTTTTTCAAGCTCGCCTAGGGCCAAAATCAGCGTAAAAAACGTACCTGAAAACTCGCACATAGCATTTGCCGGCGTGAGCGAGCAAGGCGGCGAGATATATGCCGACGGCGGACGAGTGCTAGTGTGCGTGGGGCTTGGCAAAAGTATAAAACAAGCGCAACAAAAGGCCTATGAGCTTTGCGAAAACGTAGAATTTGACGGCGCGCAGTACCGAAAAGATATCGCCTGGCAAATGCTAAAAGGGCGCGAATGAGCAGAAGCGTCATCGACAGGCTCGAAAACGAAAATATCACGCTCGCTAGCGTCGGCAAAAGAGCCGTCGCGTGGGGGATAGATAAATTCTTACTTTCGGCGTTATTTTTCGTGATTTATTACGATAAATTTGACGGAATAGACTTTGAGCAAACCGTCGTTTTGCTTGCGAATTTAACCCTTCAAATCGTTTTGCTAGACGTGATTTATCAGACTTTTTTTACGTGGTACTGCGGTGCGACGATGGGCAAAATAGCTATGAAAATCGTCTGCGTAGACGTAAATTTGCTCGACAAACCGAGCTTTTTAAACTCCTTAGTCCGCGCCTTTATGCGTATCGTGAGCGAAAACTTGTGCTTTCTTGGTTTTGCATGGGCGTTTTCAAATCCATTATTTCAAACGTGGCAAGATAAGGCCGCGAAAACGGTAGTTATAGATGTTTACTAGAATTTTTTCGTTACTAATGTTTGGGGCTTTTAGTTGCTTTGCGGCTCAAAATTTCGAGCTTCTGGCCGATGATGTAAAACGCGACAACGGCGTTGTTACGGCGGATAAAAACGTACTTGTTTATTCGCAGGATTATTTGATGAGCGCGGATAGAGCCGTTTACGATCAGCAAAAAGAAATTTTGGAGCTTTTCGGTAACGTAAATTTGATAAGAAACAAAGACGAAATCTCGCGCTGCTCGTATGCAAAGATCGACCTAAATAGCAAAGACAGCAACTATGAGACGCTATTTATGATGAACCGCGACATGGAAGTCTGGATGCAAAGCGACGAGAGCAATAGTACTTCTAAATTTTACGAGGTAAACGGTGCGGTCGTATCAAGCTGTAACGTCCAAGATCCCGATTGGAAGATCAAATTTAGCAGCGGCAAACTAAACCGCGAGAGTAAATTTTTACACCTTTATAATCCTGTATTTTACGTCGGAAACGTCCCGGTGTTTTATCTGCCGTATTTTGGCTTTTCCACCGATACGCGCAGACGTACCGGACTTTTGCCGCCGGAGCTTGGCTACGGCAAAAACGACGGATTTTACTACAAACAACCGATCTACATTGCCGAATACGACAGCTGGGACTTGCAGTTTGATCCGCAAATTCGAACTAGACGCGGCACGGGTATCTACGGTACGTTTAGATTTGCCGATTCGCCGTATTCCAGAGGCTCGGTGACGCTAGGCGCGTTTAGAGATACCGAGGGTTACCGTCAAAGACAGATCGAGAAAAACTCGCTAAGACTCCCGCTAAAAAATAAAACGCATAAAGG
>CAURKB010000054.1:0-13167 GCA_963525315.1 uncultured Campylobacter sp. | reverse complement strand
GTATCTAGGACTAAGCGCCGGAATTAAAAATTTCGATTTACTTATCCTAGACCTTACGCTACCCGGTATGGACGGGCTTGAGGTTTGCAAGGAAATTCGCAGCAAATACAACATCCCTATCATCATCTCCTCGGCTCGAAGCGACATCAGCGATAAAGTAGTGGGTTTACAGCTAGGCGCGGACGACTATCTGCCAAAACCGTACGATCCAAAAGAGATGTACGCGCGCATCATGAGCCTAATCCGCCGCTACAAAAAGAGCAACGAAGTGCAAGAAGAGGCAGTCGAGACGCTATTTAGGATAGACGAGCGCAGGCACGAGATCTACTACAACAACGAAAGCCTCACGCTAACGCCGGCAGAATACGAAATTTTAAGCTATCTCATAAAGCAACACAGCTTTTCGGTATCCAGGGAGCAGCTTGTTTATAACTGCAAAAGCTTAAAAGACAAGGACTCAAAAAGCTTAGACGTCATCATCGGCAGACTAAGAACAAAGATCGGCGATAGCTCAAAAGCGCCTAAGCATATATTTTCGGTACGCGGCATAGGCTATAAACTCATAGGATGAGATACTCCTTAACGACGAAAATTTCGGTAGTTTTCGCCATCGCGCTGACGCTAGTTTGCATTTTGTTTTATACTTTTGCCAGCATCCAGCTAGATAATACGCTAGACAAGATAAAGCAAAAGCAGCTAAGCGCGATAAACTATCTCGTCGCATCGTTTGAAAAATCAAATCCTCCTAGCGATTTGACGGTTTATTTTAAAAATTTCGGGCTTACCTACGTTAAAAACGATAAATTTGCCGCCGACATCACAAACGGCGGCAAAGTAGTCTTCGCCAAACAGACCCCGCTGGGGCTTTTTCAGTCGCTGCTTTTTCAGGACGGACTTTATCTACATATCAAAAACACGTCGTTTCAAATTTTACTCGAAAGCGACGACGCTAAAAACATAAACGACCCGATATGGGTAGGCTTTATCCTCACGACGGCGCTTTTGGTTTCTCTTTACGTTTCGGTTATGAACTCGCTGATGCCGCTAAAAAAATTAAGCTCCGACATCAGAAAATTCGGCGCCGGAAATATGGACGTAAATATAGCCAAACCCGACTCCAACGACGAAATAGCCAAAGTTGCGATAGAATTTGACGCCGCAGCCAGCAAGATAAAAGAGCTGATTCGCTCGCGCCAGCTTTTTTTGCGCACGATAATGCACGAACTAAAAACGCCCATCGGCAAGGGTCGCATAGTATCGGAAATGGTACAGAGTCAAACGCAAAAAAGCCGCCTGATAGCGATATTTGAACGGCTTGATATGCTCATAAACGAGTTTGGCAAGATCGAGCAGCTGCTATCCAAAAGCTACGCGCTAAACTATCAGGAGTCCTACTTTTCAAATATCTTAGAACAGGCGCGCGATATGCTGATGATGGAAAAATTCGAAGAAAAAGTGAGCGTCGATATCAGGCAAGACGTCTTACTGCGCGTAGATTTCGCGCTGTTTTCGCTAGCGATCAAAAACCTCATCGATAACGCGCTAAAATACGCCGACGACAAAAAGGCGCAGGTTATCTGCGACAAAGACGGCATCGTCGTAAAAAATCTCGGCGAGCCGCTACAAAAGCCCATCGAGTATTATTTGCAAGCCTTTATCCGCGAAAAAGGCAACAAAAGCGGCGGCATGGGGCTTGGTCTTTACATCATCGACCACATCTGCCAGATGCATAAATTTAGCCTAAAATACTCCTACGAAGACGGCTACCACGCGTTTAAAATCTGCACCAAGCCGAAAGAAAACGTTGAAGAAGGAAAGCGTTGAAAAGGGGGCTTGAGAAATTTAACGAGCTCGTGGCGGCCTTCGAGCGGTTGCCGGGCGTGGGTAAAAAATCGGCCCAGCGCTACGCCTATCACGTATGCTTAAAAGATAACTTAGGCGGACTAAAACTAGCCCAAAGCATCGAGGACGCCGTAAGATTTACGGGTAAATGTCAAATTTGCGGCGGGCTTAGCGAGGATGAGATTTGCGACGTTTGCAGCGACGAAACTCGCGACAGTGAGCTACTAGCCGTCGTCGAAAGCCCAAAAGATATCCTGGTTTTCGAGCAAAGCTCAATCTACCGCGGTCGCTACTTCGTGCTAGAAGAGATAACGCAGACGCAAACCGAAAAACTACGCGAAATCATCCGCCAAAACGGCGTAACCGAGATTATCTTCGCGCTAACGCCGGGGCTTAGCAGCGATGCGGTGATGGTTTTCATCGAAGACAAGCTAAGCGATTTGGGCGTTAAATTTAGCAAGATAGCCCAAGGCGTACCAACAGGCGTAAATCTCGAAAATATCGACCTTCTCTCGCTTATGAAAGCGCTTGATAGTAGAACCGAGCTGTAAATTTACGGACGTCGCCTCGTAAATTTCGGTCTCAAACTCTTAAAAATTTAGTCTTTGATCTCGCGATTTTATTTGCGCCGTTATTTGTGCCTAGCTTTCCTAAAATAGACAAACTCGGCCAAGCCGCTAGCGGCTGTAAATTTTCGGGCGAGGTTTTAATTTTCGTCTCCTTTAAATTTAAGCGACTCTAAGCAAGTCGTCCTTACGGTTGCCTAGGTTTACCACGTGCCGTTTAGCACAAATTTTAGCCGCGGCGCGCCGAATTCGGCGATAAATTTGTATCTAAGCCTTGCGCGATTTAAGCACGCAACCCGTACTTGCCGGTTTATTTTCGGCCGCCTACCTCGCCAAAGCTTAAATTTATCGCCGCGCGGTCGTAAGATTTCTAAATTCGAGTTTCACCCCGCCGAGTTTGCCGTTTAAATTTAATCTTTAGCCGATTTTTGGGTAAAAAGTGTCGCCGCGGACGGCGAGTAAATTTAACTCGCGAGTTTGGATCTTTGCGGACAAACGACCTGCATAAACGCTAGCAAATCTAAAAAACAGCTGCGATTTGCCGTCTGCGTTTTAGCCTTACTTGGCGGCGAAGTTAAATTTTAGCAAATTTACTCATCTGTGGCTACGCCTAATGTAAAGAAATGCGAGTCGTTTACAAGGCGCAAGGTTTAACCAAATACGCGGCAAAACCCTAAATTTATCGCGATTTAGCGCAAAAACGCAAAGCAAATTTAAAGTAAAACCGCTAGCTAAAATCTAAGCCAAACGCCGCGTCAAAATGCCCGCTACTAGGCGCTACCGCGAAAAGCGCGCATACGAAATAGCAAAAGATTAAAAAATAAAAAGACGCAAAATTAAAAAGGATAGCCGCCCCGTTAAAAAGGGGCGACGAGAGGTTATTTTGTGGTTTTTTGGATATATGAGAACTCAGAAATTTTCGTCCACTCGCGAGCCTTGGCCAAAAACGCTCTTTGAGAGTCCAAAATCTCCTTAAATAGCGGATCTTTGGCCGCTTCTTCGTCTAGGATCTCGTCGCTTGCTTTTCTAAGCGCGTCCATGACGTCTTGTGGGAACGAGCGAACCTCGATATCGGGATACTCGGCTTTCATCTTCGCCCAGTATTCGGCATTATCAAAGAACGAGCGGCTATTTAGCATGCTAGCTACCTCGTTAGCAGCAGCCTCGATCACGGCCTGAAGGTCGGCAGGTAGCTTCTCGTAGGTTTTTTTATTTACGAAAAACTGAGTCTGACCGCTCGGCTCTTGCCAGCCCGTGTAGTAATATTTAGCGATCTTGTGAAAGCCAAGGCCCATATCAAACGCAGGGCTAACCCACTCGACCGAGTCGATCGTACCCATCTCTAGCGCCATGTATAGCTCGCCTGTAGGGATCGTGTTTATCGTAGCTCCCACGCGTGCCATAACCTCGCCGCCAAAGCCGGGGATCCTGATCTTTAGGCCTTTTAGATCATCTACGCTTTTGATCTCTTTTTTAAACCAACCACCCATTTGCGTGCCCGTGTCGCCCGCTAGAAAAACTTTGATATTGTATTTGTCGAATACCTTTTCCTCTAGCTGCTTGCCGCCGCCAAACTCATACCAAGCGCGCAGCTCAGTCGCGGTCATACCAAAAGGCACGGCGGTAAAAAACATAGTATTTGCGTCCTTGCCCTTGTAATAATAAGACGCCGTGTAACCGATGTCGTACTGGCCGCCTTTTACGAAGTCTAGGATACCAAACGGGGATTTGTGCTTAGAGGGATAGTCTATCCTCACCTCTAGCCTGCCGTCGCTTAACGTCTCGACGACGCGCTTAAATTCTTTTGTCGCATCGCCCAAAACAGGCGTAGTGCCCTCCCAAGTGCTAGCTAGCTTTAGCTTGTAGGTCTTGTCCGCGGCATTTGCGCCAAGCGCTAGGCCAAAAACGGCTAAGAGTGCTAAAAACTTTTTCATTTATGCTCCTTAAAAATAGTTTTAGCGATTATACTTAAGCAAATTTAAAGCCGCTTTAAAAATATTAAATTTTCTTCTTTGCCCGAAAAAACGTAAATTTATTTTCAAATTTGATGTAAAATGAAGCACTTTAACAAAAGGATCGAATTTGACGAAAAAAACTAAAATCCTAGCCACTATCGGCCCATCAAGCCAAAGCGAAGAGATCATCGAGCAGTTAGCGCTTGCCGGCGTAAACGCGTTTAGGCTAAATTTCAGCCACGGTTCGCACGAGTACCATAAAGAAACGATCGAAAAAATCAGGCGCGTCGAAGCCAAAATCGGGCGCCCGATCGGTATATTTCAAGATATCTGCGGCCCAAAAATCCGCGTAGGTAAGCTAAAAGAGCCCTTTGGGCTAAAAGCCGGCGACGCGCTTGAGGTGTATAAAGACGAAATTTTAGGCGAAAAAACTGGCGAAAACAGCTACAAGCTAAGTATAAATCAGCCTCAAATTTTGCCTCTTTTAAAAGAGGGCGAATACATCTACCTCTACGACGGCTCCATCAGAGCCAAAGTAGAGCGCGCGGGCAGCGGCAAAAAAAACGAAGCGGTGCTAGCGCGCATCGAAAATGACGGGATTCTAAACTCTAATAAAGGCGTAAATTTCCCCAACACCAAAATCAACATCGACGTCATCACGCCAAAAGACCGCGAGGATATGAGATTTGGCGCGGCTAACGGCGTAGATTTCGTCGCTATTTCTTTCGTGCAAAACGCAAACGATATCGTAAAAGCGCGCGAGATTTTAGAAAATTTCGGTTCGCGGGCTAAAATTTACGCAAAAATAGAAAAATTCGACGCCGTAGAAAACATAGACGAGATCATAGAGGCTAGCGACGGCGTGATGGTCGCGCGCGGAGACCTGGGTATCGAGGTTCCTTATTACAAGGTGCCGACCATCCAAAAACTCATCATCAAAAAGGCCAACGAAGCCTCAAAACCGGTCATCACCGCCACGCAAATGATGCTAAGCATGGCCGAACACGAAACGGCGACTAGAGCAGAAATCAGCGATGTAGCTAACGCCGTACTAGACGGCACGGACGCCGTGATGCTAAGCGAAGAGAGCGCCATCGGCAAAAACCCGGTCGCCGTCGTGCAGGCGATGCGAAACACCATCGTCCAAACGCAGCAGATTTATCCGTTTAATAAATTCGATAAATTCGAGCGCTACGACGACATAGACGTAGTCGCGGCTAGCTCGGCTAGGCTGGCCGTACAGCTGGACGTAGAAAGCATCATCTCGATAACAAGCTCCGGCAAATCGGCTCTAAAGATGGCCAGATACCGCGCAAACAAAGACATCATCGCTATCACGCACGACGAGGAGACCGCCCATCAGCTCACGCTGGCATGGGGCGTGACGCCTGCTTTCGTGTTGGGTAGAGACGACCTTAATCTACTCGTGGCAAACACCATCAAAAAAGCCTCCGAGCTGGGATTTGTTAGCCGCGACAAGTCCTACATCATGACGGCCGGCTATCCTGCGGGAGTCGCGGGCAGCACGAACTTCATCCGCATCCTAAAACGCGAGCAGATCGACTACTATACCGAGCTGGCGCAAAAGCAAAAAGACGCAAAATAGCAAATCTACGCGGGTTAAATTTGAGCTAAATTTAGCCCGCAAAAGCTTAGGCGGCAGGTAAATTTGAGCTAAATTCGAGCAAGGCGTGCTCGGCTGGACTCTGGTCTGGATCCGCCCGAGATAACCTGGTTCAAATTAGATTTCAAATTTGAACCGCCCAAGCCAAGAGGGTAAATAAATTTAAACGAATTTGAGCGCAGCAAGTCAGGTTGGCAGGTCTTTGATTTAAATTTGACCTGTGCGATTTTAAGAGTAAGCGGAGCGAAAGACTAAATTTATTTGATCCGAGTAAATTTGACTCAAATTTACCAAGCGAAACCTAGCAAAATTTGCGCCGCAGCGGGTTAAAGTTGTTCATAAAATTTGATTTTTCAAGATAAGCAGCCAACGCTTGTTTAAGCTAAATTTTGCAGACTTCTCATTTAAGGCAAATAATATTTTTTAACCTCGTCGATATTTATATTTTTTCTATCCAAAAAGTAGGTTTTGATCTCTACATATTTGTCTTTATCGAAAATAAAAATTATAAAATATTTTTTACAAAGCGCGTGATAATACGTAACAAATTTGACGTTTGGATAATGCGGCTCGTCTATAATGATAGCTGGAAACGGCGTAAAACCGCTTAAATTTCCTTGCGTTGCCAGCTGGAAAAATATTTTTATGATTATATTTCCAAGATAAACAAAAGTCACAAATAAAACAACAAACAGCAAGCTACCGGACATACCAAAAAAGCCGCATAATACTATTATATACAATACGATATCTCGTACTCCTTTGTTTGGCATACTGGCATCCAGCGGCTTGCAAATCAACTCGTCTAAATTCTTAAGCGATGAAGTATGCTTTAAAATGCCGCTTTCATAAAATTTAACCGAGTCGTTCATAAAATGAAAGGTATCTTTTTTCTTTATCACATAAAAGAAGTAGTTGATAATCATCCAGCATGCTATGCAGGCTAACGCTGTGACAAACGACAAGATGTTGTCTATGCTTTTATCTTCAACCCACCCCATAATAAAAATAGTTACGATAATGCTAAATGCCAGCGGCATAAAAAATAGCGTTTCAACAAAGAAATCCTCGTAGTTTTTTACTATTATCGGCTCTTTGTCGTAGTCTCTTGCAAATTTATTTGAACCTGGATTCGTCAAATTTGAGCTTTGAGGATTGTTGTTTAAATTTTGCGTCTGATTGTCTTCTGTTTTCAAATTTATCTCCTAGACTCGCATCGCAAAATACTAAATTTATCGCCAAATTTGATGCTATATTTTACGATGTTTTAAATTTTGCTGTAAAAAACGGCTACTTTGGCTTATCCACGCAGCGGCATATTTGCACGCTGGACGCAACTTTACACAAATTTATCCAAAGTAGTTTTAAATTTGAGCAAATTTGACTGCCAAAATGGGCAAGAAAACAAAAAATTTATAAAATTTAATGCAAAATTTACCCTAGCCTCAACGCCTTTTGCATCGAGGCTTGGATTTTGGCCTCGTCAAGCGAGCCGTCAAAAAATAAATTTAGCGCCAGTACGGCCTGAAAAAGTAGCATCTCCGAGCCGTCTTTATGCGCGAGTCTGCTAGCGGCGGCTAGATTTAAAAATGGCGTTTTTTTACCGTAAATCACGTCAAAGGCAAATTTAGCCTCGTCAAAAATAGGACGCAAAAGCTCGGTGGGCGCGGGTAAATTTTCATCTTTTAGCCCCGCTGAGGTCGTATTTACGACGAGGTCAAATTTGCCGCCTTTAAATTCGGCGAAATTCGCCCAGCTAAAATTTTCGTATTCGGCGAAATTTGCTAGTCTCCCCTCGCTTCTATTTAGCACGCAAACTCGCACGCCGCGGCTCTTTAGCGCGTAGGCGACTGCTTTAGCCGTCCCGCCCGCACCCAAAACGAGAGCTGATTTTATATGCCCAAAACTCTCTATCGCCCGCAAAAACCCGGGCGCGTCGGTATTGTGGCCGTAAATTTTACCGCCGCGAGATACCAGAGTGTTTACGGAGCCGATTTTTATAGCCGTTTCGTCCGCTACGTCGCACTGCGCAAGCGCGGCTTCTTTGTGCGGGACGGTCACGTTTGTGCCGCTTAGTTTTAGTTCTTTAAACTTAGATATAAGCCGCGAGCCGTCCGTTAGCTCGTAGCGAGCATAGAGGGCTTCGCGAGATAAACCAAGCTCGCCCAGAGCCGCATTATGCAGTCTGGGCGAGATGGAGTGAGAGACGGGGTTGCCGAAAACGGCGAAAATTTTCATTTTATATTTACGATAAATGCGTTTGGAGCGGCATTTTGCTTGATCTTGGCTAACTCGCTTTTTAGCTGGGCTCCGCTATAAGGGCCGACGAGTACTTTAATGATCTCATCGCCGTTTACGTTCGTCCTATATAGCTTGTATGCGTAGCCTGCGGCTTTTAGCTTGCCAAGCTCGGGCGCTTTTTCGTTAAAGTGCTTTACTGCAAAAACCTGTATATAGCTACCGCTGTGAGCCTCGTCGCCGCCGGAGGCCGGAGTTTGCTTAGTCGGCTTTTGCTTTGCAACTTTTTCTTTATGCACATCGGTTGCTTTTGGTTGTTTGGCTACTTTTTCGTTTTTCGCCTCTTTTTGCTTCTGCTCTTTTGTTTTTACGACATTTGCGTGCTGTTTAGACTCTGCTTTTGGTTCGCTTGGTTGTGCGCTAGGAGCGTCGTTTTGCTTTAGCGCCCCTTGTATGGTAGCAGGCTCCGTCGGAGGCGTAGCGGGATCGCCGGCTTGTGCCTCTTGCTGTTTTTTATCCTCTTTTTCCTTGAGCGACTTTACCATATCTTCAAAGCTATCTTGACCTTTATTTTCAGGCACGATAGGCACTTGCTCAAAGTTATTTTGCTGCGGCTCCTGAACTAAAGGCTGGGTCGGCTCTGGCTGCGGTTGCGGCTGAGCCTGAGCTACTTGCTCCGGCGTAGGCACGTTTACTTGCTGCGGGATATTTCAGTATTATCGGGTTCTGGCGGTAGAGTCATCCTAGAGTCGGGCTGGGCTATCTGGGCATTAGTTTCGGATGAATTTAAAAATTTCATCGCGATCAAAACCGCCAAAAATATAATAACGAAGACAGCGACTAGGACGAGTATCCTTTTGACGCTTTTGCTTTTTTTGTCTTCGTTATTATCAAGCATGATGTCTCTTAGCTCGTTATACTCCATTTTTTCTCCTTACATATGTTTTGACCAGCTTGCGCCGCGCTCTTTTTGATAAACTTTATACGGCAACGTCAAGATGTTAAATTCTTTCGGTAGCTCCATCGTCGGAAACACTCTCCACTCTTTAACCAAACGCGAACTAAGCAGCATAGATAGCTTATTTGCGATCTGGTAGCCCTCGTTTAGCGTCGTGTGGCCTTTATGCACGTAGAGGTGCAAGTGCCCCGGTGTCTTGCTCTCGTAAGCGGTAAAATTTATAAACCCCTCCTCGCGGAGCAAAAGCTGAGCTCGGTGCCAAAAGCGCTCTGGCATCCTGCCGTTGTAGTCAAATACGATATTTTCGACCTTATCGCCAGGCAGTATCAGCGAGTGCGCGACGGTGATCTTGCCCTCGTCGTGATCTTTTATCACCTGATAGCTTAGAGGCTCGTTTATGAGCTCAAATTTGTTAAAAAACGTACGCCCCTTGTACTCGATCTTGCTTACGATATTATCGCGTTTGATCCAGTAGTGGCTCGTGTTCATTTTGATTAGCGCGGTGTCAATGCTTTGCATCAATAAGTCGCCTTATCGTAGATGATAAATTTGCTCGCAAGTTCTTTTAGCTCGGCTTTTACCTTGCTTTGAAGGTCGGCGTTATCGATATCGCTTAGCACGTCGGCGATTTTATTTGCAATAATCTCAAATTCCGCTTCTTTCATACCGCGAGCCGTAAGCGCCGGACTTCCGATGCGGATACCGCTCGTGATAAACGGGCTTCTTGTTTCGCCCGGGACCGTATTTTTATTTACCGTTATACCTGCGTTTCCTAGCGCGATGTCAGCGTCTTTACCGCTAAATTCGCGGTTTAAAAAGCTCATTAAAACTAGATGGTTGTCGGTGCCGCCGCTAACTAGATCAAAGCCGCGTTTTACCAAAACTTCGGCTAGTTTTTTGATGTTTGCCTTAACTTGCTTGGCGTAAATTTTCCACTCAGGGCTTAGGTTGTGTTTAAAGCCTACCGCCTTTGCCGCGATAACGTGAACTAGCGGGCCGCCTTGGATGCCCGGGAAAATAGCCGCGTTTATCTTTTTGGCATACTCTTCGTTGTTTGTCATGATGATACCGCCGCGAGGTCCGCGAAGAGTCTTGTGCGTAGTCGAGCTCACCACGTCGCAGTGCGGAAACGGGCTCTGATGCTCGCCTGCAACTACTAGACCGGCGATATGCGCTACGTCGGCAAAGAGTATAGCGCCTACTGCATCGGCGATCTCGCGAAATTTCTTAAACTCGATCTCGCGAGTGTATGCGCTAGCGCCGCAGACGATCATCTTAGGTTTTACTATTTGCGCGATTTCCATCACTTTGTCGTAGTTTATGCGTCCGTCAAGCTCCACGCCGTAGAAAAAGCTCTGATAAATTTTACCCGAGCTGCTTACTTTTGCGCCGTGAGTTAGGTGTCCGCCGTGGCTTAGATCCATGCCTAAAATTTTATCGCCAGGATTTAAAAGCGCGCCGTAAACGCCCTGGTTCGCCTGCGAGCCCGAGTTTGGCTGTACGTTTGCAAATTCGCAACCAAAAAGCTCTCTGCAGCGATCAATCGCTAGTTGCTCGATCTGATCGACGTATTCGCAGCCGCCGTAGTAGCGTTTGCCGGGATAGCCTTCTGCGTATTTATTGGTCAGAACCGAGCCCATTACTTCCATTACTTCAGGATAGGTAAAATTTTCGCTCGCGATCATCTCTAGGTGGTCGCATTGGCGTTTTAGCTCTAAATTTACTAAATCGAAAATTTCTTTATCGTAGCTTTGCAAACTCATTAATTCTCCTTGGTTTCGTTTTTTTGCGGTCTCATCGCGGGGAAAAGCACCACGTCGCGGATGGATTTTTTATTAGTTAGTAGCATCACGAGCCTATCTATGCCGATGCCCTGCCCGGCAGTCGGAGGCATCGCGTAGCCAAGAGCCCTCACATAGTCCTCATCCATCTCGTGAGCTTCGTCGTCGCCGGCGTTTTTGGCTTCGATCTGCGAAGCAAAACGGCCGTATTGATCGATCGGGTCGTTTAGCTCGTTAAAACCGTTAGCTAGCTCGCGTCCCGCGATAAACAGCTCAAACCTCTCGGCTATATCTGGATTTGCGTCGCTTCTGCGAGAAAGCGGGCTAATAGAAATCGGATAGTCGATGATAAAGGTCGGATCGGTTAGCTTGCTCTCTACGTAGTTGTCGAAAAGTTCGGCCTGCAAATGCCCTAAATCAAGTTTAGCGTTTGCCTCAAAGCCGTCCGCTTTGAGCTTGGCTAAAATTTTATCTTTATCGTCAATGATAGTTTCGTCTAGCCCGCCGATTTCTACGAGTGCTTTTTTGTAGCTTATTCGTTTAAACGGCTTGCTAAAATCGATCTGCATACCGTCAAATTCGATAATTTTAGGCATATCTAGTTTATCAAGAAGCACGTTAAATAGCTCCTCTGTTAGCCCCATCAAATCGTGATAAGTGTGCCACGCCCAGTAAAACTCGATGCTCGTAAATTCGGGATTATGCGTTAGGTCCATGCCCTCGTTGCGGAAATTTCTATTCATCTCGTAAACGGCGTCAAAGCCGCCCACGATGAGACGCTTTAGATAAAGCTCGGGCGCGATGCGTAAAAATCTCTCCACGCCAAGCGCATTGTGAAACGTAACGAAAGGCTTAGCGTTAGCTCCGCCGGGGATCGGGTGCATCATAGGAGTCTCAACCTCTAAAAAGCCCTTGTCCTCGAAAAATCTGCGAATCGTGCTAACGATAACCGAGCGACGCTTAAAATCGGCCCTAACCTCGGGATTCATTATCATATCGAGGTATCTCTGGCGGTATCTGGTCTCGATATCCGTTAGTCCGTGGAATTTCTCCGGAAGCGGCGAAATTGCCTTTGACGCCAAGGTTAGCTCGCTAACGTGCATAGAAAATTCGCCCGTTCTCGTGACGAAAGCATACCCGCGCACGTATACGATGTCGCCTACTTCGATATTTTTCTTTACGACCTTAAACCAATCCGGATCAAGCGTCTTGTTGCTAAAATAAATTTGAAGATTGCCGTCCTCATCCTCGATGTTGGCAAATATCGCCTTGCCCGCATCCCTGATGAGCTTAACGCGTCCGGCTAGGCTTACCAACTGCCCCTCGGCGCTCTTTTCCTCGGTGTCTATTATATGTTTAAATTTGAGCCTAAATTTAGTTATATCCATATCGCGGCGCAAAAAATGCGGATAGGGATTTACGCCTGCGTTTCGTAGCTCGTTTGCGGTCTCTAGTCTTTGGATTTCCAGTTGATTTTCAAATATCACTTGCCGCCCTTTGCCTCTTTGGCGATACACTCCTTGCATACTCCGTAAAGCTGCATCATGTGTCCGGTTAGCTTAAAGCCGTGTTCTTTTGCTATGCTGGATTGCCTTTTTTCTATCGTTTGATCTTCAAATTCTATGATCGTTCCGCATCTGCGGCATATCATGTGGTCGTGATGAGGCTTAGTGGCAAGCTCGAATTTTTTCCCTTGCGAGCCGAAGCTGATAGAAGTTACCATCTCGGCTTCCTCGAGTAAATTTAGCGTTCTATAAACGGTCGCGATGCCGACGTTTAAGTCGGGATATGTCTCTTTAATAAAAAAATATAGTCTCTCCGGAGTAAAATGCTCGTCGTTATTGTAAAGCGTTTTTAACAAAACTTCGCGCTGCTGCGTGTATTTTAACCCGTTATCTCTTAAAATTTTTTTGAATTTTTCAAGAAGGGCGTCGTATTCTAAATTTTCGATAGTCATCTTTGCTCCTTAAATCGTCGAATTTAGCTCTAAATTCGTTTTATGCTCTTGTTTGGCGGCGTCAAAAGGCGTCTCGATATTACCCACGCCGCCGGCTATCGCCTTTACGTCTACGTTCATTATCCATTTACCGGTCTCCAGTAGCACGGGGTATAGTTTGCTTCCGGTAAAATACGGCTCAATCTTATTGTTTAGCACCTGAATATTAGATACCGTTACTATTAGTACCGCAAAAACTAGAATAAT
>CAURKB010000053.1:0-13223 GCA_963525315.1 uncultured Campylobacter sp. | reverse complement strand
AATTTAGCGCGGGTACGGCTAAAATCGGCAAACAAATAAGCGCGATCAGGATAAATTTAAGCAAAATTCGACCCATAAGAGCCGTTTGGCGAGCTAGGCTGATATTTGCCAGCTGCGACTCCTCTACGCGGTAGTGCCTGCGGTTTATCTCGCGGGCGACCACTGGAGTTAGAAAGCCAGCAACCGCGAGCGCGCAAAAAACCGAAAGCATCACGACCAGATATGCGCCGACGGCGTAAAATATCGCGCCGATGAGCCACTTTGCGATGCCTAGGCTAAGGATTTTAGCTGCCGTCGGATACTCGGCCAGTGCGCCGGCCTCTCCAGATACGGCCGCGTTTAGCGCCTCGTACAGCTCGCGGCCGCCAAATATCGCAATAGCCGCGATAATAAGCGCGGAAAAAACGAGCGGCAAGATAGAAAGCGCGATAAATTTGGGCGTAAAAAGGTCCTTGATCGAAAGGCGTAAAATATCAGCGAACAACGAATCTCCATTTGTTTAAATTTGTAGCCGTTTTGCGGCAAAAGGGCGTTTGGGTGCGACAGCTTTTCTAAATTTGACGCGCATTTTTTGCCTAAAAATCGATGCGGCAAATATGTCTGACGGCACACAAAATTTAACGCACGTATAGATTTTGCGGCTAAATTTGGCCACTTTAAATTTGGTCGCAAATTTAGCTAAATTTATTAAATTTGGCCCGCTTTTACTCTAGTTTGGGCTATCGGCGCGAGAGCTTGCAAGCGTCGCAAATTTTACCGATTAAAGGGCGGTGCTTTAGCTAGCGCAGCCAAACCGCGCTCAAATTTAACGCCCGCCCGCAATTGCCGCTTAAACTGCTAAATTTAGCCTCGCCGAGTGACAAGCTAAATTGCAAAAACTTCGCGGCTAGGATTTGGCTAAATTTATCAAATTTAGCGAGCCGCGCCGCAAATTTTATTTTACCGCTTTATACTCGGCCTCTAGCGCGGCGTAGATCTCGTCCACGCTTTTTAGTCCGCGAGCGAGGATCTCGTTCATCACGGCGTTATCCTCCTTGCCGTTCCAGACCTTTTTATACGTGCCCTCTTTGTAGCCGTGGTCTTGGCGGAAGCGATTTAGGACGTTTTTGCCGACGTAGCACTCGTAGAGCGAGCTTAAATTTACGCCGCATTTTAGGCTCATTGAGAAGTAAATTTTAAGCAGGTCAAAGAGCGAATACTCAAAGCCCGAGCATTTATTTATGAGCATTTCGACGTCGTTTATGATCTCGTAGATGTTTTCATCAGCGACGTTAAACGGCTCGCGGCAAAACGCCTCAAAGCCGCTGCTAGCGCAGATGTCGCTTGAGAGCTTTGCGATGTCGCCGAGGTTATTTAGCTTGTACTGCTCGAGCATCAAACTCATCAAAAAGTGCCAGATATCCACGACCTCGACGCGCAGATTTTCTTCATTCGTCGGTGCGTTTATGCTTTTCCAGTGTTTCCAGGCAAAGCTATCTATGAGCTCGGCGCACTCCATATATATGCAGCGTTTCCAGTTGATGAGTTTGCCGTTTTTATTTATGCCGTTTTCCCAGCCGATGCCGTTTGTATCGTCGTTTAGGCTCTGCTGTAGATTTAGCATTTGGGTGATTTTTTCATTCGCGTTCATAAATTTTCCTATTTTTAAAATTTATGAATTATAGCGAAATTTTTAAACCGCGAACTAAACGTAAAATTTAAAGCTATCCAGCTGAGAAATGAGCTCGTCAAAGAGCTTTTTGGAGTTTTGCAGCAGCCTGCTACCCGCTTTGTTTTGCTCCATCAGCCTATCAAAAAGCTTTAGCGTGCCGTCCGCGATAAAATTTTTATGATTTGCGTCTTTTATCTCGGGAAGCTCTTTGCGAAGCGAGTTTGCGAGATTCGTCACGCGCGAAAATATAGGATCCTCGCCCTCTTTGACGTTTTTCATAAATTTATCGATGCTAGGCGCTATCTTTTCTAGAGCGGCTGCCAGCTCCTCTTTATCGCGAGCGTCCAGCCCGTCGCCTTTATACGAGAAACTATAGCCGTACTCGTGTGTGAGAGTGAGCGCAGATGCCGATGCGCCGGCTGTTTTGGCGCTAGCGTAGTCTATGGTTTTGTTGTCGTACATTTTTAGATTTATCTCGTCGCCGCTGCTGGTTTTAAAGCTAAAATCAAAGCTGTTTAGGCTCGCGCTTTGGTAGTTTTGTAGTTTCATGATTTTTGCCGTCCTTTTGGCTTTATATCGGCTAAATTTCTTTTTTCTTAATACCCCTTGCGCTAAAATCGCTCAAAAAAAAGGATGAAAATGTGCTGTTTCGCCGCGCGCGTATTTTTGCTCATTAGCGCGACCGTTTTGAGCTTCGTTTTGCATGGATTTTTTCCGCAAATTCCCGTCGTCGCGTTTTATTTTTTACTGGCAAATTTGATTTCGCTTACGATATTTTCGCTATTTTTCGCGGGCAAACTGCCAAGCTTCGTTAAGCCCGCGGCGGTACACTATTTTAGCTTTATCGGCGGCTTTGCGGCGGGGCTTGCGATGGCTTTGCTTAGACGCGAAAAAGCGGGAGCTAAATTTATTAGAACCGAGCTTTTTATCTTTGCTTTTTGGCTGATTTTGGCTTGCTTTTTGGCGCTAAATTTTAGCTGGGTTTCGGCAAATTTGGCTCAAATTTTTAGCGCTTAAGGCGGATAAAATGGACGAAAAAATTTTAAAATTTATCCGCAAGGTGCACCTGCTTAGCCTTGCGGTTTTAGATGACGGCAAGCCCTACTGCGCAAGCTGCTTTTACGCCTTTGACGAGGAAAATTTGGCTTTTATCGTTGCAGGCGGCGAGCAGAGCGCTCACGTGAAGGCGTTTTTAGCAGAGCCCTGCGTTGCCGGCACGGTAGCGCTTGATACCAAAATAGTAGGCAAGATAGAGGGCGTGCAGTTTCGCGCTCTAGCTGCTCCCGCTACCGCGCAGCAAAGCAAAATCTACTTCGCGCGCTTTCCTTACGCTTTGGCGATGAACCCGAGCCTTTACAGTTTGAGTCTGGGCTGGGTTAAATTTACGCATAATGCGTTGGGGTTTGGAAAAAAAATAATCTGGCAAAGAGAACAAATTTAATAAAACGGCTTGTCTCGCGAGTGCTTTTGAGAGAGATTTGAAATTTTAAGTCTGCGGCAGACTATTTGTCTAGCCTTGACTTAAAATTTCTGCACAACTTTCAAAATCATCTCGCGATACTTCGCCTTAACTTTTTATGCAAAATTTGAAGCCGAAATTCTCGAATTTGAACGCAAAGAGTCAAGGCGAAGTGTTTTTGTCATAGACGAGGCGGAAGAGCAAGGGCAAAGGAGCGTATATATAATACGTGACCGAAGCCGACTGAGCCGCTAACGACGTATGGCGGAAAAAGACAAGCCGCCAAAATTGCTTAATTAAAGATGTCTAGTTTTTTGTCATATTCCTTTGTCTCTACGCCAAAAAACCCAAGCAACGAACTAAAAACATTATCGTGCGAGACGGCGTCGTCTTTTTGAGCGCGCAGGCGAGCTAGTGTCGCTTCATCGTTCGTGTACGCCATCATCGGGATGTGCTTTTGCGTCTCGGGCGCGATGGCGTAGGGCATGCCGTGCAGATAGATGCCGTTTTCGCCCAGGCTCTCGCCGTGATCGGAGAAGTACCAAACCGCGCTTTTACCGCCGCCCGCGTCCTTGACCGCCTTTATGACCTCGTCAATAAAAAAATCCGTAAAAAGCAGCGTGTTGTCGTAGGTATTTACGATGCTCTCACTATCGCAGGAGCTAAGCTCGCTCGTGTCGCAAGTCGGGGTAAATTTGCGAAATTCGCTCGGATAGCGGGCGTGATATGCCGGGCCGTGCGAGCCTTGCAGATGCAGGACGATGATCTCGTTTTGCGCGAGATTTTCGAGGCGTTTTTTGAGGGAGGGCAGCATATTCGTATCGTATCCGGCGTCAAAGTACTCGATGTCGCCGGCGTCCAAGCGGTCGCAAACGCCCTTGCACTTGCCCGAGTTGTTGCCCAGCCACACGACCTTGACGCCGACGCGTTTTAGGATATCAAGCGCGTTTTCGCTAAATTCTTTGCTGCTGTATTCTTTTCTCGTGGACTTTGAAAACAGGCACGGCAGCGAGGCGGCTGTCGCAGTTCCGCACGAGCGAGCGTCGCCGAAATAGACCAAATTTGGCTCATTTTTCGTGTAAAAATTCGTATCGTTTTTGGCGTATCCGCCGAGCGAATAGTTTTTTGCGCGGGCCGTTTCGCCAACGATCAGCACCATCAGTCGCCGCTCATCGCTTGGCCTCATCGTCGCGTCCGTGCCGATTTGTTTAAATTCGGGCTTGAAAAACTCGAGTTTTACGTACTTTTGAGTCGAATATATCGGATAAAACGGCAGGTTGTAGGCTCTGATGAAGCTATTTTCGCGAAAAAACGGGATAATGGACTTAGTCTGCGAAAAAAAGAGCCCCGCCGCTAGCGCAAAAAAACCTATAAACGTTAAAAATTTGATCTTTATATGCCGCTTGGCGCCGCCGTACTCGATCCTCGTAAAAGCAACCAAAAGGCAGGGCAAAACGCCCAAAAATAGCATATAGCAAACGAGTTTTGGATTTAAAAAGCTCAATACCTCGCCCGCGTCCGTTTGCGCGACGTTTCTTATCATTTCGCTATCGATTATGATACCGTAGCTTTGCATGAAGTAGCTACTAGTGCACGTAATGGCAATCGCCGCGATGCTAACTGGCTTAGCTAGATAGGGCAAAAAAACGAGCGAAAACAGCGCGCAAAGCAGCGAAAAATAGATGATCGGCAGGCTTGCGGCCGTTAGCGGATGAGCTTCAAAGCTAAGCCTTGAATAAATAAAATTAAACAGCCCGAAATTTAACGCGGCGATAAAAACGGCGTTTAAAAGCGTAAATTTAAACCAAGAAATACGTAGCTTCATAGTTTTCCTAAACTGATAATAAGAGTGAAACTTTATCCAAAAAAAGCTTAAAGCTTTAGTCATTCGGCGCGATTTTGGTGCAAAACGGGTTAAATTTTTGCAGCTTGCTCTCTTGCTGGTTTTACAAACGGCGGCGCGTTTGCGCGGTTTTGCGGTTAAATTTAGCCGTATTTTTATAAATTTTACGCGCCCTGCTAGCCAAACGACGGATTTTTTGGGATTTGGCGGCTTTTAAAGTAGGCTGTTAAATTCGGCGTAAATTTAAGACCTGACTAGCGCAAAATCGCTACCGTTTTTTGCCGTCAAATTTCACTCCGCTTTTAAAAAATTAGCGAAAAAATAGCCCACGCCCAAGTTATCGCAGCCGTGCCGATAGAGAGGCAAACGGCGGCTGAGGCGCAGTCCTTGGCGATTTTAGCTAGCGGATGAAAATCGGGCGAAACAAGATCGACTACCGCTTCGATCGCGGTATTTAGGCACTCGCAGACTAAAACGAGGCCGAAAACGGCGATCAGTAGGGCGTGCTGTGCGGCGGAAACGGGTAAAAATAGCGAAACTAGCGCGAGCGGAATGATTATGCAAAGCTCAAAGCGGAACGCCGCCTCGTTTTTTAGCATCGCGGCAAGCCCCTCGAATGCAAATTTGGAGTTTTTGAAAAAGTCGTATTTTGGTTTCATATTTTGCCTTTAAATTTGCGAAATAGTAGCGTAAATTTGCTTTATAAGGCGATTTTGCGGACGGCGAGGTTTTAAGATAAACCAAAGGACGGCCGAATTTACTACTCAAATTTGATCAAATCCGGCCTGCGTAAATTTACTCTTCGGAAATCTTTGAAGTCCTATAAAGCAGTGCAAACGCCGCCGCTCCGATGACTGCAAAGCTCGCAACCATCGGCAGTAGCGTGCCATCAAACAGCTGCCCGGTCGCGACGCCGATAGGAAGCGAGATAAAGGTCGAAACCGAGCCGATTAGTGCGGCCGCCATGCCAGCGATCTTACCCATCGGCTCCATCGCCATCGCGTTTAGGTTGCCAAAAAGTATGCTCACGCAAAAAAAGCTACTCATACAAAACGCCATAAAAGCCCACAGCGGCGGTACTCCGTCATACGCGACGACGACGGGCAAAAACGCGACCGCGATAACGCAAAACGTCCCCATAGCGCGCATGCTGAGGTAGCGCATGCCGTAGATCATCACGAGCTTTGCGTTTATCATCGACGCGGCGCCCAGAGCTAGGGCATTTATCGCAAAGTAGATAGGAAACTCGTCGCCCAGCTTATAACTCACTTCAAAAATCTGCTGAGCGGTGCTAATATAGCTCAAAAACATCCCGAAAATCAGCCCCAAAACGATCGTATATCCTGCGGTTCGTCTATTTTTCACGACGTGCGCGGCTTCGGTTTTTATCAAATTTAGGCTAAATTTATTGCGATTTTGCGCAGGCAGGGTCTCGCTCTGGCGCAGTCCAAACCACGCTAGGCACGCAATCCCCATAAAAGTAAGCATCAAAAATATGCTGCGCCAACTATAAATTTTAAAAATAAAGCCGCCGATGATGGGAGCAAGTGCGGGCACAATGATGAAGACGGCCGCGATAAAACTCATCACGCGAGCCATCGCGCGCCCCTCGTAAAGATCGCGGATAAGCGCCATCGCGATGATCCTAGGGCCCGCAGCGCCTAGTCCCTGAAAAAATCTGCTCGCTAAAAGCGCGGTAAAATCGCTCGTGACGACCGAGATAAAGGAGCTTGCCGTAAATATCGCAAGCGCTAGCAGCACGGCGTTTCGCCTCCCGATAAAGTCGCTAAGCGGCCCGTAAAATATCTGTCCGACGGCAAAACCCGCAAACATCGAGGAGATGACGAGCTGGGTTTGATTTATCTGCGTCACGCTAAGATCCAGACCGATCTGCATGAGTGCGGGCAGCATCGCGTCTGTGCTCATAGCTCCAAGCGAGGTTAGAAGCGCCATAAGCGCGATAAATTCTACGAAAGGCAAGGTTTTGGGGATAAATTTCATCTTATTTTCCGCGATTTTAAATTTAAACGATTGTATAAAAAAACTGCTTAAATTTAAAAAACTGAGTTTTGTGATATTTATGTGATATTTTTCTTATTTACTTAAATAAAACCGTGCAAAATACGAAAGAGCAAATTTATCAAATGCTTTAAATTTTGGTTTTTAGTCGATTTATACCGCTAATAAGAGCAATTTTATCTGATTTAGTATCGGTAAAATCGCATTTATGTAAATTTACGAATTTTAGCCGAAATTATCAAAATCGCGGCATAATCCACGACCAAGCATTTGGTATGCGATTGAAATTTGATTTCAAAATTTATACATAGATGATAAAATATTTCTAAATTTCTAGTTTATAAACGGTGTAATATTAATATTTTTTTAAAAAAAAAGTATTATAATTCTGTCTCAGAAAGACACAAGATTAAGGCGTCTTTATCTACGCGATAAAGGCTTGTAATAATAAACTCGAATTTCGGCGAAATTTGAGTTTAAATAAAGGATACCAAATGAACGAAAATTTATCCAGAAGAAGGTTTTTGCAAGGGGCCTGTATCGGCGTCGGAGCTTTGACGCTTAGCGGCTGCGACGACAAAAAGCCTGATAAAAAAGCTTCTAAAAAAGAGGCTTTTAGCGGCAAGGCTAACGGGCTTCCTTCTTGCGATATTCTCATTATCGGCTCGGGCGGCGCCGGACTGCGTGCAGCGGTTGCCGCTAGAAAAGCCGCCCCGGAGCTTAGCGTCATCGTAGCTACTAAAATGATGCCCTCAAGAAACGCCACCTGTATGGCCGAGGGCGGCATAAACGGCGTGACGAATTTTTCCGACGGCGACTCCTATAAGTTACATGCCTACGATACGGTCAAGGGTGGCGCATATCTAGTCGATCAGGACGCAGCGATCAAATTTTGCGAGCTAGCGGGCAAAGCGATAGCCGAGATGGACTATATCGGTACGCTATTTTCTAGAAATCCAAGCGGCGGCGTAGACGCTAAAAAAGGCGACGTACCGGGCGGCGTAGCGCAAAGGATGATGGGCGGCGCCTCAAAGCGCAGATGTAACTATTCGGCGGACAAAACCGGTCACATAGTTATGCATGCCTGCTTTGACGAGGCCGTTAGCAACGACGTTAAATTTCTAATGGACTACGAGCTACTAGATATCGGCGTAGAGGACGGTAAATGCGAGGGCGTCGTGCTACGCAATCTACAAACCGGAGATATCACTCCCGTGCTTTGCAAGGCTCTCGTGGTGGCTACGGGCGGGTATACGAGGATATTTTACAACAGAACCTCGGTGCCCTATATCGCCACCGGCGACGGCGTAGCGGCTGCGGTGCGAGCGGGACTTGGGTTTGAAGACCCCGAGATGATACAGTTTCACCCGACCGGCGTGGCAAACGGCGGTACTCTCATCACGGAGGCGGCTCGCGGCGAGGGCGGATATCTGCTAAACAATAAGGGCGAGAGATTTATGAAAAACTACCACGAGAAGATGGAGCTAGCTCCTCGCGACGTCGTGGCTCGCGCTATCGAGACCGAGATCCGCGAGGGGCGCGGCTACGGCGAGGGGCTGGGCTCATACGTACTCATCGACGTTAGACATCTGGGTAAAGAAACCATAATGAAAAAACTACCTAAAATCAGACACACCGCACTGCTTTTTGAAAATTTAGACCTAGTAGAGCAGCCGGTGCCGATCAGGCCTACCGCGCACTACTCGATGGGCGGCATAGAGGTGGATAAATTTGACGATATGAGCACGAAGATGCCAGGTCTTTACGTGGGCGGCGAGGCGTCGTGCGTCTCTATCCACGGAGCTAATCGTCTCGGAGGAAATTCGCTCTCTGATGCGGTGGTAACGGGTCAGCTAGCCGGCAAGGGAGCTAGCGCGTATGCCAAAACGGCTAGTTTTGGTAGCGGCAAAAACACCGAAGAGCTGGCTAAAAAATGGCGCGAGAAATTTAAAAAGGTCGCAAACGGCAAAGGCGAAGCAAACGAAATGTACCTCCTGCGCGAGGAGCTAGGTAAACAAAACTGGGATAATATGGGTATCTTTAGAACTCAGGAGAAGCTAGACGCCCTAGAAAAGGCGCTAGAGGATATACAAGCTCGCTACGATAAGCTAAGCGTACCAAACGCAAATCCGGTTATGAATACGGCCTTTACCGACTATGTGGAGCTGGGAAATTTGATCCTACTATCTCGCTGCGCCTGTTTGGCCGCACGCAAAAGGCTGGAGAGTAGAGGCGCTCACACTAGGGAGGACTACCCTAAACGAGACGACGTAAATTTCTTAAAACATAGCATCGTGACGCTAAACGACGGCAAGCTAGAGCTTGGCTATAAAAACGTCGTAGTCACGGAATTCTCGCTTGACGGAAGGAAACCGCAATGAAAATAATCATCGACAGATACGACGGTACGCAACACTACAAACAAGCCTACGTCGTGGATAAAAAAGATATAGAGGGCAAGACTTTGCTATCGCTTTTGCTGTTTATCAAGCAAAATTTGGACGCGACGCTAAATTTCACCGCATCTTGCCGATCGGCTATCTGCGGCGCTTGCGGCGTGAGAGTAAACGGACACTCGGTGCTAGCTTGCGACGAAAAGATGGAAGAGCTGCTAGCGACATACGACAATCCAGAGGTCATAACGATCTCCCCGCTAGCAAATTTTAGAGTGATCTCCGATCTGGTCGTAGACTGGGAGCCTTCTATCGAAAATTTAAGAAAAATCCGCCCGACCTTTATCCCTAAGGATGAGTTTTCTGCCGAAAAAGGCTGTAAACAAACGCAGGCCGAGTACGACAAAATCCAAAAGCAGTGGGACTGCATCCTATGCGGATGCTGCGCGTCTGAGTGTAGCAAACTAACGGCTGACAGCAGCGACTATATGGAGCCTTTCGTTTTCACTCACGCGCATAGAGCGACGTTTGACTCTAGGGGTAAAGACCCTATGCTGCACGCCAAGGCCGCGGTTTTAGGCGGTCTGTGGAACTGCGTGCACTGCCAAGAGTGCGCCGACCGCTGCCCTAAAGGTATCAGCGCGGCCGACGATATAGCAGCGCTTAGAGTCTTTACGCAAAAACAAGGCATAAATACCGGCGAAGGCCCGGATCACGCTAACGCTTTCCTTACCGACCTGGTCGAGGGCTCGGGCAGGCTAAATGAAATTTTACTCGCCCTTAGAAGCGAAGGCGCCATGGCCGTAAGTAAAACGGATATCGCGCTAAAACTGATGGGTGCGGGAAAGATGAATCCTTTGCATATATTTGGCGAAGAGGACATCGAGGGCCATAAAGAGTTGGTAGAAATGATAAAAGCCGCGCGCGCCGCCGCGGATAAGGAGTAAAAGATGAGCGCACAAAACGAATTTGCTTTTTTCCCTGGATGCGTCCTAAGTCAAGCGGCAAAAGAGTCTAAAATCTCGCTGGAGGCCATCGCGCCGATACTGGGCATCAAACTACACGAGATCAAGGGCTGGAGCTGCTGCGGCGCCACGCAAGCTCAAGACGTCGATCCTATCGCTACCCTGGTAGCTAACGCTAGAAATTTGGCTCTGGCTGAAGGTATGAATATGCCCGTGCTAACTACGTGCAGCACTTGCTTCCTTACGCTAACGAGAGCCAAAACAGCGCTTGACCGCGGTCAAAAAGATAGGATAAATACCTTCCTAGCTAAGGGCAACATGCAGTATCAAGGCACCACGGACGTAACCAGCCTGCTTTGGGTGCTTTATCAAAACGTAGAAACTCTAAGGGCTAAAGTCGTTAAGCCGCTTTCAAATTTAAAGGTCGCGCTATTTTACGGTTGTCATAGCTTACGCCCCGAAAAAGCCATCGGAAACCGCGAAAGCTCGGTAAATCCAAAAAGCTTTGAAACCGTCGTAGAGGCTCTTGGCGCTAAAATAGTACCGTTTGAAAAAAGGCTTGACTGCTGCGGTTTCCACGCGAGCTATCCGGCTGTAAAATCGGTGCAAAAAATGTCCAGCCAAATAGTAAACAATGCCGACGAAAACGGCGCGGACTGCATCGTTACGCCGTGCCCGCTCTGCCAGATGCAGCTTGATATCTATCAGGAGCGTTATCAAGACGTACAAAACTCCGATGCCAGAGTGCCTATCATCCACCTCTCGCAGCTAGTGGGTCTTGCGCTAGGACTTAGCAAAGAGCAGCTTGGCTTTGAGCACAATATCGTAAACACTAATAGCGTCAAAGTAGGCTAAATTTGATGATTTTTGCGGACGAAGCGGGCTATATTTAGCCTTTGCTTCGTCCGTTTTTAGGCTTTTTGAGTAAGTAGCGGCGAGAGATATGCAAATTTAAGACGTATCTACTAGCGTAGCTAACCGGGGTTTGGATAAAATAACAATGAAGAAACGAACAATAAAATTTAGAATATTTTGTCATAGTTTCTATTGGAATGTTTGAGAGATCGTGGTATGCCAAAAAATATATCATGCTTTTACGGTAACTGTAAACGCGTCAAACAATCTTAGTTTAAGTTTATTTGGTTATAATCTCAACTTACGTTTTGTATCCTTTGTTGGCCCATTCGTCTAGCGGTTAGGACACCAGCCTCTCACGTTGGTAACACGAGTTCGAGTCTCGTATGGGTCACCATTTACCTACTATATATAACATAAGACTCATGTAAGCTAAAAACTTCTAAATGATTTTTCCTCAAAGAGAGTGCGTCCTATTGGTATCAAACAAAGCAGAGCTAAGCATAGGAAGTTGTGGTTTGCTTTATTATTATAAACAGATGGCGTTATACTAAATGTAGATCAAAGTATAGCGTAATGATGACCGTGTAAAATCCTCATTTAAAGAGTGCGTTTTTGCTATGATTTAGTTGTATTCGTAGTTTTTAAGGCATAGCTGCGGACGGTATAGGGGTAGAGTTTAGATATATAGTAACAGCAGAGATACGAAATAATCAAAGCACTTACGAAGTGATGTTTTTATCAAAGAGCTGTATCCCATCCTTTTGAAATTCATATAATACGTTACGTGTATAGAAAGGCAAAACAGCGGCTAAGAATTAGCTTGAGTTTAATCGAGTCTAAGATATTCTAGATTTATCATATATTTTTATAGTATAGTTCTAGCTTTAAAAATAGAAAAATTACTAACATATGGCACCCAAGATGGTATCTAGCCAAACCTTAAAGCTTTGAAATATCAATAAAATCGGGATTTATAAAGAAATGGTGGTTAGAGGCTAACTAGATTTAATCCTTGGAACTGCCATTTTGTCGGTATTTAAAAGTTTAAGCTTTCAATACTGCTTTAAACACTGCTGTATTTACTTTTTCTTAGTAAATTTGCCAAAATTTAGCAAACTTCTCTAAATAAAAATAACTTCCTTAATACTCCGCTTAAAATACCTTTTTTTATGGGCTTTTAAAGCTTTTGTATTTGCTTGAAAAGACTTGAATTGCAATTGTATAAAAATCAAGCTTAGTTTTTCTTATTTTTTAGCTTGAGCTTTGCTTATACTAGCGGATTTACAGCAAATTTTTTAAGCCACTCGTTTATGGCTTTTCTGCTGTATAGTATTACCCTTTTGACCTTGATATAGGGGATGGAGTCTGGCTTGCCTTGATTTATTTTCATTCTTAGTCTTGCTTGCATGTGTTTTGATATGCCAAATTCTAACTCTAACTGCTCTATGCTCATCAAATCATCGTTTTGGATTATTTTCATTTTTGCTCCTTTTGGTTTATTTGTTTTGGTTGCGTAACGATACTCAAAGCAAGCCTAAACACATCTTAGAAAAAAGGTATATAAAATTTTAACACTACGCTGAGTGGCAAAAAAAAAGGGGGGGGTAGAATCCGCAAATGGTGGGTGTTGATTTTGCTTTAAAAATAATAAATTTCTAAAAACATAAGATATATTTTCGCTAAAAAAGTATAAAAATTTAAATAGTAAAATCGCCAAAAATTACTAAAAAATAAGATAATATTTTGGCTATCTTTAAGGATATGGTTATGGATGGTTTTCCTGATTATGTTTAAAAATAAGTAAGGTATAGATAAATAAAATATTGAATTATAAATATTTTGAAACAAAACATAAAGAAATGCATTAAAACAAGATAAAAAAAGCATAATTTAAGTTTTTTAAAAAATGCCCAAGCTTGACTGTTGATAAATTTGAACGCTGATGTTACCACTTTGCGTAGATACTCGGCTTTTTAGACTCAAGCGTGGTTTTGCTTCATCTAAATTTGGCATGGGTTCTTTGCTAGACATATAT
>CAURKB010000052.1:0-13300 GCA_963525315.1 uncultured Campylobacter sp. | reverse complement strand
GGTACCAAGACCAAGCAAGATAATGCCGATGTTTTCAACTGAGTGATAAGCAAGAAGCGCCTTGTAGTCGTGCTGGCAAAGAGCGTAAAGAACGCCAAACAGCGAGCTAGCGGCACCCAAAATCAAAACGGTCAAGCCAAAGTAAATGCTTAAAGGCAAGAAAAGCGTAAATTTAACTAGAGTAAATAGCGCAACCTTTATCATAACGCCGCTCATTAAAGCCGAGACGTTTGAAGGAGCGGCCGGGTGAGCCATCGGTAGCCATACGTGAAACGGCCACATACCCGCCTTGCTGCCAAAACCGACCAAAAATAGTATAAACACGACGACGCTAGCCGCAGTCGGCATATTTAGGTGGGCAAATTTGCTAAACTCGGCGCTACCGGCGTAGTGAGCCATTATTAGCAGTCCGCAAGTGATACAAAACGCGCCGACTTGAGCGATGCCAAGATACACCATTACCGCTTTTAGCGTGCCTTTGCCGTCGTTTACGAGGATAAGGAAAGACGAGATAAGCGTCATAAGCTCCCACAAAACGACGAAACAAAATACGTTATTTGCGCTGATGACTAGAAGCATCGAAAGGATGAAAAGGTTAAACAAACAGGCAAAAACGCCTACGCTTGCTTTTTTTATGTATTCCTCCGCATAGCTCATACCGTAGACGCTGCTGGCAAAGCCGATAAAGACGACTACGAAGCTAAAGAAATTTCCAAGCGGAGTTAGCTCGAATTTCGGCGTATACAAAAAATCGCCGCCAAGAGCGAAGCCCTGTATCGTCCCCATATGCGCCACAAAGTAGCAAAGCGCGTAAAAACAGCTGATCGCGCTTAGTCCAAAGCCGATTTTTACGGCTGATTTTTGAGCGCCGTAGAGCAGGATGCTAACGGCGGCGCTAACTAAGAAAAGCAGATACACGCCTACCATCTCGCACCCCCTTTTGCGCCGCTATTTTCGTCGTTCATAGCGCGCGAATTTGACGCCGCTTGCTCTCTTGCCTGCTCGCTAGGAGTTTTGTCAAGCTCCTTGATGACGATGACGTCGCCCTCGCCGTCCACGTCCTGAGCGCAGATATCAGCTAAAACGTGAGGCTCTTTTAAATTTCCGCTTCCGCGTAAAATTTTATCGACGAAAGCCTGAGCGGCCTCGCGCTCGATCCTGTTGCCGAGTTTATGCTCGCTATGTAGCGGATCGACCATGATGATGGCGCTGGTAGGACAAACCTCGACGCACGCAGGGCCGTTTTCGCGTCCAAAGCACATATCGCACTTTATCGCGGTGTTTTTCGCGCCGGCTTGACTTTCGATTTCGAGGTAGTATTTGGGCTCTACCGCGTAATTAACCGACGGCATGAGCTCGGCACTTGAGCTTATCGCGCCGTAAGGGCAAGCGATAGTGCAGAGCTTGCAGCCTATACAAATCTCCTCGTGAAGCTCGATGTAGTTGTCGTCAAACCTTAGCGCCCCGGTAGGGCACACGTTCGCGCAAGGACCGTCATCGCACTGGCGACACTGCGTCGGCATGACGCCCTTTGCCTGGCGCAATACAGTTAACCTAGCCTTTGAGAGCTTGCCGCGCTCATAGGCGCTACGGAAACATGCCGCCATGCAAGTAGCGCAACCGATACAACGTTTGTAATCGGCGATCACAAATTTATGTCGTTTCATAAATTCTCCCTTCTACTTGTTTTTTGATTCTTGATTACTCTTAAATCTTGAAGCAATTTTATTACTTTTAAAAATTTATTTCCGTCATCTATCTGACGAATTTTGTATTTTTTAGATTAATTTTTATGAATTATTTATTTTTAAGTTTATTTTTAAATTTACGGTAATATAGGCTTTCCTTTAAACTTATGCGAATATAAAAATATTACGCACGAACTATCAGGTACTAAAAGAGAGCATTTTAGTCCTAAAATATTTTAAAAAGCTTAAGCAAAAATTTAAGTATAAAATTTAAAAGTTTGGCTCTTGCGAATTTAAACTCGTAATAACTAATACTAAATTTACGCCTCTTAGGTTCGCGGTCCGAATTGGTTAAATTTACGTTCGGCCAAGTCGACCCAAAACGTCCGGCCTAAGATAAATTCGCTATTTTAATCGGTAAATTTGCGTGATTTTTATCTGTTTTTAGATAAAATCCGCCAAAAATTTAAAGGTAAATTTAATGCAAGAATATGACATCATCGTCGTCGGAGGCGGTCACGCGGGCATAGAAGCCAGCCTAGCTCCCGCAAGAATGGGCAAAAAAACGCTGCTAATCACCATCCTAGCCGAGCAAATCGGCGCGACTAGCTGTAATCCAGCAGTCGGCGGCCTAGCCAAAGGCCATCTAGTAAAAGAACTCGACGCGCTAGGCGGGCAGATGGGGCTAACAACCGATGCCGTGGGCATACAGTTTCGCGTGCTAAACGAGAGCAAAGGCCCCGCCGTTCGCGGTAGCCGCGCTCAAATCGATATGGATAGATACCGCGTCTATATGCGAAATTTACTGCTAAATACGCCAAATCTCGACGTCACGCAAGAAATCGCGACGCAAATTTTAACGAAAAACGGGCAAATATCTGGCGTAAAAACCCACCTAGGCAACGAGTATAAAACTAGCAAACTCATTATCACGACGGGCACTTTTTTAAACGGGCTAATTCACGTCGGATTTAATAAGCTGCAAGCCGGCCGCGTGGGCGAGTTTAGCTCGGTAAATTTAAGCCAAAGCCTAAGAGACAACGGCTTTACGCTAGGACGGCTAAAAACGGGAACCTGCCCCCGCGTGGACGCTAAAAGCATCGATTTTAGCGCGCTTGAAATCCAAGACGGCGACGCAAATCCCGTCCCGTTTAGCTTCCGTACGCAGGACTTCGCGCCTACGCAGCTACCCTGCTACATCGCCTACACGAACGAGACTACACACGAGATCATCCGCTCGAATTTCGACAAAGCGCCGCTTTTTACGGGGCAGATAGAAGGCGTGGGTCCTCGCTACTGCCCGAGCATCGAGGATAAGATAAATAGATTCGGCGACCGCGACAGGCATCATCTTTTTATCGAGCCGCAGACGGCTAGCGCGACGGAGTACTATATCAACGGCTTTTCTACGAGCCTGCCTTACGACGTGCAGGTCGCGATGCTACGCTCGGTCAAGGGCTTTGAAAACGCGCGCATCGTGCGCCACGGCTACGCGATCGAGTACGACTACGCGCCGCCTACGCAGCTAAAACACAGCCTAGAAACCAAGCTTGTCGGCGGGCTGTATTTCGCTGGCCAGATAAACGGCACCACGGGCTACGAAGAGGCCGCCGCGCAGGGGCTGATGGCGGGCATAAACGCAGCTCTCGCGCTTGAGGGCAAAGAGCCGCTCGTTCTTCGCCGCGACGAAGCGTACATCGGCGTTTTGATCGACGATCTAGTCACCAAAGGCACGAAAGAGCCCTACCGCATGTTTACCTCGCGCGCCGAGTATAGATTGCTGCTGCGCGAGGATAACGCCGTGCTGCGCCTTAGCGGCTATGGGCGGCAGCTTGGGCTAATAGACGCTAAAACATACGAAAGAGTCGAGAAAATCCGCCAAAATTTAGCGCGCGGGCTAGCACATCTAAACGAAACCGTAATCACGCCCTCAAAGCAAAATTTAGCCCTTTTAGAAAGCCTAGGCGAGGATATAATCAGCCAAAATGTAAGCCTGCAAAAAATCGTAGCGCGCAAGAGCTTCACGCGCGAAAAGCTGCAAAATTTAGACGAAATTTTCGCCTGCATGGACGAGGTGAGCTTGGAGCAAATTTTAGTCGAGGCGAAGTATCAGCACTACATCGCCGAGCAAAAAAGCCAAATAGAGCGCATGAAAGATATGCTGCAAGTGCGTATCCCTGAGGGCTTTAGCTTCCGCGGTATCAGCGGGCTAAGCAACGAAGTGGTCGAAAAGCTAGAAACCTTTAATCCGCCTACGCTTTTTGCCGCCAGCGAGATTAGCGGTATCACGCCAGCGGCGATAGATATTTTGCACATTTATATAAAGATGAACGAGCGCGGGTAAATTTAGCGCCCCTTGGCAAAGCAAAACGCTAGCCTAAATTTAAGCTTGCCAAGAGGTAAAATTTTAGCGGCGCAGACGAAATTTCAAACTCTCGCGACGATTGCCAAAGTTCAAATTTAACAAATCTGGGCGCAATAAAATTTGCGAGAGATTGCGATAAAGAGCCGTTAATCGTTAAAGATTATGCTTTTGTCGTCCACCGCGCTTGTTTTTGCGTTCAGCGTTATTTTTAATCGTTTTTGGCGAAATTATGCTCGTTTTAGGCATTGCCAGCTACTTATTTTGCTTGCTGGCAACGATGAATTCCTCATCAAACGCCTTCATGTACAAAAAATTTTCATTTGCAGCATGCGATGAATTATTGATTAAAGACCGCGCTAACGGCTTTATAAATTTCGTCTTTTCAAAAATCAACCGTTTGGAACTAAAAAAGTATTTTTTGCTTAAAACGGGACAAAATTTGGATAATCTTTAAAGAAAAATGTTTTTTAAAATTTGACGGCGATGGCAAGCTATAAATTTACGGCTTAAATTTTACCCGCAGTCGCTTGGTTTTTATTTCCGTTTAAATCTTGCCGCTTTTGGGCAAATTTAGCGGTTTTTAATTCGTTAAATTTAGACGTATCTGCTAATCTCGATCAAATTTCCGTCCGGGTCGCGCACGTAGATTGAGCTTATCGCTCCAAGCGCGCCCGTTCGCGGCACCACCCCCTGCTCTACGGCGATGCACGCAGCCTCTAACTCCTCCAAAACCGACTCAAGCGGCGTATCCGTAAGCAAGCAAATATCGGCCGTTCCGACGTTTGCGTTTAGGGCGTTTGGTAAAATTTCCTCACCTTTTACGTGCAAATTTATCTTTTGCGAGCCAAAGGCCAAAGCCTTGCGTCCGTTTGCGAAATTAACCTCGCGCATACCCAGTACTCGCACGTAAAAATCAAGCGTCCGTTGTAAATCAGCAACCGTTAAAACGATATGATCGATCGAAGCGATACGCATAAATTCTCCTTTTAAACCAAATTTAACCAAGCATCGTCCGCTAAAAACAGCAAATTTGACGGCGCAAATTTAAAGCCGCTCGGCGTTAAATTTTGCGGCGCGGGTAAATCAAGAAGAATAAATTTAGCTGGCCCGCGAAGCGTCAAATTTAATCGTCAAAGCCAGGTTACTCCAGAATTTTACCCGCAAAAGCCTCAAAAAGGCAAAATAGTAAATGATTATTTAAAAAATAATTTAAATATCTAAACTATTTATAGGAAAAATAAAATTTTAATTTTCATAAGAGTATAATGGCGAGTATTTTTTAAAAAACTGCTGAAAGGAAGGTAATGTCCGTAAAACAAGAAAGACGAGATTTTATCGGTTTGGCGTTCGGGGCGGTGGCCGCAGTCGGCGGCGCGGCGACCCTCGTAGCCGTCAAAAAGACCTGGGATCCGCTTCCTAGCGTTAAGGCGGCGGGATTTACGACCGTAGATCTCAGCCCGATGAAAGAGGGCGAGATGCGCCAAATAGAGTGGCGTAAAAAGCCGATATTTATCCTAAAAAAAGACGCTTCGATGGCGCCTAACGACAAGCGCGACGTCGTGGTAGGCGGCGCTAGATATATGGTGGCGATCGGGCTTTGCACGCATCTTGGCTGCATCCCGGAGTGGAAACCGGGCAAGCAACTTTTCGTTTGCGCCTGTCACGGAGGCGAATTTAACGCAGACGGCGTAAATACCTTCGGCCCTCCTCCGCGCCCGCTAGACATACCGCCGTTTAAGATAGACGGCACGAAACTCGTTTTGGGCGAGACCAGCCCCGAATACGAAAAACTAACGGCTCAAGCGTAAGGAGGGGAAAATGCACATCAGAAAATCAACGGGCGTTTTAGACTGGCTGGATCAAAGGATCGCCCTAAACAAGCTAATGAAAGTCCTCGTCAGCGAATACTGGATACCGAAAAATATAAATTTCCTCTGGGCGATGGGCGTTATACTCACGACGCTTTTTGCGTTGCTTATTTTTACCGGATTTATGCTAGTTATGTACTATAAACCGGATATAAATTTAGCCTTTGACAGCGTAAATTTGACTATAATGAAAGAGGTCGAGTACGGCTGGCTATGGCGTCATATCCACGCGGTTGCGGCTTCGGTCGTATTTCTCATAATCTACATCCACACCTTTACGGCGATTTACTACGGCTCTTATAAAAAAGGCCGCGAGATGATTTGGGTCAGCGGCATGTTGCTTTTCATTTTGTTCTCTGCCGAGGCGTTTAGCGGATATATGCTACCTTGGGGGCAGATGAGCTACTGGGCGGCGATGGTTATTACGAATTTATTCGGCGGCATCCCGGTTATCGGCGATGCGGTAGTCGAGTGGATCAGAGGCGACTACGCCGTTAGCGATCCGACTTTGACGAGATTTTTCATGCTTCACGTCTGCTTGCTACCGATCGTACTGATCGCAGTCGTCGCGATACACTTTTACACGCTTCGCGTTCCGCACGTAAATAACGAAACGGGCGAGGAGATAGACTTTGAAGTAGAAGCCGAAAAATACCTAAGCGGCGATACGAAAAACGCGAAAGTCATTCCGTTTTGGCCGGGCTTTCTGTCTAAAGACTTCATGTATATCGGCTTTTTCATGATTTTCTTTTTCTATCTCGTGTGCTTTCATTTCGACTTTGCGATGGATCCGATAAATTTCGAGCCGGGCAACCCGCTAAAAACGCCTCCGCACATCTATCCTGAGTGGTACTTCTTGTGGCAGTATGAAATTTTACGCGGATTTTTCTTCGATATTTTCGGATTTAAAGCCTACAATATCGGCCTTATCGCATTTGCGATCGCGGGCGTGGCGCTATTTTTCATGCCTCTTTACGACAGAAGCGACGTCGTGGCTCCGGCTCACGAGAGAAAGGGCTTTTTCGTATGGTTTTGGCTATTAATCGTCGATATGATTATCCTCACGATTTTTGGCAAATTGCCTGCCGACGGCGTAACGCTAGGCATTTCAAACGCTTGGATAGGCTTTTTCTCGACGATAGCGTTTTTTATCCTACTTTTCGTAGTCTTGCCTATCATAACGACGCTTGAGAAAAAAGGAGCGATGAAATGAAAGAACTAAAAATTTTTATAATCGTAGTCGCGCTTACCGGCGTAGCATACTGGGGCATAGAGCCATATGCGCATAACGTCATGCATCCGCACGTAGCCGCAGCCGACTACGACCTGGGCGCAGAGGACGTGGCTCAGGCTAAATCCGTAGTAGAAGCCAGACAAAAAGCTCTCGATGCCGCGCAAGCCCTAAACGACGAAAAGAAAATCGCCGGAGCAAAAAAAGATTTAGAAGAAGCAAAAAAATCTCTTGAGGATTACACGGCGTTTTGGAACGAAGTAAAAACTATAAATTTAGCCAAAGGAGACGCCGCTAAAGGCGCGGAAACTTTTGCTAACGCAGGCTGCACGGGCTGTCACGGCGTAGAGACCGCAGGTATGCCAAACGCTCTAAGCGCCGCCGAGCTTAGCGAAGCTCACGGCGTCGTACCGCCCGATCTTAGCACCGCAGGGGCGATATACGACGAGCATTTCCTAGCGGCTCTTATAAAAGACCCGACCAAGGCGCTAAAGCTAACGCATAAATTTAACGACGAAAAGCCTTATCCGATGCCGGCCTTTTTCGGAGCGGGCGGAGAAGATCCAAATGCCGAGATCGCCGATATAGTCGCGTATTTAAAGTCTATCGCACCTAAAGAAATCAGCGACGAGCAGGTATTTCGCGACGCGTGCCAAAGATGCCACGACATGAAATACGAAAACAAATACGCGCTAAGCAACCGCGTAAATTTAGCCGCGTATATGGGCTCAAACCCGCCTGATTTATCGATGATGATTCGCTCAAAGGGCGATAATTATCTGCATAAATTTATAAACGATACGCAAAAGATGCTGCCAGGCACAGCGATGCCTCGCGTAGGGCTAAGCAAGGCTAGCGAGGATCAAATCGTAGCCTACATGCAAAAAGCCGGCGACGCTAAAAAGGCCGAGCGCGAGAGCCTAGGCATAAATGCGATGATTTACTTCCTGATTTTTGGCATCTTCGGATGGCTTTGGAAACGCAAAGTTTGGTCTAAACTGCATTAAAATAGGAGCCCGCCTTTCGGGCTCTTTTTAAATTTACCGCTTCGCTTCCTTCTTTTTAGTCTTTAAATTTGCCCTGTTTTTAAATCGCAAATAGTTTTAGCCTATTTGATCGCTTGTCGCCCAACTAAAAGCCGAGTTTAGCCGCGCCGCTCGCCCAAATTTAAACGTTTTTTAGATTCGTCCGCTAAAATGCGTTAAATTTTAAAAGGAAAAAAGATGAACAAAGTAGAATTCCAAAAGCTAAATTCTAGCGAAAAGCAAGACGCGATGCTAAAAATATCCGCCGCATATCCGCAATTTAAATTTCTAAATCTAAGCAAATTTACGTGCGGCGAGCATAGCTTTGAGACAGGCGTTTTTGATTTTGAGGGAAGCGAGTTCGTTTTTATCCCGGGGGACGAGCCCGAGCTTGGCTGGGATGATTTTGCCGTTTTAGATGAAAATTCGGCAAAAGAGATTAAAGAACAATGCGACTTTTGCCCCGAGGATCAAAGCCTGTGCGAATTCGTAGCGAAACAAACCTCGCCGCTTCGCCGCGTCAAAATCCCCGCTATGCTAGCCGAAAGAAAACCCGCCGAGCTTAGCTGGTACGAGGTAGATTTAAGCGATGAAAGACTTAAAATTTACGCAAACGAGATAGAGGATTTTTCGCGCGGTAAAGACAAAGATATTTCTGAAATGACGGTTTGGAGTGCGATAAAGTTAGTTCGCGAAGACGGCAAAATTCGCGCGTTTTTGTTTGAATATGTCACGCACGAGGAGCTTGAGGCGAATTTACGCAAGAACGGCTTTAGCCTACCGAGCCAGGACGAGTGGGAATACCTAGCCGGATGCGGGGCGCGCACGCTTTGGCGTTTCGGCGACGAGCCTGATCCCGACAAGGTAGCGCTACCGCACGTTAATCAGCCCGAAAATCCGGAATTTTCGCTATTTGAGCCCAATTTATTCGGGCTATTCATCGCCTTTGATCCTTACCCGGTCGAGCTTGTTAGCGCGCCGATATACTTTAAAGGCGGCGACGGCGGCAGCGCGTTTTGCGGCGGCGAGTCGCTATTTGAGAGTCTGCTGCCCGTCTCGCCTTTTTACGCTATGAGTGAGGAGATGCGAAATGATTATTTGGAGTTTTTGGATGACGGCGATATCGATAACGCGATTTATAGGCGTATTTTTAGACTTTAAAAAAGCGCTTTAGCTGCTAAATTTAGCGCCGATTAAAGATATCTCGCCGCGCGTTTTAGCTCAAATTTAAGTCGCTACGCAAAGGCTTCAGTTAGCCTAGGTGCCAAGACCTTGCGAAATACAAATTTAAACTCGTACGCTACGCCTGCTTTGCAAAACGCTTTTGCGCCGATTTACGACAACCGCGAGATAAAATAGGCGCAAAACGATAAATTCGCCTCAAAAAACCGAGCTTGCTTTCGTTTTTCGTTGATTAAATTCTCGTAGATTTATCCTTAGATGCTAAAATCAGCCACCGTTTTTCATAAAATTTACCGAAAAGGAAAATTATGGTTAAATCTAAAATTTTTGCCGCTCTTGCGGCGCTTTGCTTTGGCTTAAATTTAAGCGCTGGCGAGCTGGAGGGCAGGTGGAGCATCGTCTCGGCAAACATAGACGGGCAGGAGGTGCAAACGGCGGGACAAAAATGCTTTGAAGATTCGTTCTTCGAGGTTAGCGGCCGGGAGGCAAAGCTAGGCCTTAGCTCCGTAGGCGAGGATGGCGCATGCAAAAGCGGCGCGGCAAGCTACGCCTTTAAAAGCATAGGTGCTGGCAAATACGCACTGGGTCCTATCGGCGAGTTTTGGCTAGATAAAGACGCGCTAAAGATGAAGCAGTCCTTAGACGGCGGCAATTTTATCGTCTTTTCTTTCAAAAAAGACGCGGCCGCAAACAAAGCCGCGGCAACGGTAGTCGGCTCAAATTTGAGCACGGACGAGCTAGAGGGCAGATGGGAGATAGACTCGGTCGCAGCACAGGGGCAGACGTTTAAAACGGCGGGCCAAAAGTGCTTTGAGGATTCGTTTTTCCAAATCGCAGGCGGCAAAGCGACTGTTAGCATCGTAGCGGCAAATCCGGACGGTTCGTGCAAGACGGGCACAGGAGAAAGCGGCTATAAGAGCCTTGGCGCAGGTAGGTACGCGCTAGATAACGATGCGGGCGAATTTAGGCTAAAAAACGGCTCGCTCGAATACGAACAAAGCGCGGGCGGCGTCTTGTTTACCTTTAAAAAAAGCCGCACGGCGCAGGCTGGCTCAAATCAAGCGCAAGCCAAATCAAGCTCAAATTTAGAGCCCAAAAAAGACCCTAACGTCAAGCATAGCGACGCGGGAGCGAGCAAAAAAGGCACGGGCGTGTTTGCAGGCAAGTGGATCTTTATATACACCAATACCGACATATCCTTTTATCTGCGTGACGACGGCACGTATTGCGATGACCTTGGTAAGCCCGACTGGCGCACGCGCATCGACGGCACGTATAAAAAAGACGGCAAAAAAATCGTACAAACCGCCAACGACGGCGAGCAAAGCACATATAGCTGCGAGGATGCGGATTGCACGTTTTTGTGGAGCGACGGCGGATACCATCTCTTTAACGCTCAAATCTTAAATGAGGTGCCAAAGGGCAGCTACTCATTCACCTCCGTTGGCTCCATGTCTGTTTACAACGCCTCGGGCGATTTGGACGTCGTTGGCGGCGGCGTGAGCGGGTACTATGACTTCGACGGCAAAGGCCGCTTCAAGGACGGCAGTTTGTCCTACTCCTCCGCCGCCATGAGCAATGTGGGCGGCGGCGGAACAAGATCTAGCAGTAGCGCGGGCTCATATACGCTAGATGCGGGCGAGCTCACGCTCAGATACGACGACGGACGGACGCAGCGACATAGCTTTTTTTACATTCCGCCCACTAGCGAAGGCAAGGCAGGCGGAGCGGTCGTAGACGGCGTGATATATTTTTTAGACGAGTAGCAAAACCAGGGCAAATTTGCCGCATTCGGTAAATTTGCGGACGGGTTCGCGCAAACCAAGACTAAATTTATGAAAGGAAAAATATGGCTAAATTTAAATTTTTTGCAATCCTCGCGGCGCTTTGCCTCGGATTAAATTTAAGCGCTAGCGAGCTAGAGGGCAGATGGAGCATCGTCTCGGTTACGGCGCAGGGACAGACGTTTAAAACGGCCGGACAAAAGTGTCTTGAAGACTCTTTTATCGAGGCTAGCGGCGATAGCGCGCGCCTAAGCCTAAGTAGCGCGGACGGCAACTCATGCGAAAAAGCCGAACAAAACTTCGCTCTAAAAAGCCTAGGCGGCGGCAGATACTCGCTTGGCGGCGGCGAGCTACGGCTAAATAACGGCTCGCTCGAATACGAACAAGGCACGGGCGGCAATGAAATCGTATTTACCTTTAAAAAAGACGAGGTAAATTTAGCCGGCATCGTAAACGGCGCCGTAAATCAAGCAAGCCTCGGCGAGTCAAATTTAAGCGAGATCGAGGGCAGATGGGAGCTAGTCTCGCTAAAGGCGCAGGGGCAGAGCTTTAAAGTCGCGGGACAAAAGTGCTTCGGCGACTCGTTTTTTGAGATCAGCGGCGATGAAGCGACGGTAGGCATCGTGGGCGCAAATCCGGACGGCTCATGCAACAATAGCGCGGGCAAAAGCGGCTACGAAAGTCTGGGCGGTGGCAAATACGCGCTTAGCGCTAAAGGGCTGGGCGAGTTTTGGCTAAAAGACGGCATGCTCGAATACAAACAAGTCGCGGACGGGCAAGAGGTCTTGTTCGTCTTTAAAAAAAGCGCAAATAGCGCGCAAGCAAAAGCAAACAAATCAAGCTCAAATTCGGCCGAGTCCGCAAAACCCGCAAAGGACTCTAGCGTCAAACATAGTAGCGCCGGTGCGAGCAAAAAAGGCTCGGGGGTATTCGGCGGTACGAAATTTAACATGCTTTTAAATACGAGCGAGGATTATTCCTTTTACCTACGCGACGACAGCACCTATGCAAGCCGCCTAGAAAAGCCCGACTGGCGCACGCGCATCGACGGCACGTATAAGGTCAAGGACGGCATCCTAACGATAACTAGCAACGACAACTACGATACGAGCTACTACTGCGAGAACGACGACTGCACCTTTTTGTGGAACTCCATCGGTACGGGATATTATATGTTTCAAGCGCAAATCTCAAGCCAAATGCCGAAGGACTGTTTCTCGTTTCGCAAGGATAGCTCGTCGTCCCTGTACGGCTGGTCGGGCGGCAGCGATACGGTAAGCGTAGGCGTGAGCGGATACTACTGCTTTGACGGCAATGGGCGCTTTAGCTCGGGCGGATCGTCGTATGCTATGGCAACCTCGGGTACCCCAGGCGGCAGCATAGACGGGGGCAGCTCAAAATCGCGTAGCGACGAGGGCTCATACACGCTCGATCAAGGCGAGCTAACGCTAAAATACGACGACGGTACGGTCGTTCGCCACAGCTTTTTCTACACTTCGCCGCTAGTCAAAGATAACAAAGCCATGGCGATCATCGACGGCGAGGTTTATCGGTAGCTTTGTTTTAGTCCGCCTTTACGCTTGGCGGACTGCTTTTTAGCTCGCCATTTTGCGTTTTAGCTTTTTAGCGCATTTTGATCAAAGGGCTTTTTAGGAGCAAGAAAATTTACCCTCAGATTTATGCGCGGACTTTTGCTTTTTGGCCTACTTCTTAGCTAGCCAAATTCGTCTTTGGTTTTTGCTCATTAGGCAAGGGCTTTTGTCTTAAGCTATAAGTTGCTTTTATGACCTTAGGCGAAATTTTAAGCTCGGGGCTTAATTTTTCAAGCCGCCGCCGTTTTATCCGGTGTATCGCTAAGCCGCATAAACGGTATCTACTTTTAGCTTGCTTAACCAAGACTTAAGATAATACGCCTTACTGCTATAAGAAACGGCAAAATCGGCAACCCGCAAGTCCCCGCGCTCTAACCGCGATAATCCAGATATTTTATTTGCACCCTAAGCTAAATTTAGCAAATACTCGGCAAGGCAAATATACTGCAACCGCCTAATCTAAAGCTGGAAATATTACCGCATCCCTAAAAGTCGCAAATCCAGCTCGCCGCTAATAAAGCGCAGCTAAGCGACTTTGCTATGAAAGCGGGCGGGCGGCGATTTT
>CAURKB010000051.1:0-13842 GCA_963525315.1 uncultured Campylobacter sp. | reverse complement strand
CCGCAAACCGCTTGCTCGGCGCTCAAATTTATGCTTTCGCCGCTTGCGGTTAAGTTTTTTTCACGGCTGTTTTGGTTTAAATTTGCCTCGCCGTCCGGTTTTGCCGTCTGCGCGCGTTCAAATTTAAACTCCGGCCCGTCCGTTTCTTTAAATTTGCCGTTTTTTGCAAGCTCTAGCGCCTTAAGGACGCTAGCGACCATGAGGCGAACCTGGGCGCGCAAAAAACCGTTTGCTTTAAAAACGATGATCGACCGCTCGCCGCGCGCGTAACAAAACGCTTTTTTGACGCTCCGCACGGGGCTTTTGACGTCGCTGCCAAGCTTCATAAACGCGCTAAAATCATGCTCGCCGACAAAAAGCGCAAGCAGCTCGTTTACTAAATTTAGGTCAAATCTCGGCAAAAATGTCTCGTAAGGCGCTAAAAAAGGCGAAAACTCGCCGTGATTTATGACGTAGCGGTAGGCTCTGGCCGTAGCGTCGTAGCGCGGGTGAAAGCAGTCCTGCGCGCGGCTTATAAATTTAACGTGAACGGCTGGGTGGGCGTGGCGATTGATGAGAGCTTTTAGGTGCGTAAAGTCGCTAAAATGCTCGCCGCACTCGACGCAGGCTACTTGGTTGTTTGCATGCACGCCCTTGTCGGTACGCGAGCTAGAGATTATTTTGTTAAAAATGCCCACATGCGCTAGAGCCGCACTTAGAGCGTCCTCGACGCCGTTTTCGTGCGGCTGAGTCTGCGAGCCCTGAAATTTAGACCCGTCGTAGCTAAAAACGAGCTTAAGGCGCACTTAGTATCTTTTTAAAATTTTAGCCCTAAAGCTAAAAATAGAGGCGATAAAAAATAGCGAAAATATCGCCGCAATCGCGATGAAAACTCGCGAGCTAAAGAGCATAATTAGCGTAAAATAGCCAAAAAGCACACCAAATATCCCAAAATATACAAAGCCCTTTTCGTAGCGGTAGGTCACGATGCCCAGACTTAAAGCAAAAAGCGTCGTCGCTAGCGGGAAAAGCGCGATGAGAACGTAGGTAGCAAAGTCTTTAGCGCGCTTTTTATCCTCGCTCATCATTTGCCAATACTGCCAAAACGACTTCGTCTGCGCGACGCTATCCTCTTGGACGGTGCGGATCTTCATCGTGCCAAAGTCCGTTTTATGCCACGATGTATCGCCGATATCGTAAATTTTACCTTCAGCTAGCGTAAGCTCGAGCGTGGCATTGCTATTAGTTAGGCGAGCGTTTTTGGCTAGAACAAACCTATGCGCGCCCTCTTTTGGCGAATAAAGCGTTACGCCCTCGTAAAGAGTGCCGTTTTCATCGCTCTTTTCGTCTTGGATGAAGACCATCCAGTCGGAGAATTTTTGCCCGAATTCGGTTGTTTTTAAATTTAGCTTGGCGACAGTTTTTTTGTATGAGACGAAATTTGAGTTTAGCTCCGCAGCCGTGGGGATCAGCACTACCGCGGTAACGATGAGAAAGGCTGAAACCGCGCCGCTAACGATGAGGAAAAATTTAGCGATCTTAACGGGCGAGTATCCGAGCGTAAAAAGCACGATACTCTCGTTTTCGCGAGAAAGCCTGAAAAACATGAGCGCAAGAGATGCAAAAAACGCGATCGGTACGGTAAAAAGCAGCACTCTAGGCAACATAAACATATAAAGTTTAAAAAGCTCTAAAAACGTGATCTCGATATAGGAGGTGATGCGCGCGATCTGGATAAAAAACACGATCGACATGATGAGAAAAAGCGTCGCAAATAGCGATGCGAACGTGCCTAGAAAGTTTGATAAAAGATAGCGCGCCGTCCTATCCATAAATGAGCCTCATGAGTAAAAAAAACTGATCCTTAAACGCATAAACTATAAGCGTAGCAAGGCTTAGAAACGGCACGAAAGGCAGCTCATATCCGCGCTTTTGTACGATAACGTATGCAGGCAGCGTCAGCAGCGCCGAGACGTAGATCGCCATGAGGCCGAGCTTGATACCTAAAATCGCACCCATAACGCCCGCGATAAAAATATCTGCAGAACCCATGGCTTCGCGCTTAAGAGCTAGACTAACGACCGCGCGAAGTAGCCAAAAAGCAAACATAAAAATCGCGGCGTTTATAAACGAATCAAATGCGCGTAAAAGCCCCTGCGAGTCAAAAGAGGAGGGGAGATTAAATCCGTAAAGCAGCGAAAATGCGACGCTGGCAAAAAGCAGCGGATCGGGAACGGCTTTGTAGCGAAAATCAATAAGGCTAAGCGCTAGCAGCAAGATAAAGCAGATACCAAGTATCGCCGCCTTAAAAATAGCGGCGTAAAAGCCGTCCGCAAACATCTCTAGCCCGCGCGTTTCATAAAAATACGCAAGCACGCAAAGTAGGGCGCTAGCGAGTTCTACGAGCGGATACTGAAAGCTGATTTTTTCGCCGCAAAACGCGCATTTGCCGCGCAAAAACAACCACGCGAAAATCGGGACGTTGTGATACGGCTTTAGCGGAGTTTTGCAGCTTTGGCAGTGCGAGGCGGGGAAATTTATGCTCTCGCCGCGCGGGATGCGGTAGATTAAGACGTTGCTAAAGCTGCCGACTGCGGCGCCTAAAATAAAAAATAAAACGGCGAAAAACATAACTCTCCTATTTAAATTTATTCCGTTTTTGCGGGTTTTATACCAAATTTTCGGCTTTTTAAACCAAATCGCGACTTTTTAAAGATAATCTTTGCGTAAAATTGCCGATTTATCGCGTTAATTTGATCTAAATTCGCCTCGTCTTTTGCGCCGCAAAAAATATAAAAATGCAAAAATTTAAAGGCGATTTTAGCGAAATATTGCCTTGAATGCTTTTAAATTTAAGGATTTGGGTTAAAAATTTATGCAAAAAGGCGCTGCCTCAAGGCTTTTGGCTCGTAAAATTTAAAAGCCTTTTTTGCGAGCGGGTAAAATAAAAAGACGTAAATTTAAAAGGCGGAGGCAGCCAAAAGCTCAATTAAAGTCCGCCAAACCTTCTGTCTTTTTTCTTAAACTTAGCTGTTATCAAGGCTAGCTCCTCGCGGGTAAAATCGGGCCAAAGCGTGGGCGTAAAGGCAAACTCGGCGTAGCTAGCCTGCCAAAGCATAAAATTTGACAGCCTCTGCTCGCCGCCCGTGCGCACGAGAAGATCGATGGGCGCGGGCTCATCAAGGCAGCATTGCAGGCTATCCTCGCTTAAATTTAGAGCTAGTTTTTCGGTATCAAATTCGCCTCCGTTTTTTTTGCAAAATCTCCTAAAAGCTCTTAAAATTTCATCTTTAGCACCGTAGTTTAGCGCTAAATTTAGCTTTAGTCTAGAGTTTTGGGCGGTCGCGTTTTTGATATCAGCTATCTCGTTTTTTAGCTTGTCGCTTAGCGGACTTTCGTCGCCGATAACGTTAAATTTGATGCCGTTTTTGATAAAACTCTCGCGTTTTGAGAGCAAAAATTTATGCAAAAGCTCCATCAAAAACGCCACTTCGCTCTTTGGGCGCTTCCAGTTTTCGGTGCTAAATGCATAAAGGCTCAGCACCGCCACGCCCTCGTCGATGCAAAACTCGCACATCTGCTCCACGACGTTTGCGCCCGTTTCGTGCCCTTTGGTGCGTAGCAAACCGCGGCGCTTGGCCCATCTGCCGTTGCCGTCCATTATGATCGCGAGGTGATTTAGCTCGTTCATTTTAGCCCTTAAAATCAATTATTTTGCCGCTTGGATCAAAAAAAGCGGCGATGTTTTGCGTAGTTTGCGCTTCGCAGTCAAACTCACCTTGCAAGAGCCTAGCGACCTTTTCAAACGGCGTTTGTGCGCTGATTATCCTGGCGCCTTTTAGCGTGAAAATAATCGGAGCGAAATTTGAAAAAACGAGGTAAATTTGACTCGTCCGGGCGCCGTCAAATTTCATCTGAAAAACGCCTTTTGCGCCGTTATAAACAAACGAAATATTAACGATATTTTTTTGTAGCGCAAGCAGCATTTGGGCTAGATTTTCAAACGTTTCTCGCGAGTATGCCGCGCTAAGGCCGTTAAATATATGTTCATAAAACCAGTCTAGATCAGGCTCGCTTATCAGCCGCTCTATCAGCGCGAGTCCCTCAGGCGCGGCGTGGGATAAGCTCGGCTTTTTAAAGAGATTTCTTATCACGATATTTTCGGTGCCGCTTGCGATCTCGCCCCAGTATTCGCCGTCCACGTCGAGGCTTTTCATACTTTTCGTGCTTAGGATTTTGTTGCCCATTTTGAGATTGTATCGATTGTAGCCCGTCTTTTCGGCGACTTTGATACTGATGGGCAGGCTCGCGTTTAGAGCCGTGCCAGCGCCGCCGCTTGCGATTTTTTGCACTCGTGAGACTGGATTTATCATAGCGTGCTTGCTAAATTTACGATTTGCCGCGCCGCATCCTCTTTGGACGTTAGCGCGATGTTTTGCGCGTTGCGATGCGTGATAAAGGCGATTTGCGTACTATCCGAGCCGAAATTTACCTCGCCGCCCAGCACGTTTAGACAAACGGCGTCGAGGCTCTTTTTTTCAAGCATATTTTTTGCGTTTTGCATGGCGCTTGCGGCGTCCGTTTCCATTTTAAAGCCGATTTTTTTGACGTTTTTAAAATCCGCCAAAGAGCCTAAAATATCCTCGTTTTGCGCTAGTTCTAGCGTCCAAATTTCGCCTAAGTTTTGCTTTTTTAGCTTGCCTTCAAATTTGGTTTTTGGAGCGTAATCGCTAACCGCAGCCGCCATCGCGAGCAAATTTGCGTCCGTCAAATTTGCGCGTAGCAGCTCTTTTAGCTGTGCCGAGCTTTGAAATTTTAGCGTTTTATAGGGCGCGTTCGCCGTCTCAAAGCTAGCTATGAGCGTCACGTCCGCGCTCGCGTAGTAAAAGGCGTCCGCCAGCGCTTTTGACATCTTGCCGCTAGATAGATTGGTCACGGCTCTTACGTCGTCGATCTTTTCGCTCGTGGCGCCGCCCGTTACGATTACCTTTTGTCCTTTAAATTTTGGCTCCGTTAGCATTCTTTTGGTTTCGCAAACGATCGTAGAAACGTCTGCTAGCGCGCCTTTGCCGAAGTCGCCGCAGGCTAAGATTTTTTCCACGGGATCGATAAATTTTACGCCTCGTTTACGTAAAATTTCGATATTTTCTCGCGTGGCGGGATTTTCAAGCATTTTGTTATTTGCGGCGGGCGCTATCAAAACGGGCGCGTCCGAGGCTATAAGCGTCTGCAAAAAGACGTTATCGCAGATCCCGCTTGCGTATTTATTTATCGTATTTACGCTCGCGGGCGCGATGAGGATTAGATCGGTTTTGGCGTAGGCGATGTGATTTAGCCCATCCTGCCAACTCTCCGTGCGCGAGGTTAAAATTTTATGCTTGCACAGCGCTTCAAAGCCCGCTTCAGAGCAAAATTTGAGCGCTCCTTCGCTAAGCATAACTCGCACGTCCGCACCCTCTTTTTTTAGCGCGGATAAAATTTCATAAGCTTTGTAAAATGCGATACTGCCGCAAACCGCGAGCAAAATTTTTTTATTTTTTAGCATTTTCGTCGCTTTTTGCGCCGTTAAAAAATTTATAAAAAAAGCCTTCTTTATTTACCTGTTTCGTGCGGCTGATGGCTAGCGCGCCGCTTGGTACGTCGCTAGTTACGGTGCTTCCCGCGGCGATTAGCACGTCGTCGCCGACTTTTACGGGAGCTATGAGCTGCGTGTCCGAGCCGATAAAGACGTTTTTACCGATTATCGTTTTGTGCTTGGCTTTGCCGTCGTAGTTGCACGTGATCGTGCCGCAGCCTACGTTTGTGCCGCTGCCTATCTCGCAGTCGCCAAGATAGCTTAGATGGCCTGCTTTGACGCCGTTTAGTCTCGCCGCCTTTAGCTCGACGAAATTTCCGATGTGAGTGCTTTTGATCTCGCATTTTGGGCGCAGGTGTGCTAGCGGGCCGACGTCAGAGTCCTCGATGACGGAGCTTTCTACGACCGAGCCGCTTTTTATGACGGAGTTTTTGATGAGGCACTCTCCGATGACGCTTACGTTTTCTTGCAGCTCGCACTCGCCTTCAAATTTTGCTCTAGCATCGATATAGACGCTATTTGGCAGACGCATGAGCACGCCCGCTTTCATCCAGTTTTTCTTGATTTCGTCCTGCATCAAATTTTGGGCGATGCTTAGCTGAAATTTATCGTTTATACCCATGAAATTTTGCTCTTCGACGCTGACGGCCCAGCATTTTAGCCCGCGCTCGTTTGCGATTTTTATCGTGTCGGTTAGGTAAAATTCTTTCTGCGAGTTTTCGTTACCGATGAGGGGCAAAATCTCGCGCAAAACTTCGCTTTTAAAGCAGTAGCAGCCGGCATTTGCGCTTTTTATCATTTTTTGCGTCTCTGTCGCATCTTTTTGCTCGACGATGGCTTCTACTTTGCCGTTATTTATGATCACGCGGCCGTATCCGTAGGGGTCTGCCGCCTCAAAAACGCTTAGCGCGATGTCTGAGTTTCCCGCGCTTAGGCGGATTAGGTCGTTGGTTTTGATAAGCGGCATATCTCCGCATAAAATCAGCGTTTTTTTGCTATTTAGCGGGATGTTTTTTAGCGCGCCCGCAGTGCCCGGGAACTCTTTTAAATTTTGTTCATAAATTTTAGTTTGAGGGAAAATTTCTTTGATTTTGGCTTCCACTAGCTCTTTTTGATAGCTCAAAACCACGCTCACGTCGCTACTGATCTCGTAAGCCTTGCGCAAAATATGGATAATCATCGGCTCTCCACAAAGCTCGAAAAGCACCTTTGGCCTGCTTGATTTCATCCTTGTGCCAAGCCCCGCGGCAAGCACCACTACGCCGATATCGCTCATCTTTTTTCCTTGTTTAAATTTGAGCGATTTTATCTCAAATTTGCTAAATGCGGGATTAAGGTTTTTGCGATTAACAAAATCTTAAGGATTAAACAATATAATCACGACCTTTTAGCATAATCAAAATCAAATTTACGATAAAGGATACAGTTTGCTTTCATTTTTAAAAAAAATACTCAGGAAAAATAAATTTTTGTTTAATCTCCACCTGATTTTATCGATTATTTTTGCTATTCCCTTACTTCTTATCGGCGTTACGGGCGCGATTTTGTCGTATCAAAACGAGCTTGAGGAACTTATAAATTTAAACTCCGTCAAGGTCGAAAAAACCGGCGAAATGCTAAGCGTGGAGAAAATTTTGCAAAGCTTTAGCGAGCAAACGGGCGTCAAACAGCCCGCAAGGCTGGTGCTGCAAAAAAATGAAAACGAAGCGGTCAAAATTTACGCTAACAGGAGCGAAGCGTATTTGGTTAATCCCTATACCGCGCAAATAATCGGTAAGGACTACGGCACCGCTTTCGTGCGCACGGTTATGTCGCTGCACCGAAATTTAGGCCTTGCGCTAAGCGGCGATAAAACCGCGGGCGAGGTCGGCAAGCAAATAGTGGGCGCAAGCACGGTTGCTATGATAATCCTCGTGATAAGCGGCGTTTGGCTGCATTTCCCGCGCCTTAAGCAAAAATTTTCCGTAGCTATCACGCCGAATTTTAAGCTCAAAAAATACGCCCTTTTTCACAACCTGCACACGAGCCTAGGCGCCTTAAGCGCGGTAATCTATCTAATTATCTGTCTAACCGGCCTAACGTGGTCGTACCGCTGGTATAGCGATATGGAAATGAAACTTTTCGTCAGTTCGCAAAATATGCCCCAAAACGAGTCCAAGCCGGGTCCCGTAAAAGACGAGGCTAAAAAGAGCGCCGAGTATAAATTTAGCGACGCGCAGAGAGCTTACGAGATATTTAAATCAAGCGGCACGGAGTATAAAGAACTTAGCTTGATGCTAGCAGCCGGAGATAAGATAAACGTCAGATACTACGAGCCCGATGCGCCTAGTACGGCTTTTCCTAAAATGACGTCCGTAGACGTAAAAGAGGGCAAGATGGTGGAGCAAAAGCAAACGAGCGGCATAACGGCGGGTATGGTAAAAAGCGCGAACTACCAGCTGCATACGGGGTATTTTTTCGGGATTGCGGGTAAAATTTTGTGGTCGGTGGTTTCGCTTTTGATGGCGCTTTTTATATTTAGCGGCTTTTATATGACGGCAAAAAGGGCGTTTAAGCCAAAAAGAGCTTAGCTAAGCTTAGCCTAGCTTTGCGCCTCAATACTTAAAATTTTACCTTAAAATAGATCAAATTTAACTCTAGTAAAGGCGGTAGATTTGCCGCCTTATCAGCCGAATTTATGCCTAAAATCGCGCCTAGACGTTAGGATAAATTTTATCGTCAAAGCGCGCGAAAATCGAAATTTAAACCAAAATGCGTTTTTTGAAAAAAATTATACCAGTTTGGAACGTATTTTGCAAAGAACTAGCATCAGATTAACAGAATTTTCAACTAAAAAAAACAAAAATACAAACCAAATTTTATAGGTGGAAAGTTCAAAATGGATTTAGGTAGCGTCGTCGGTTGGATAGTTGTTATGGTGCTTTTGCTCGGTTCGATGCAAATGGGCGTCGGAATCGGAGCTTATATCGATATTCCCTCGGTTTTGATCGTTTTTGGCGGTACGATTTGCGCTTTGATGATCGGCTTTAAGATGGAGCAGATAAAAAAGCTGGGCACGTTTTACGGCATTGCCGCAAAACCTAAAACTTATAATCTGCCCGAAATCGTAAAAAAAATGGTCGAGTACTCTACAAAAGCTCGCCGCGACGGTATCTTGGCGCTTGAGAGCGACGCAAATAACGAAACCGATCCGTTTCTAAAAAAAGGCTTATCTATGGCGGTTGACGGCAACGAACCGGACGCCATCAGATCGCTGCTTGAGATAGATATGGAGCAGGCTAGCTCGAGGCACGGCGATAATATCAAAATTTTTGAGCAAATTGCGGGTTTTGCGGGCTCGATGGGTATGATCGGTACGCTCATTGGCCTGGTTGCGATGCTTATGAATATGTCCGATCCCTCGGCTATCGGTCCGTCGATGGCGGTCGCTCTTATCACGACGCTTTACGGAGCGATGATAGGAAACATCCTAGGCTCGCCCGTGGCAAACATCCTAAGCATCCGCGACAAGGATGAAGGCACGGCAAAGGTGTTGATGCTAGAGGGTATAATGGCCATCCAAGCAGGCGATAATCCTAGGACGCTTGAAATGAAGCTGCTATCGTTTTTACCGCCTAAAGACCGCGTTAGTCAGTTTGATAAGTAGAAAAAATGGCTAAAAAGTTAATCGATCCAAGCGACTGCCCCAAATGCTTACCCGAATGGCTTGCGGCTTTTGGCGACTTGATGTCGCTTTTGCTTTGCTTTTTCGTACTGCTTCTTTCGATGAGTACGATGGACGCAAAGAAGCTAGAGGCCGCGATCGGCTCGCTAAACGGAGCGCTAGGTGTGCTTGAGGGCGGAGCAAAGCCTGATGTGAGCGCCGAGCAAAATCAAGACGACCATGCCACCTCAAATAAAGAACGCACGGGCGTGAAGTCGAATTTCGAGCAGACGCTGCGCTCTATCAACGAGCTTTTGCACGCTAGCGGCTCGCCTGAAATCACGTTTGAGGAGAGCGAGAGCGGATTTGTGATTAGATTACCCGCAAATTTACTCTTTGCAAAAGATAGCGCCAAGCTACAAAACGACGATGCGCTGCTATTTTTAAAACGTATCGCGATGGTAATAGCCAAGCTACCCCCGGACGTCGTAGCAAACGTGATCGGACATACCGACAGCGAGCAGCCGGCGTCTACCGAGTTTAAAGACAACTGGCAGCTATCGTCGGCTAGAGCTATCAGCGTGGTTAGCGAACTCATCAAAGACGGAGTCGATCCTAAAAAGCTAACTGCATCCGCAAAGGCCGAATTTGAGCCGTTTGCGACGAATTTCACCGAACAGGGTAGGGAGAAAAACCGCAGAGTCGAGATACACTTCGTTTCGTTAAATTTAGACGACAAAGCCAAAACGCAAAAAAGCATACTGGACGCGCAGGAGTAAATTTGAAAAAACTGACGTTTTTGCTGTTTTTTATCTTTGCGGCGGTCGCGATCGGCGAGGATAACGTCACGATCCCGACCGTAAATCTCAGCCTAAGCGCGCCTACTACGCCCACTCAGCTAGTTAGCTCGCTAAATGTCCTACTGGTCCTCACCGTCCTCACGCTGGCTCCTTCGCTCATTTTTATGATGACCAGCTTTTTGCGGCTCATTATCGTTTTTTCGTTCTTGCGACAGGCGATGGGTACGCAGCAGATGCCGCCCTCTACGGTGCTTATTAGCCTTGCGATGGTGCTTACGTTTTTTATTATGGAGCCTGTGGGCAAGAAAGCCTACGAAGCGGGCGTACAGCCCTACCTAAGCGAACAAATCGGTTATCAAGAGGCCTTTGAGCGCGGCGTGAAGCCGTTTCGCGAGTTTATGATAAAAAATACGCGAGAGAAGGATCTGGCGCTATTTTTACGCATCAGAAATATGCCAAATCCGCAAAGCTTCGACGATATCCCGCTCACGGTCGTGATGAGCGCATTTATGATCAGCGAGATGAAAACGGCGTTTGAGATAGCATTTTTGCTCTATCTGCCGTTTTTGGTCATCGATATGGTCGTTAACTCCGTGCTCATGGCGATGGGTATGATGATGCTGCCGCCGACGATGATTTCACTGCCATTTAAGCTGCTTATTTTCGTGCTCGTGGACGGGTGGAATTTGCTCGTCATGAACCTCGTTAAAAGCTTTCATTAGGTTTTTTATCGCTATAATCTTAAAAATGCTCCGAGCGCCGCTTAAATTTTCATTTTATTTTACCTACGGCGCCAGGCCCCGGGCGGGCAAATCCGCTCAAATTTAGCCCGCGCCGCCCAGAGCTAACAGGGAAAGGTTTAGATGAAAAAAATTTATATATTTTTGAGTTTTTGCGTTTTTTTAGTCGGTTCGGAGGTTAAATTTGAAGGAAATTTGCCCGAGCTGATTTTGGCCGCGCAGAGCTCAAATTTGGCTCAAATCTCAAACTACGAACCGCAAAAAGCGCAGCTACAAAAGGACGCAGTAAAAAGTGCATATATGCCAAGCCTCAGGGTTGAGGGCGGATACAGCTTTTTAAGCGGCGATATAAACGTCCTGCGCCCGCAAAGAGCTGCCACGGCAAGGACTATTTTGGAGCTTGCCGTTTATGACGGCGGCAAAAGAGAAGCCCTGCTAAGCTCGCTTTCGCATCTTAGTGCGGCTGAAATTTTAAAAAACGAGGAGTATCAAAACCTGCTTGCGTTTAACATGGCTAAGCTTTATTTTAGCTTTTTGTCGCTGGACGAGCTCGCGCTGGCAAAAGAGGGCGAGATAAACTACCTAAAAAACGCGCTAAATAGGCTAGAAAAATACTACCGCGCGGGGCTTAGCGACGAGAGCGAGTATGAAGCGGTAAACGCTAGATACGCCATGGCGCTGGCCGAACGCCTCGAGATCTCGCAAAATCAAAACGAGATAAAAAATCAAATTTACGCTCTAACGGGTAGAGATATCGAGCCTGTGGCGGGCTCTAGGATCGCGCTTGCGGGTGAGGACTTCGCGCCGCAAAAAGGCAAAAAGCCCGAGCTTGAGGCGCTTAGGCTTAATTTTGCCGCCGCTTTGGAGGATGAAAAGATAACCGCGTCCGAGACAAACCCGCAAATTTTTATCAAAAACACCTACACTTTTATGCGCACGCACTACGATAGAAACTTGCTGCCCGCGCAGTATAGAAGCGCGCTGGAACCGTATTTCGACGACTTTTTTAAGCCGAATTTAAACACCAACGAGCTGATTTTAGGCTTTAGCTGGAAGGCGTTTGATTTTGGCGCAAACAAAAAGCAGCGCGAGATAAAGCGCATAAGCGCGCTGCAAGCGAAGTTAAATTTAGATCAAAAGCGCTTGCAAAACGAGCTAAATTTAGCAAATATCAAAAACGATCTAAAGACGCTCGAGCAAAAGATCGCCGCAGGTAAAAGCGCGCTAAACTCGGCGCAAACCTCGCTAAATGCCGTTAGCAAAAAGTATGAAGCCGGGCTGCTAGGGTACGTGGAGTTTTTAAACGCGACCGCGCAGAGCTTTAACGCAGGCAGCGCGCTGGAGCTAAGCAAGAGTAAATTTGAGATCAAAAAGGCGGAGTATCTATATGAGCGCGGCGGTAAAATCGTCGAAAATATCGAAAAAACGGAGCGCAAATGAATAAAATTTTACTTTTTTTACTGAGTGCGGCGGTTGCGCTTTACGCACAGGATAGGATCTACGCGAGTTTTGACGTCGCGCCCGCAAAAGACGCGCAGCTCGCGCTAAAGGCCGTCGGTATCGTAAAGATCGTAAACGTAGAAATCGGCTCCGCGGTAAAGCGTGGCGACGTGCTGCTTGAGCTTGAAAACGAGAGCGAAAAGCTAGCCGTAAAGCTCGCTCAAAACGACCTAGAGAGCGCGCAGACGGCAAAAGCCCACGCAAAAAGCGTGCTGGATAAATTTAAGCTCGTTCAAAGCGTGAGCTCGAAGCAGGCTTTTGAAAATGCGGAGTTTGATTTTAAAAACGCAGCGCTAGCCGAAAACAGAGCACATCTGGCGCTAAATTTGGCGCAAAAAAGACTTGAAGATACGAGGCTGCTAGCGCCTTTTAGCGGGACGATATCGGGCAAGAGTATCGAGGTCGGCGAGGGCGTGGGCGGCGTAGCGCAAAAGCTGATGTCCATTTTTTCCTATCCGGACGTGAAGCTCAAGCTTAGCTTTGATGAAAAATTTAAAGACCGCGTAAAAATCGGCAGCGAATTTATCTATAAACTAGACGGCCAAAGCGAGGAAAGACGCGGCAAGATCAGCCTCATCTACCCGACTATCGACACGAAAAACGGCAAAATTTACGCCGAAGTGCGGGCGCGAAATTTGACGCCGGGGCTTTTTGGCGAGGGATATATCGTCTCTAGCGCGCAGGATGGGGACGCAACGAGCGATAAAAATACCGCCGAGCCTAAAAACAAGGACGAAAATAAAACATTTGGGCTTAAATTTGAAGGTTTGAAAAACGGCGGGCATGCCGCTAGTGGCGCGAAATTTGACGATAAAAAAGCTAGCTTTTTAAATTTGGGGGCGCAAGCGAAAAGCGAGATAAATTTAAACTCAAATTCGGCGTGCTGCGTTAAATTTGACCCCGCTGCGAAAAATGCAAATTTGATGAGCGTATCAAATTTATCTCATAAACAAGGCGACATAAATTTAAATGCAGAATTTGGCTCGGCGCAAATTTTACTAGCCGCTAAACGCCAAACGTTTTTTGCAAAGCGGGATGGCCTGGCAAATTTAACGCAAAAGCCAGTTTTAGCGAAGGTACGAAATGTATAAACTAGCCATAAATCGCCCGATTACGACGCTGATGTTTTTCGTCGCGCTCGTGTTTTTCGGTGCGATGTCGCTTTTTAGGATGCCGGTAAATCTCTTTCCCGAGGTCGTCATCCCGCTGGTTAAGATCACGACCTACGCGCCGGGCGATATGAGCCTCATCGAGAGCAGGGTCACTAAAAAGATCGAGGACGAGGTCTCTACGATAGACGGTATCAAAAAGATTAGGTCATATACATTTAACAACCTCAGCATCGTTTTGGTCGAGTTTAATCTCAAGAAAAACATCGACGTCGCCGCGAACGACGTGCGCGACAAGGTCGCAAAGGCAAAGCTGGACGTCCAGCCCGAGATAGAGAAAATTAGCAGCGATAGCGGCAAGGTGGCGAGCTTTTTCGTTAGCCGCAAGGACGAAAATTTAACCGCGCTCATGCAGGCGGTCAAAGACGAGGCAAAGCCGTTTTTGCAGCGCATAAAAGGCGTAGGCAAGGTCGATGACAAGGGCTTTTTGGAGCCT
>CAURKB010000050.1:0-13960 GCA_963525315.1 uncultured Campylobacter sp. | reverse complement strand
GCGCTACGCCGAGCTCATCGCGCAAGGACGGCAAATTTTACACGTTAGAGGCAACCACGAAGATATGCTTTATAAAGCTATTTTTGAGGATGACGCGCAGAGTTATTACACGTGGATAAATAACGGCGGGCAGGAGACGATAAAAAGCGCAAAGGCTCACGGATTTACGGATATTCCGCCGGCGGTTAAAGAGTTTATAGAGCAGATGCCTCACATAATAAGCTCCGAGCAAAGCATATTCGTTCACGCCGCGTATAATCCTAAAATTTCACTAGAACGCCAAGACGAGGACTTCGTGATGTGGCGAAGGACGCCGTTTTGGCAAGAAAACGACTCGGGCAAAAAGATATACTTCGGACACACTCCAAATCGCGACAACGAAATCCACGATAAAGGAAATGGCGTGTTTGCGATGGACTGCGGCGCTGTGTTTTTCGGACGGCTGGTTATAATGGAAATAAAAAGCGGCGAAAAATTCGAGGTAGGTTTAAGGAGGCGAAAATGACTTATTTTACGTCGGATTTGCATTTCGGACACGCAAATATCATGAAATTTCATCCAAATTTTAGGCAATTTCAAAACATAAACGATATGGATAATACGCTAATCCGCCTTTGGAATTCGCGCATAAATCCATGTGACGAGGTTTATAATCTAGGCGACGTCAGCTTTCACAAGGACTTTGAGCAGACGCTTAAAATTTTAAAACGCCTAAACGGCAAGCACGTATTGATTTTAGGCAATCACGACCAAGAAATTCGCAAGCGCGCGGACGAGCTTTTGGCGATGCGCAAAAACGACAACAACGCGCTGTTTGAAGAGATTTGCGACTACAAGGAGCTGGCGCTAAAACACGGCGGCGAGAGTTTTAGGCTAGCGCTTTTTCACTATCCCGTCTGCGAGTGGAACGGCGGCCATCACGGCGCGATCCATCTCTACGGGCATATCCACGCAAACGTAGCGAAGATAAAGGGCAAGGCGCTAAACGTCGGCTACGACCTGCACGGCAAAATTTTAGAATTCGGCGAAATTTTGGACTTCGTAAAGGATTTGCCGCCCTACTCGCACGGCGGCAATCAATTCGGCGAAAACGAGGACGAGGGCGTAAGAGCGCAAAAGATCAAAAACTTTTTACGGCTAATCAACAAGTGACGCTAGATCAAATCTCGCGTAAATTTAAGCGGTAAGCCAAAATCGCCGTTTTGACGGACGGATTAAAAAATTTACTATTTATTTTATTGTAAAGCAAATTGGCGCGAACAAAAAAATAGTCGCAAACTAGGCGCGCATGGCGCGATAATCGCAAAACCGGCCGATAAAAGGCGGATTTTAAGCACCTTGTATCGCTTTAAATTTGAGCCGCTCGTTTAATCTTGCGCGCTTAAATTTTGCCGCCACTTTTTTAATGGTCGGCGATCTTAAAATGCGCCCAATTTTATTTTTAAAGCCGTAAAACGCAAAAAGCTTAATCTTTAAAATTAAATTTTGTGTTTAAATTTCAAACGTAGCAGATTTTACTTACAGTTCGCCCGCCTTGCCCGTCCAAAATCAGCGCATATCCGCTGCCCTGCGCATTTTGGATGAGTTCGGGATAGAGTTTTTTACGTAGTTTATAGACGAAGCTTCGTATAGCATCAGCCGTGCAGCTGCCGTCCTGCCAGACGCACGACTCGATCATCTCAAAGCTCACGACGCGGCCCTGATTTTTTAGAAAAAGATGGAGTAAATTTTGCTCTTTTTTCGTTAGCGCCACAGGCTCGCCGCTCTTTGTTAGCTGCCTGCTAAAGGCGTTAAATTTAAAGCCGTTTTTTAGATCTACTTCTGCAAAATCGTTTTTAAATTTATTCGCCGCAAAGCTCATTTGCATGATTAGATCGCGCTTTTCAAAAGGCTTTTTTAGCACGCCAAAGCTACCCAGCTCTATCGCGCTAAGCATGTTTTCATCGCTATCATATGCGGTGAGAAAAATAATAGGCACGTCTTTATCGAGCCCCCTGATGCGAGCCGCCATCTCAAGCCCGTTCATATGCGGCATGTTGATATCGGAAAGCACCAAATTTACGCTCTTTGCTTCAAAAACTTCCAGCGCTTCTTTGGCGTTTGCGCAGGCGTAAACCTCGCTCACGTAGTTTTCGACCGATATTTTGATGCTTTCGCGCAGGCTCTCGTCGTCCTCGACGATGAGTAAATTTATGCCGTTTAAGATATTTTTTATTTTGCTATACACGCTAGCCTCGTTTCTTGCTTGTCTTTCTTAAGTTTGCAAACTAATTTTTAAATTTATCGCCTCGTCTAAATTTCGCCCAAAAATAGCGTAAATTTAGTCGGATTCGCCGCACTTTCAAGCTCCAGCGAGCCGCCTAGCTTTTTTACGGCGAGCTCCCTAGCTACGTTTAGCCCCGTACCGGTGCCCATTTTTTTCGTCGTAAAAAACGGCTCGAAAATTTTATCATTACTAGCCTTGACTCCGCCGCCGTTATCGCTCACGCTCACGCAAAATAGCCCGCCAGCCCTCTTTAGCTCGATCAAAATTTGCGGCGTCTCACGTCCGCTCTCAACCAGCGCGTCCTTGGCGTTTGAGAGCAAAGAGAGCAAGATCTGCCTCACGTAGCTAGCGATGCTTTTTAGCTCGCATTTGCCGCCATCGTGAGCAAATTTTAGCTCGATGCCGTGAGAGTTTAGCTCTGGCCGCACTATCAAAATAAGCTCGTTTATGATATTAACGAGATCAAATTTCGCCGCACCCTCGCCGCTGGCATAAAAATTTCTAAACGCCTTTATCGTTTCGTCCATGAGTCTTAGGCTCTTTTTGCAGGCTGCGATTTGAGCCGGTATGCGCTCAAATTCGCCCTCGCGCGCGCACTCCTCTACATTATCCAGATACAGCCCCAGCGCGCTTAGAGGCTGACGCTGCTGATGCGAGATGGAGTTTATCATCTCGCCTACCAGCGCGGTTTTGGCGTGAGCTAGCACCGAGCGCCTATGCTCAAGCTCTTTTTTTCTAGCTCCGCTTCGTGCGTGACGTCGGTGACCGCGAGGATAAATCCGTTAAATTTCACCCCGCTCTCAAGGACGTTTGAGACGTTTAGCCTGAAGCATTTTTCGCCTTTTTGCACGATAAAATCGCGCGAGTTTAGCGGGCTATTCTTGAGATTTTTAAAGCCTTTTAGCTCGCTAAGACCCTGCGCCGCAGCGATCATCTCGTCAAATTTCGCTCCGTAAAAAACCTTGGGCGCTAAAGCGAAAATCCGCTCAAATTTTTTATTTATAAATTTTATGACGCCCTTTTTATCCGCATACAAAAGCCCCAAATTTAGCGTCTTGGCAAAGGCCCGCGCGACCTCGCTAGGCCCGCTTGCGTTACTCTTTGTAGCCCGCAATGTCAAGCCCAAAGCCCTTTAACGCGACGAAATCTTTGTTTTTATTCGCGCTTAAAAGCTCGATTCGGCTAACGCCTAGTTTGTGTAAAATTTGCGCGCCGATACCGTAGTCCTTGACCTGTCCGCCGCACTTCTCCTCGCCTTGTAAAAACACCGCAACGCCGCCGTTTTTGGATAGGTACTCGAGCGAATCTCGCAAGTCGTCAAATTTATCCGAGCACAGCAGCTCCACGTCGCTTGAAATTTGATGAAATTTGACCGCGGTTTTGTCCTTTATCTCGCCAAAAACAAAGGCATAGTGTCGCTCGCCTTTGTGATCTAGGATCTCGCATTTTAGCGCATCAAAGCCAGCTATCGTAGCCGCGCTTTTTTCTTTTATCTCGATTAGGCTTTCGTGTTTTAGGCGGTACTGCACGAGCTCGGAGACCGAGACCATATTTAGCCCGAATTTCTCGCAAAACTCCTCTAGATCGGGTCTGCGAGCCATATTTCCGTCCTCTTTTACGATCTCGCAGATGACGGCTGCTTGCGTTAGGCCGGCAAGCTTGCATAGATCGACCGAGCCTTCGGTGTGCCCCGTGCGGCTTAGCACGCCGCCTTTTTTAGCGATGAGCGGGAAAATATGCCCAGGGCGCACGAAATCCTGCGGCTTTGACATCGGATCGGCTGCTAGGCGGATCGTGACGTCGCGCTCGTAGGCGCTCACGCCCGTGGTCGTATTTTTAGCGTCTATGGTGACGGTAAACGCCGTCTCGTGGCAGGACGTATTTTTATCCACCATCAAATTTAGCTCAAGCCTCTTTGCGATCTCCTCGTTTAGCGCGAGGCACAGCACGCCTTTTGCGTGAGTTATGGCGAAATTTACCTTTTGCATGTCGCTAAAGGTCGCCGCAAATACCAGATCGCCCTCGTTTTCGCGGTCTTCATCGTCGACCATGACGACCATTTTGCCGTTTTTGACGTCGTTTATGGCCTGCTCTACTCTATCCATTATTATTCCTTGTTTAAAATTTTAGGACAATTATACATCCGCGCGGCGCTAAGTTAATCAAATTTAGCTTACGTAAAGCGGTTAATTTCGCGGATTTACTCAAGGAGATTTTAGGCTATTTTTTGCGTCTTTTGGCTAAAATCTCGCTTTTTAAAGGAAATTTATTGAGCTTAGTTTCTCTAGTCGCGATCATGCTGACGCATTTTATCGCTATTATCGTGCCGGGGCCAGACGTATTTTTGATACTTCGCGTATCGCTAGCGCACGGCTTTAGATATAGCTTTTATGCTTGTTTGGGAGTCTGCGCCGGTATAGTTTTATGGGTTTTTTTGACGGCGTTTGGGCTAAAGGCTCTTTTTGAGACCGTGCCGTTTATCAGATACGCCTTGGCGCTGTTTAGCGTCTGTTATCTGCTTTTTTTGAGTTTTTTACTATTTCGCTCCGCCCGTAGCGAAAAAGCAAACAAAGAGCAAACGCAAAAAGAAAAAAATGTAAGCGCAAAGCATTTTTTTATCCTCGGGATGCTTACAAATATCTCAAATCCTAAGGCTATTTTGTATTTTGCTAGCATTTTTTCTAAATTTATCGATGAATCCGCGCCGATAAAAGATATTTTTTTATTGATCGGCGCGATATCCGTCCAAAGCATATTCGTTTTCGTGCTTTTGGGTCGGCTTTTTGCCGTAAAAAAGGCGCGCGAAGCGTTTTTGAGTCGCCAAAAGACGCTTGATAGCGTTTGCGCGACGATTTTTGCGCTTTTTGCGCTTGCTATAGCGTATGATTTCGTTTCTCAAATCCTAAATAAAGGCTAAATTTGCTTCATTCTATCATAGACACTATCGTCTCTTACGTGAGTCAGTGGGGGTATACGGGCATCTTTTTGATGATGTTTTTAGAGAGTTCGTTTTTTCCGTTTCCAAGCGAAGTGGCGATGATACCGGCGGGCTATCTCGCGCACGAAGGAAAGATGAATCTATTTGCCGCTTGGGCCGTCGGAACGGCAGGCAGTCTCGCAGGAGCGGCGTTTAACTACTATCTATGTTACTTTTTCGGACGGGAGCTCGCGCTAAAATACGGCAAATACGTCGGTATCACGGAGGAGAAAATGCGCAAATTCGAGGCGTTTTTTAACAAGCACGGCGAGATTTCAACCTTTAACTGCCGTTTGATACCCGGCATCCGCCAGTACATCAGCCTACCGGCGGGCCTTGCGCGTATGAATATCTTTAAATTTTGCCTCTATACGGCTTTGGGCGCGGGTATCTGGGTCGCCGTACTGCTTGCGGTGGGCTGGTATCTAGGTAAAAACTACGACAAAGATACCTTTAGCCACATCGTGATCGCTCTACTAGTCGCAGTCGGCCTACTCACCGCGCTTTATATCTTTTACGTAAAACGCCAAAGCAAAAAATCAAAAAACGGCACAAAAGAGCCAGAATAAACCGCCTCTAAACTAACCGCTAAAGGAAATTTAAAATTCGGCTTTACGTTGCGAGGTCTGCTTTATCAAATTTAACTGCAAACCTTCGTCGCGCCGAAAAACACTAAACTTTTAACTTCACCGCTATTAATCAAAAAGCAACAGAGCGTTTTTTATCTCTTAAATTTACAAAAAATAGCATTTTTTATAGACTGTATAAATAGATTATGTGTTCAAATTTTACGCCTTAAAGCAATAAATTTGATTACTTTTAAGCTTCTTTGGTGAAATTAAAAAATGAAAATTTAGCCATTTTTGTGTCTTTATTTTTCAAATAATACCCGCGCAAATCAAGCGCTAAAAGCGCGATAAGAGACGGAAACATATAGATATTTATGGCGATAAGTACAATGCGAAGCGTAACGGTGTCTTGTAAAATAGCTTGTAAATTTAGGCTATTTTCAATACTGACGTAATAAACGCCGATCACTGCAAAAAGCGCGGCGATGCGTAAAATTTTAGATACGATTTCGTTGCCGAGTTTTGAGATATTTTCACTAACGGCTAGAGATAAAAATAGCCAGCAAAGTATCCAAATAAGCGCAAAAACCACGTCTAAAAATAAATTTTCATCGTAACGCTCGCGTACGACTATAGCAAAAGCGGGCGAAAAAATCAGGCTCAAAACGAACCAAAAAAGCGAGCGAAACGCAAGCAGGACAAAGCACGCGTAGACAAAAGCGCTAGAGGCAAGCAAAAGCCACTCGATCCTAAAAACGAGTGCGACCACATAAATGCCGACGCAAAGCACAAATAGGCCGCAAAAGAGCGAATAATAGCCCTCAAGCAGCCTCGTAGCCTTTAAATTTATATTTTCAAAAAAGTTTAGCACGCGCGGATTATGAAATTTTCTTTTGTTTCGGGCGAAACACCTTCATCACACTCTCATCCGTCTCGATAAATGCGCCTCCGATAAGATCTATACAGTAAGGTATCGCAGGAAATACGGGCTCTAGGCACTCTCTAATTGCCTTTGGCTGGCCGGGTAAATTTACGATGAGCGCGTGCCCTCTGATGCCTGCGGTTTGGCGCGATAGGATCGCTGTGGGGACGTATTTTAGGCTAGCCGTTCTCATTAGCTCGCCAAAGCCTGGCATCATCTTTTCGCACACGGCTTCGGTTGCCTCAGGCGTCACGTCGCGAGGTGCAGGCCCCGTGCCGCCCGTAGTTAGCACTAGATCGCAGCCTAGCGCGTCTATCATATGTTTTAGGCGCTCTTTTATAAGCTCGATCTCGTCCGGGATCACCTCATAAAAATACTCGCGCTCGCTCGTTATCCAGCCGTCTAAAACCTCTTTTATAGCCGCGCCCGACAGATCGTCGTATTTACCCTCGCTAGCGCGGTCGCTCAGCGTCAATATGCCTATTTTTGCTTTCATTTTTTCTCCTTAAATTTAATTGTAATACTCTTTGATAATTTTGCTCAGCGCGTCTTTATCGATACTCTCAAAAATCTCGATATGCTCGCTGATGCGCTCTAGCTGCGTTTTCATCCCCGCTAAAAACGTCCCGACCTCGGCGTATGCCTCTTGCAGTAGTTCCTCGGCCTCCGCCGCGCTTGGCGTAAAGATATGCCCCATGCCGTACTCAAAGACCATATTTTGTGCGATCTCGCGGGCCTTTTGGATGTCGGCGCCCGAGTTTGAAAAGGTATCGTCTTTGACCATCTTTAGCGCGCTCATACCCGCCAAACAGACCTTGATACGGGCAAACATCTGCGAGCGCGACTCTATCTCTCGCTCAGGACGCATAAACTGCTCCTCGACGAGCGAAATTTTTTCAAATTCTATCCCGAACCAATACGCCGCCAAGGCCTTTGCGCCCTGATAGAGTGCTTGGATGCGCTTTTCCTCGTCGTTGTAGCTTAAAATCCTCTTTTTTCCGAGCAGGACTTTGTTTAAAACGCTTTCAAAATCGCTAAACTCTATCATCTCGCCGCCGCGTCTTAGCGCATTTATCGCAGCTTCGTTTACCAGCGTAGAAAGAGCCGCCCCGCTAAAGCCGACGCTAATGCGCGCCACGTCTTGCGCATCTACGCTCGTGTTTTTGTCTTTTAGATAGGATTTTAAAATCTCGGCCCTATCGCTAAAATCAGGCATCGAAAGAAAAATTCGCCTGTCAAATCGCCCAGAGCGCAGCAACGCCTCGTCTATCATCTCGATGCGGTTAGTTGCAGCGATAACTATGACGCCAGAGTTATCCTCAAAGCCGTCCATCTCTGTCAGTAGCTGATTTAGCGTAGCCTCGCGCTCGTCGTTTCGGTTACCGCCGCGCACCTTGCCCACGGCGTCGATCTCGTCGATAAAGATGATAGAGGGCGCATAGGCTTTAGCCTTTAAAAACAGCTCATGCACGCGTTTTGCGCCCATACCGACGTAAATTTGCACGAAACTCGCGCCGCTTTGGTAAAAAAATGGCACTCCCGCCTCGCCCGCGACGGCCTTTGCCACTAGCGTCTTGCCCACTCCGGGAGGCCCGACCATCAGCACGCCTTTTGGCATTTTGATGCCGAATTTTTTATATTTTACGGGATCTTTTAGAAAATCCACTATTTCGCCGAGCTCAAATTTGACGTCTTTTATACCCGCTACATCGTCAAATTTGACGTTTGAGATAGCAGGCTGCACGGAGCTAGCCGCGATATTTTCATACTCATAGACGTTTGCTTTTTGATTTTCGTTTTGAGCGGCGATTTTTTGCTTTTTAAACCTCGCATAAACTGCAAGCCCCGCAAAACAGATAACAAGTAGCGCTAAAACGGCCAAAATTTCATCCAGCACGGGCGTGTCTTTTTTTATATCTACGGGCGCTTTTTGCATGAGTTTTCGCACGTCTACGCCGTCTTTTACGATGAGGTATTTACGCCCTCCATTAGTCGTTAGCTCTATCTGGCCGCCGTCTATCGTCGCGCTCTCGATCATACCGCCCTCTAGTAGCTTTTCGTAGCTTTCATACATTATGTTTTTGGGTTGGCTTCTACCGACGGCGATAGCTAACAAGACCGCTAAAAGTACTGTTAGGATGAGGATTATCTTTTGTTTATTTAGCTTAAATTTGCGCATAATCTCCCTCGCTTTTTACTTCAAATTTATCTATGACCGCCCACTCTTTTAAAATTTGCTTATCCGTTTTGATTTTTACTTTGTTGTAAAATTGATCAAAACCCTCGTAAAATTCGCCGTTTAACTGCTCGACTAAAACGTTTAGGCTCCCGCCTTTTTTGGCGTGTTCTTGCCTAAATTTAAAATTATTTTCCGCTACGATTTGCTTTAAAATTTTAAGCCTAGCCTTCGCTACGTCGCCGCTAACGTCCGTTTTCATATCCGCCGAGTGAGTACCAGTGCGCGGCGAATACGCAAAGCAGTGCAGATGCGTGAGCGGAAATTTTTTAAAATTTTCTAGCGCTTCGCTCCAAATTTCCTCGCTCTCGCCGGGATGCCCCACGATGTAGTCGGTTCCTAGCGCAAAACCCATTTCGCTAAGCTGTAAAAACAGCTCCAAGTCCCTAAAGGCCTGGTTTCGCCGCCTCATGATGCGCAGCATCGCCTCGCTCGTGTGCTGAAGCGCGATGTGTAGATGCCGCTCTAGCCAGCTCTCTTTTAAAATCTCGCGAAAACTCTCGTCTATCTGGCTGGGCTCTATACTGCCTAGCCTTATGCGCTTTATGCCGCCTATTTTACCGAGTCTGCCTAGCAGTCGGCCTAGGCTTGAGCCAGTATCCTTGCCGTAGCTGCCGATATTCGTGCCCGTTAGCACCAGCTCGTTATAGCCGTTATAGGCTAAAATTTTAGCCTCGCGCAAGATCGCTTCCTCATCCATACTGCGCGCCTTGCCGCGGACGGCTGGGATAATGCAGTAACTGCAGGCAAAGTCGCAGCCCTCTTGGATCTTGATAAAGGCTTTGGTGTGATTTTCGTAGTTCGTTACGATATTTTTGTCGATACTTTTTAAATTTCCCAGCTCAAAAAACGGATCTTGCGACTTTAGCAGCGCGTTTATATCTTCTTTTTTACTCGCGCCTATTACGCCGAAAACCGCGCTTTTGTTAAACAGCTCCTTACCCTTACTCACAGCGCCGCAGCCCGTTAGTATCACTCTAGCGCCTCGCTTTTTTATGCCGTTTATGTAGCTGCGCGCGCCGCTATCTGCGGAGTTTGTGACCGTGCAGGAGTTTACCACTACGATATCGGCTTCGTTTTCGTCGCTAACGATATCGTAGTCTTTGACGTAGCTTTTCATCAGCTCGGTGTCGTAGATGTTCGTGCGGCAGCCGAAGGTTTTAAAAAATACCTTCTCTCGGCGCGGCTCTTGCGGGGTCAAATTTGAGCTTGATTTCATATTTCCTCGCCGCCTTCGCCTATCGGCTTTGACTCGCCGGCTCTTACGCGTCTATCCATGTAAACGGTCTGCGTAGGATAGGCGATCACGATGTCGTCGTGGCTAGCTATAGCCTCCATGATCTCCGCGCTTATCGTGCTTCGCAAAGATAGCGTGGCGAAGGTGTTTGCCATATACCAGACCGAAATTTTCACGCCGTAAGGCTCGATAAAGGTAAATACGCGCGGCTCGACGTTTGGATTTTTGATGCTATATTGATTTCGCAGCTTGCTCATTTGTTTTTTGGCGATTTCCGTGTAGCCTTTTGAGTACTTTCGCGCGATATCTTTGATGATGTGAGCGGCTTTTTTGTGATTTGACTCAAAGCTGAAAACCACGTCTATACCGTCCCAGACGGTCTTCATACTGTGGTGCGAGTAGTTTGCGATTAGATCGGTGAAGATATAGTTATTTGGCACAAATATAATTCGCCCAGCCCTGCGGTTTGAGTTTACAGTAACTATCGTGACGTCCTCGTAAATAGTCATCCTAAGCAGCGAGATATCGATGATATCGCCTACGACGTCCTCTCCGTCTTTGCGCACCTTTATGCGGTCGCCGACGTGAAAACTACCGCCAAAAACGATGACCGTCCAGCCAAGCATACTCATAAACATATCTTTCATCGCAATCGCAATACCCGCAGACGCAAAGCCTAGCACAGTGACTAGATAGGTTACGTTTTCGATATAGGCAAAAAGCAAAATCACGACGATTAGCGTGATATTTACGAGATTTATAAATTTATTCGCCGTGTAGAGGCGCTCGTTATCCGTGATCGTTTTTTTTATGATAAATTTAAACAAAAACGAAAGCGCGACCGAGGCTATTATAAAAATCACGATGTCAAGCGCCTTTTTCATCTGCGCTTTTATATCCTCGCTCGTGCGGTTTATCGCCTCGTTTACGCGCTTTTCGTACACGCCGTAAGTAGTCTTTGCGATATCGGCCGCCGCGTTAAATTCGGTAAGCTCCTGCCTGGTCTCGTTTAGCTCGTCTAAAAACTGCGCTTCGTCGCTTAGCTTTACGATTTGAGATAAAATTCGCTCTTTTTTGCCCAGCTCGTCCGCGGTTTTAGCAAGCCCTTCTAAGCGGTTTTTGTATTCGTCTTTTTCGCTTTTAAGCTGCTTAATGTACGAAAAACCGGGGATTACCGCGACGGGATTGGTTATCTTTTGTAAAATTTCTATCTCGGGAGCCGTTATCATGCTAGAAAACGGAGCTTTTTGAAACTCTTTTAAAAGCTCGATCTGCTCTTTTAGCGTGCTTTGCTTTTTTTGTAGTTCAAGCACCTTTTCCGTATTTTTGGCCTGTTTTTTTATCGCGGCTTCCGTTTCTTCTAGCTCCGCGCTTAGCTTTTGAAACGTGTTATAGTTTGAGTAGCGAGTCGCCCAGACGTTATCGGATAACTTGGACTCTATGGTATCTAGCGAGCTTTTTAGCTCGGCTAGCTGAGCGTCTTTTACGCCGTAGTCGTCAGGGATATCGTCTACCGCCCAAACCGCCGCCGCAACGATTAAAATAAATAAAATTTTTCTCATTCAAACTCTCTTAAAACGTCCATTGCAAGCTCGCGCGGCACGTCTTTTCGTATCTCATATGCGCCGATACCTCGCGGCAGGATAAATTTGATAGCTGAGTTTTCCGCCTTTTTATCAAGGAAAAACGCCTCGTAAAAGCTGCTTGCATTTGGCACCTTGTAGCTTATCGGCAGGCCGAATTTAACCAAAAGCTCCGCCGCGCGCGCCTTTTGCCCCTCGCTCATAAGGCCTAGCTTCACCGCTAGCGCGTTAGCCATATTCATACCGATCGCTACCGCCTCGCCGTGTAGATATTTTTTATAGTTCGTTTCGTTTTCTATCACGTGAGCGAAGGTGTGGCCGTAGTTTAGCACCGCACGCACACCTTTTTCGCGCTCGTCGGCCTCTACGGCGGCGGCCTTTATCTGCACGCAGCGGTAGATCAAATTTTGCAAATTTGCTTCATCGGTTAAATTTGCGCTCTCCATCCACGAAAATAGCTTTTCATCAAAGGTTACGGCCATCTTTACGGCCTCTGCGAGCCCCGCTGCAAATTCGCGCTTTTCAAGCGTCTTTAAAAATTCGGTTTCGCAGTAAACGGCGCTTGGTTGGTAAAACGAGCCGATTAGATTTTTGCCGAATTTGTTATTTACGCCCGTTTTTCCGCCTACGCTAGCATCCACTTGGGCTAGCAGAGTAGTCGGGATGTTTATAAATTTGATCCCGCGCTCAAAAATGCTCGCCGCAAAGCCCGCCATATCGCTCACCACTCCGCCGCCAAACGCGATGATAACGCTGCTGCGGTCAAGGCGGCTAACGAAAAGCTGCTCTAAAATCGCCTCGATAGTTTGCATATTTTTATACTCTTCGCCGTCCGGGACGCTGATGATGAATTTGTGCGGGCAGTCGATGCGCGAGAGTAAAATTTGCAGATAAAGCCCGCCTACCTTTGCGTTGGTCACGATAGCGACTTTAGCGTCGAATTTAAGCTCTTTTAGCTCGTTTATATAGACGCCGTAACCGGGTTTGCCGTCAAATTTTATATCTATTTTCATCTTATTCTCCGCTTTTATTTTATCCAAAATAGCCTAATTTATCGGTATAAAAATTTGATAATTATCGCTAAGGCGCGAGTACAAACGGTTCATGTCGTTTGAAAACGCCGCAAACGGATCGGGTCTGCTTATTTTTTTGCTAAAAGGCACGAACTGAAGCAAATTTTGCTCGTTTTTTAGCTTTAAAATAGGATTTATATTTCTATCCTCGACTATCTCGACCTTACGTCCGAAAATTTTAGAAAGGCTATCAAAATGCTCCTCCGCGCCCTCGCCGCCGCTAAGCGCGCCGAAGTGATATAGCGAGATTTGCGTATCTAGCTGCGCGCAGCAGTCCATGATGACGGCTGATTGGTTTTCTATCTCGTCGCCAAAACCGCTACTTAGTATCACGCCTTTTTTTATCTCGTCCGCGTCGCCTCGGCCGATAGTCGTTACCGGCCTTTTAAGCCCAAAAAGCATCCTTTTATGAGCCGAGAAAAATTTATTATCGGTTACTATTAACCCGACGTCGTTTTTAAATACGTCGTCTTTTATCTGTTCTACGCCGCAACCGAAAAAATCAAACGTTACCGCAACCCTCTCGTCCCCGACCGATTTTAGCTTCTCGTAGGCTAAATTTAACGTCGGATTTACGACCTTGACGTAGAGGCGTTTGCTATTTAGCTTTTCGTGCAGTTTTAGGCTCTGTTCTAGCAGCCGTAAGCAAGCCTCTTCGCCCATAGCGCGCATATCTAAAAACAGATAAGTGTTATGTCCAAATGGGCTTGGAAACTGCCCCGTTTCTTTTTTCACGCTTCTAAATACGCTTAAAAGCACGCTAGGTTCGCCTACTATCAGCAAAACGTCGTTTGGCAGGATCATTAAATTTGGCTTTGCGATCATGAAATTTGAGCCCCTATAAACCATCGCGATGCGCCATTTTTTCTGCGTTATGGAGCTGATATGACGGTACATAAACGAGCTTCCTACTGGCACCTTTACTTCCATTATTTCGCCTTGTCCAAGTCCCACGTTATCAGCTACTACGGGGATATCTGGCAGATAATCCATGAGCCTGGCCGTCACGATACCTCGCCCGTCTAAAACCGTCAGGTGCGAGTCATCCTCCAGCCCGCCTAGCCCCCACAGATCAAGCATCAAAATTTCCGTTTTTT
>CAURKB010000049.1:0-13975 GCA_963525315.1 uncultured Campylobacter sp. | reverse complement strand
ATCCGACAGTTCGCAAAATACCGCAAGCTCGGAAAAACAAAAAAACAGCCGCCACCGTGCCTTTTGTATGCTTTGCTTTTGCCTTGAAGTTGTTTTATTAATTGGACGCTTTGTAGATTTTAGAAAGTCGCCTATTTATTATTATATATACTATTAAGAAACGAGGGAAAAGCACCTCAAAGCCCCTATTTATCGAGGGGCAAAGAGATTTTTTTACCTAAAATCAAGATCGTTTTTTGGAGTATGAATAGCAGGAGTGTAACTCAATAAACCACTTTTGATACCGATAAAAGAGTCAGCAGAAGTATATTCGCCTTTTAGGTAACTATCTAGACTCTCGATCAGATATCTACCCTTCGGTTCGACGAATAGTCGCCCAGAGCGCGCAAGCTCGGAGAGCATAGAGGCTTGCCCCATAAAAAAGTGATCGTTAGCAGGTTTTAAACCCTCTTGATTCATTTTCGTTAACTCGGCAATCTGGGCATCCTTTTGTGCAATAATTTCAGAAGTTGCCCTTAATGTTTTTTGAAGGGCTTTATTTTGTTTTTGTAGCTGATCGACCGTATCGGCCAACTCTGCATTTTCTCGTTTTAACACAATGACGTCAGAGTCAGATCGACCAACGGCGCCCAAAAAACCGCATAAGGTTTTATTTTCGCGAACGGCCATTAATTGAGCTTTCACGCTGATTTCTTTTTTAATAGCAACCTCTTTTAAAGTTACCTGGGCTTCTTTGATCGTATTAATAGCCGCTTGCTTAGTCGCAACCGCGTCAGCGACATAAGTGAGAACATCCTCTTTTTTAAAATCGCCTAAGAGAGTAGATCTCAAGCTACTACTAACGACCTTTTCCACTTCGTCATCTAGTTTAGGATGGCGACGCAGCCGTTCAATTTTCTCTTTAAAGATTTTAGAAAAATCCTCAAGGTTGTCAAGATCGGGCATTTTTTTCAGTTCGGCAAGGTCGTCTTTGAGTTTGCGATTTTCGGCCTCGAGTGCAGCATAATCCCCACGACTAGCCCCTTGTTCCTGCAAATCAGCGCGAGCTTGCTTGTTAGCAGCCTTGAGTTGTTCCTCTAACTCTTTTATTTGTTTTTTGGCGTCTTTGAGCTCATTTTTGACGTCACCAAGTTTGACTTGCAAAGGCTCCTGCAGGCTCATAGCTTGACGATATTGACGAGGGCTGAGATGCGTTCGCTTCGTGATTTTTTTACTGATGCCGCGCTCCATGCCGAGGGCTTGCGCGATTTCCGTCTGAATTTGACTGATAAGGTTAGGCTTTCCAAAATTTCGACGATGTAGAGAGTTCCCGCCTTCATCCAGAGAAAACATAGCGATATGAACGTGATCGTTTAGGATAAAAGGCCTTTGGTCGCCAGATGAGAGCCCTAACTCATCCATCTCATCGTCGGTGGCTAGATGACCCTCATCGCGATGCCGAGTCCAAAAAACGGTTCGATAGCCGAGCCTTTTTTCTAAAATTTTAACTACCTTTTCGACATCCTCGCGAGTGTGAAAATCACGCAAATTCACCGTAGCTTCCCAATAGATAGATTCGGCATTGTAGCTAGGCGCTCTCCCCGTTCGCGCTCGATAGGCAGCGTCAGCTTCGTCTTTCATTTGCTTAGCCCTAGCCCGAGCTTCCGCAAAGGTGCAAGAATATTCATTATCCTTTGTCCTTTCGCCTTGAACGTTTGAGGCTTGAAAGCCCTGTCTAAAATCGTGCCAATATGCAAACTCCGATTTCATAGGGTCGATCCGAAAACAAGATTTAGCGTTGTTGTCCATAGTTTTTTTTCCTTAAATACGGTATTATCGCATTTATATTTTTTAAAGGGGTCTTGCGCCACTTTAAAAAACTACCGTCCGCTTGCTGCTGATTAGTGAGCACACTAATCAGCTACAGCATAAAGCCGTAGCTGAAAGTTCGCCCGCAAGGGGGTTTACGCAGTGGTAGAGTTCGAGAGCTCGAACTTTTTAGCAAGCGCCTCAACTTCAGCACGCTCTTCCTCGATTTTCGTCAAAGCGTTTTTCGCAGCTTCCAAAGCGTTTTTCGCTTTGGCTTCGCGTTTATCAACGCTCTTGAGTTTAGTAACAAGAGCATTCAAGTCTTTAAGTAATTTTGCACGGGGACTAAGCTCTTTTTTCTCTTTTTGTTCCGCAGGTTTTTGCTCTTGAGGTTGAGCGGTTTTTTGGCTCTGCGTTTGCGCTAGAGCAACGTTTGGGCTTTGGTTAGGTTTTTGAAAATTTTGTTCCATTTGATGAAACTCCTTTTAAAAATTTTTGATAAAGATCATGCCAAAAAAAGCAGTAACTTTTATTTAAAAATCATGTGGCACTACAAAGCTCAGGCGGAGCAGGTTCAGGGATAGGTCGAAAGAATTCATCGAGCCCACAAGTAGCAAGGAAAGTAGCAAGATCAAAATCAGAATTGTCGTCTTGTTTTTGAGCGCGAATAAGCGGAAAAACAAAGGCGAGCCAAGAGCGGATATCGAATCGATTTTCCAAAAGCTCACAATCATAATCAGATAGATCTTTTGGGGCGAAATCCAGCATCCGCAAGGGGTCTTTACCGCCGAGTTTTTTACCGCTAAAAAGAGTGCGATAAAGAACAAGGAGATCGTCTTTGTTTCGGCATTTTTTAGCCCAGAGTTTCAAATTTTCTATTCGAGTTTTTGATAGATAAACGTTTTTCAAATTCACGTGCAAACGTTCGGTATTGTGTCGAGTCCAAAGAGTTACGTCAAGCTGTACGAGTTCGTCATCGACTTTGGTTTTTAATTTGCAAGCTACGTCACGACCGAAAGCTCCAAGCACGGGTTGAGTGATGACGAATCGGTTTACCGGAAAAGGCTCATCATCAGTTTCATTTTCGTTTTCGTCCTTTATGCCAAGAATAAGTCTATCGTATCGGTTCACATCCTCGGCAACCCTTTCTCGTTTTGAGCGACAATGTGCGTACTTCCAGTATCTCCACAACTCGAAAAAAAGATTACATAAGGCTAGCTCGGCGTTAGGATATTTTCGCCTTAATTTCGCATTGCAAACGCTATGGAGTTCTTTCGTGGTTTGGACGTCTTTTATTTTGGCTACATTTCGGCGGACAAGCTTGTCCTTAATAGGATCGATTTCAGCAGTAGTTCGAGCAAGAATTTTCGAACAAAGAGCGGCGGGAAAGTCCTCGTTTTTTTCAGCCAAAACCCACTGCCATTTTTCATCCTTGAAAACATACATCGGACTGAGCACGTTCACTTGTACGGATTTAGAATCATATAACCGCCTGCAGAGGGCTATCGCGTGAGCAAGATCACGCACGGGACAAAACAACATAGCATGGATATGCGGAGAGCCGTTTTTATGGCGCTCGAACACCCATGCTACCCAAAGAGGGATAGTCGAGAGAGTTTTTTAAACAAGCGAATAGAGCTCTTTTTTTAGAGCTTCGGCAAGCTCTTTATTATTTTTGCGGCCAGGCGTGCCATTTTTCCAAATGCCCGTATTATCGGCAGTTAACGTCACGCCGACACAAGAAAAACCCAAGGCAAGAAAATCAGCCGAAATGTCATAAGTGTATATTTCGAGAGGGCGAGAATCAAGAGGTTGTTTTAACTCTTTGTTTAGTAGTTTTTGCTTTAAATGCAACTCACCCGGTTTGAAATTATCGAAATCAGAACGAAAATTACTCATACTGACCGCCAAAAATTAGGGCATTTAAAGCTATTAGTCGCTAAAATTACACCACTAACGGGCTCCGCTATAGTCCTAAAATGCTTGCCCGTTACCCCCATTTTTAACTTCATAACCTTAACCCCCGCTCTTGCAAATATGAAAGCCACCAAGTTAAAACACGCCGAGTCGTAGCAACAGTATTATATCGCCCGGCCATTCCGCCGATCTTGTGGGCTAAAGCGCGCTCTACGTCATAATCGCTTACCCCATTATCGTCAGACTCATTTACAAAGGTGCTCAAGATTTTTCGGAAGCTATGACAGACTATCGAGGTTTTACCTTTAGGCTTAATGGTCTGTAAGGGGCATTTTCTCAAAGCCTTGCTAAGCACAGCGTCGGATAGGAGCGTATTTTTTCGAGACGGAAAATATAAGCCGTTTTTAGTTATGCTTTGAAGCCAATCGCCAAGTTCACGGGGGAGCCCGATATATATGTCCCCGTTTGCTTCGATTTTCATCTCGTCAGCTTCAAAAAAGAGGAAGTATTCGCCGTTTTCATCAGTTTTTAGATGTTTTGTAGCCAAGTTGCGAATATTACCCGGGCGTAATCCCGTGCAAAGCCCAAAAACTAGGGCATTGCGGACGCTTGCGGTATCAGGATAGTTTGAAACGTACAGACAAAGAGCCCGTAAGTCCTCATCGGAATCAATCCAAGGATATTCGCCTTTTTTACCCAAGGCAAAATGCGCCGTAAGCTTTTCACCACCCAAAGGATCGCTTGAGATATATTTTCGGCGTATAGCAAAGGCTAGGAATTGCCCCATAAAACTTGAGAAGTCGCGGAGTGCAGAAAACTCGTTACGGGTATAACTAGCTTGAGCTATTTCCAAAATATGTTCGAGTTTTAAAGATTTTGCAGGCATATTAGCATATTTTTGGAGCTTGTTAAATGCTATGCTTTTTTTTTCGATAGTGCGAGAGCCACATCCTAGAGTCGAACTAGCGACGTACTCGTCGAAAACGTCCTTTAGCGTGATTTTTAATTTTTTCGGATCTTGAGGGTCAAGAGCTTCAGCTCTAACCTCATAAAGTTTTTTTGTGGCTTGGCGATAAGTTAGATCATCTATTGAGCCTATTTTCGCAACTATTTGACCGCCTTTAGTATAGTAGTAGTCCTTACGATAGCGGATGAGTGGAGCTTTACTGCATTTGATTTTTTGGATGCGGATGGTTAGCCCCTCAGCGTTTAAGACTTGACGTAAGGTAGTTTTGCCATATGGGAGTTTTAACTCTTTTAAATAGGCGTCAGGGTCACGACGAAACTCATCGAGTTTTGAGATATTTGTCATAGGTTTAGTCCTCCGTTTTTTATTAATTATAACGTTTACGTTTTTGAGGACTAAGAGCGTTTTCTCAAGTGTTTTTGCGATACTGACTAAATTTAGGTTAGTCAGTAAATTTGGTCAGTTAATCGGCGAGATTTCGATAGATTTCCCGTCGACGGGTTTTATACATTTGGCTATTTTAGGGATTTTTATCGGGGTTGATAAGCATTATGGTGCGACCTGCGTGCACTGCATTAGTCATTTTTAGCCCATATTTTCGGCGTTTTTATCAGATTTGGGTATTTAGGAAACTAGACCCCAAAAACGATTAAGCTTTGGCTCTAAAAATAACGAAAGCGGGCTGAAACTTAAGAAAAAGCATAAAGAAAGATTAACGTAAAGTTAATCGGATAGTCTTGTAGCGGCTGTTTTTAAGTTTTCTAAACTTAAAAAAATTTCTTAATTTTCAGTATGCGAACCCTGCTTGATGTGAATGATAGCTCGTTTTTTTGGTTTTGTCAAGTCGGCTTCTTAAAAGTAATATGCTTATATTTAGAAAACGGCAAAAATGCTTTGAAAGTGCCTAAAAAACGTCGTGCGCGGTAGGTTTTGTATGAAAAAAAAACATATATTTTACGGCGGTAAAAATGAATGTTTGGTTTTAAAGGAGTAGAAGCCTCCGAACGCGGAGTCGCGCGCCGAGTGCGAGTCGCCCCTCTTGGCTCTGCACCTATTTTACGCAAAACGGATACAGCCTATTTTTAGCCCGCCCTAACGTCTGGCGCGTGGGGCTCGCGACGCGACCCCGCTCCGTTTTTTACCGCCTATGGGAGTATTGGAGGCGATTTTCAAGACATTCCCATTTCCAGCTCGTCTTTTTTCTTTTTCTTTATGTCTCGTTGCCTCGCGTCCGTCTCTTGTTTGACGTTTTTCTTCACGTCGTCGTATTTTTTCTCTAACTCTAACTCGGCGGCTTGGCGCTTGCGTTCTAGCTCTAGCTCGCGTTCACGCATTTGTCGTATGGCTTCGGCGTCGGCGGCGGCGGGGTCGTAGTTTAGGTCGCTGCGATAGCTATCTATCGCTAATTGTCTGTGCGGCGGTATGCCGCTTTTTTCGTATTTTTCTATATTTTTTAGTATGCTATTTTTAATGATATTTTTTTCTACCTCACTGTCTGTTTTTTGCCATTTTTTCATAGCGTCCGATATTTCTTCCCACGGGTCGCGGAATATAGGCTCGGGTTCAGGCTCGGGCTCGATTTTTCGCACGGGCTCGTAGTCATCTAGGCGGCGGCGCGGCTCGGGCGTATAGGTTTGATACCCATATATGTTTAGATTGTCGTCTTTGGCGGGTTTTGGCTCGGGCTCGCGGATAGGCTCGGGTTTCTCGATTTTAGGCTCTTCGCGCTGTTTTTCAGGCTCGATTTTCTCGGGTTTTTGCTCGTCGATTACGTCGAATATGTCGAGCGTTTGGGGCGCGACGATTTGTTTTTCTAGGTCTTTTTCAAACTCGGCGGCTTCTATTTCGTCTGCCTTACCGTAGAATACGAATTCTTGCTCTTTTATTTTGTCTTCTAGCTCGCTTATGCGCCTTTCGGCTTTGTCTAGCTGTTGCGGCGTGATTAGGCGTTTGGCTTTTTCTTGCTTTAGCTCTTCTTCTAGCTCCTTTTGTTTTTTGGCGTTTTCCTCTGTTATTTCCGCTATTTGCGCGTTTAGCTCCTTGATTTTGTCGGCTTGCTCTTTTAGCGTGTTTTTGTCTATTTCTTGCTGTTTTCTCGCTTCGTTTAGCTCGTTATTTATCCTTTTTACCTCGTCTTTTAGCCCCTTGATTTCCTCTAGTCGCTTGCGGTTTGAGGCCTCTTGGTCGGCGTATTCTTCGCGGTTTGCGCCCTTTTCGCGGAGTAGGGCTCGTTCTGCGGCTACGAGTATGCGGTTCTCCTCGTCCATTTGTTTGAGCTCGTCGCGGATTTTACGGATTTCCTCGCTATATTCTCGCAAAGATTGGCGCAGGTCGCGATTTTCTATGCGTTTTTGGGCGGCGGCGGTTCGCGCGATGTCGTCGAAGCGGCCTTCGACGAGGGCTTTTATGTCCTCGCGGAGTTCGTCCGTCGGTGCGTTTTCTATCGCGTACTCAAAAAGTTCGCGGCGTTTTTCTTCGGGAATAAGCATTAGTTTCCGCTGTATCAGCTTTTTAAGCTCTTCGCCGTTCGCGGGGTCGCTATTCGCGACGTAATCGACGGCTCTAAGCAAGGTTGATTCAACATTATAGATTTTCGCGTCTGATTTTATTTTTTCGTCGTTTTGGAGCGTCTTGTTTAAGAGGAAAACGGCCAACTGCGCGGTTACGCCCAGCATTTTAAACACGTTTCTAATTGCGTCTTTCTGCGCCTCGAGCAAGGGGTTTCCGTGCGGGTTCGCGATGCCAGCGAAGTTGAGCCCCAAAAGTTCCATATCGCGAGCTAGCATTTTTCCCGTGCGGGCGTCCTCCCAATCGAGTTTGTCTGAAATGAATTTCGAGCGTCTTTCCCTCGCCGCCATAATCTCGGGTATTCGGCGCTCCCATTCCTCGCGCTTGGCCTCGCGTTCGGCTTGTTTTTGCTCCCACGCGGCCTTTTTTGCTTCCCATTCTTTTTGCTTCTCGGCCATTTTTGCTTGCCATTCGGCGTTGTTTGTTTCGAGTTTTTGCTCCCATTCGGCGTTGGTTTTTTCGAGTGTGGCCTCTTGACGCTTTTGCGCCTTGAAAGCTCGGGGGCTCATATGCTTCGCGCCCGTAATTTCGGCACTTTGGCCGCGTTCCATACCGAGCTCGGAGGCGACTGTGTCCTGCATAATCCTCATTAAGTCTTTACGTCGGTAATTTTCGGCGGAAAGGCTAAGCCCCGTTTCCGTGTCGCGCGCATAAAAAATCACGTGTGCGTGCACGTTTTGGATAAAATCCCCCGTGCCCTCTTCGTAGTGCCCTTCGTCCTTGTGGATAGCGATTTGAGCGGCTTTGTAGCCCGTGATTTTTTCGAGCTTTTTCGTTAATTTTTTAACATCTTTAAGCGTGTGATTTTCTCTTAAATTTATGACGCATTCCCAGACCTTATTTTTTTCTTTTAGGGCGGATTTTTGCCCGTATGTTTTTAGGTATGCTTCGTCGGCCTGCTGGTCCCATTTTTTTATTTTTTTTAACGCTGCCAAAGCGGAGCAACTGCATTCGTTTTTCTCGACCAGTTCGGGGTGGCTCGTCTCTGGCAGAAAAGCCTCTCTGGCGTTGTGGAAAGGCGCAACCTTCATATCGCAACGTTGAAAATTTATGCTTGCTTTAGCGCCGTTATCTCGTATATTTTGCATTATTTTTTACCTCTTTTTTGTAGCAGAAATGGATTATTTTTTTCTTTTTTTCGCCCCTCGTGGGCGGAAAAAAGCATACTTGGGGCGTATAGCGCCCCTTAGTATGCCCACTAAGAGGTGCGCTTCGCGCGCCTCGTGGGTTTTTCTTGCCCGCAAGGGTCAAGAAAAAGGGTGCGGCTGCGAGTAGTTTTCCGTCGGCTCGTCGTCCGTGTCCGTTATGTCGGGGCGGTCGGGGCTTAGCTTTCTTAGCTGCTCGTCGATTTCGTCTTGTTTTTGAAGTAAATTTTTTAGCTTTTCGCTCGCGTTCTCGAAGGCGATTTGTGCGGCTCGGACTTGCTTGTCTATGTTTTGCGCGTCGTTTACGAGCTTGATTAGTTTTTTCAACGCCTCGCGGTTTGCTTTTTTAGCTTCGTCTGCGTGTAGCATTTTTAGGTCTCCTTAATTTTTTTATTTGTTTAATATAATTATACTTGTGAGACTTAACTTTTGTATGGGTTTAGACGACTTTAGGATTGACGCGCCCATAAACGGGCTAAATTTTTTTGATTTTAGGCCTCCTTTTCGTAAAGATAATCTTCGTATGTTTTCGTAGCTCTTAAAATTTTTCGATATAGTTTTTTGTTAGGGTGTTTTATGAAGTCGAGTTTTTCCGTAAATCGAAACCATAAATCGCCCCGATGTTCTACGCCCAAATTTACCGCTGAATTAATGCGTTCCTCAACATTTTTAGGCATCGGTTTTTCCCATATTCCAGCGGCATATTTAACACAATCTAATACTTCGGCCGGAGCGTCAGCAAAAGCATTTTCACGGAGTAGCCGTTCCGCCCTCGCTTTTTCGGCGGCTATCTGCGCCAACCCGTCGCCGCGTACGGCCATTCGTAGATGTTCGGGTACGGAGTATCCGCTCATTATGTACCTAGCTAACAAGAAATAGGTCTCCTCGATTTCGGGACGGACGCTTTCTTCGGTCGCATACCGTGCAAAGCCAAGCGTCGTGCGGTCATTAAAACGTTTTATCGGACGCGCATTTTGAGGCGCGTCGGGGTCATTATTCAGACAATCTATTCGGCCGCCCTCGATAATAACGCGGTATAGGTTTTCTAGCTCAAATTTGTTTAGGCATTTTTTGCCTAACTTTTTTAAATTTTCAAGTTGTGCGGTCGTAAGCTGTAAAGAGCGGCGAGTCCGATGTATTCGGTCTCCGTTGGCTGCTCGAAGCGTAATATCAAGAGGCGCGAGGTCTTCGTCGCGAGCCTTGCGTAGCTCTTTTTTTCTTTTTGCTAGAATAGCGGTTTGAGAAGGGAATATTTTTAATTGCGGCACGTATAATTCGCGCGACCGAAGTTCGTCGTCTTTTGGATTTTCGATTTTTTCCCCTCGTTTCTTTCGAGCCTTAGCCTTTGCGTCCCAAACGCTCTCAAACATTTTTAGTAGCGTTCGTAGTTCGCCGTCCGCGCGAGGAAGGGATTTTTCCATTTTTGGATTTTGTAAAAAATGGACGATTTTTTGTTTTTGAACGTCTTTTACGTAGCCGCGCTTGTGTCTTAATAGCGGGGTTAGTTCGGCGGCGTCGACGTTTATTTGAGCGTCACGGTTTTCGATTTCGACCTCTCCGTCCTCGTGGATTTCGATGTTTGAGACGTTTACGGGGGTTTGCTCGTATGCTAGAAGCCCGCTAAGATATTTTTTCCGGCGTTTTCTCGAATCCGTGTTATCTCCCCCGACGTATTCGGCGTCGAGAATATCGACGGTAGCAGCATTCTTGCCTAGCTCGCCGCGTAATATTTCTATAACGCGAGGGAGATATTTCGGCGAGGTAAAGAGCATAGCGTGGATATGCGGGAGGCCGTTTTTATGAGCCTCGTAAGCCCACGCCGCCCATACGGGGGCGAAGGCTAAACTACGTTTGACTATATTTTTTAGAGCACCTTCAAGCTTGCGCGCGGCGTCTATATTCGAGGGGCGACCGCATTGGCGCTCACCCCATATTTTCGTGTTCCATATCGTTAAGCAAGCGCCGACGGCACTTAATCCGAGTTCGGAAATTAGGGGCGTAACGTCGTAGTTTCGGTATTTCAGCTCCGTTCCGCTCTCGTCAAAATATCCGCCGTCGGTACTCAAAATACGAAAGTCGCGACCGAAGATATCTCGCAAATCGATATAATTCATCGTATTATTCCGAAAAACCCACGATTTTTAACGCGTAGATAAGCCACAATAGGGCATAATTCTGCTTGGTTTGAGTTTAGTACTATTTTCTTAGTTATTCGGCTCGAACCCTGCTTCTTTTTTACCCAATTCATAGCCTAAAACCTTTTTCCTCAATGTATTCTAGCCACCAAGTTAAAACTTTCCTAGTTAGCTCAATTTGCAGCTCTTCGTCCGTGCCTGATTTGTCATAATCTCTTATTATTTTTAGCCCCACGGCGTGGTCTAACACGCACTCAATACTTTCCCAGCTTAAGTTGTTTCGCTCCTTTTTTCGCTCGAGGTTCGCGAAAGTCGACATTATGATGCGTAAGCTGTGGCATACGATATGTCGGGGCTCGTCGTCAGGATTTTTTATAGGCAGAACTTCTTTTAGAACGCAAGAACGCAAAGATTTTGACAGAGTTGCGTCGCTTAACGCGTTTCCGTTCATATTTGAAAAAAGTAGCCCGTCCTTGTTATTTGCGAATTTTTTCTTCACCTCGAGCCATTCGCCGATTTTTCGCGGAAGCCCCAAATACATATCCCCATTTTCCACTATTTTCATATCTTTTGCTGGGAAATGCAAATAGTATTCGCCGTTTATGTCGACTTTTATATGTTTGATACTTAAATTTCGCACATTCGCAGAACGCAAGGCGGTAACGAAGGCAAATTTTAAGGCATTGCGAACGCTACCAGTGTGAGGATACGAGCTAATGTATTGGATTAGCGCCCTCAAATCGTTTTCGTTTTTGATATACGGATAGCCTTTCACTCTATCTTTCGGCAGAGTAAAAATCTCAATAAGCTTGTCGCCCCGAAAAATATCAGCTTGTAGGTATCCTCGCGCATACGCGAAGTCGAAGAGCTGATTGGCAAAGTGGCAGTAATCCTCGAGCGCCGAATATGTGCCCTTTTGCAAGATTCCACGGCCGACGTCTTGTAGGTCTCGGAGTGTTATCTTGCTTATAGGCGTGGCCTTAAATGCAGAGAGCTTAGAATTAAAAATCTTATGTTTTTTTGAGACGGTAGCAGGTTTTAGCCCTGAGCCTTTAAACACTAAAAAGTCCTCAAAGACCGAGCTTAGAGCGTCTTTTGGAGCGAGTTTATTCTCGCCTTCTTTTTGCACTTTTTCGCTAGCGGCTAAAGCTGCGGCGTATGACATTTCGGGGAAGCGACCGAGCTTGATTCGGCTAGGTGTGCCAGTTTTCGCGTAAAAATCTTTGTCGTATCTAGCGACGCGACCAGACCTTGTTACTTTTCGGACTTGCAATAGAAGCTTGTCCTTTAAAACTATTCGAGCGTAATCCGTGCCTACTGGTAAGCGATATTCTTCTATCGCAACATCTGGGCTAACTTTAAATTTAGCCGACCGAACGAGAGCGTTTTGTCTCATCTGAACTCCTTGTAGTGAATTGAATCACAAGTAATTATAGCTGTGGAGCTCGCGATTTTCGTTTTTAGAGACAAAATACCCAAAATTTAATACCCAAAAACGGCTTGGGTATCATTTTTAGGTAGTTTTAGGCCAAATTCCCTTATGTTTGTAGGGGAGCTTGACTTTTTGACTTAGCTTGAACGTCGTATTTATGGGGATTAAGATTTAGAAAAATGAATAATGGTGCGACCTGCGAGATTTGAACTCGCACACCCTTCGGCACTACCACCTCAAAGTAGCGTGTCTACCGTTCCACCAAGGTCGCACGTGGATTAAAAGAAAAAGAGCGGGACGAACCCGCCCGATATTAAAACATTGGATTTGCGTAAAGAACGATTAGCGCGATAACTAGCGCGTAGATAACTTGCGCTTCGATCATCGCAAGAGCAACGAACATCGTCGTAGTTAGCTTGCTGCCCACGCCTGGATTTCTAGCCGTGCCTGAGATTGTCGCAGAAGCGGTATTTCCCATACCGATAGCGCCGCCAAGAGCCGCTAGGCCTAGACCGACTGCTGCCGCAAGAACGGAGTAAGATCTTAGCATCTCGCCGTCGCCCGCAAACGCAAAGCTAGCAAGAGCCATCATTAAAAAAACAACTTTTTTCATAAAGTCTCCTTGTAAATTTAAGCCATTTCGGATCAGACCCCTACTTTGAAGCTTTGAGAGCGCATTTTATAAAAATTTAGCTTTGAGTTACTTAAAACCGAGAAAATTTTTCATAAATTTTCCGCTCGTCAAATTTGCTGCCGCGTAGTGCTACAAATTTACAAAAAATTTCAGCTGTGTTTCGTTTTTCTACGAATTTATTTAAAAATTAGAATTTTAAAAGCTTTTTTATGCTAGCCTCGCTTCTGAAATTTTAAATACTAAGGTTAAATTTGGCGCAGGATAAATTTTCAAAAATCGGCTTTATCTTAGCCGTCGCAGGCTCTGCGGTGGGGCTTGGAAACGCGTGGAAATTCCCGTATTTAGTCGGTCAAAACGGCGGTTCGGCCTTCGTGCTTTTGTATCTTTTTATGACTTTTTTCGTCGGACTTGCGATATTTTTCGGCGAGATAGCTATCGGTAAGCTTTCTGAATCAGACCCCGTAAACGCCTTTAAAAAGCTTGCTTTAAAGCGCAAAGAAGCGTGGAAATTTGCAGGTTTTACGATGACAGGCGCGATCATCATCGCCTCTTTTTACACGGTTATCATCGGATGGATACTAAAATACGCAGTAATGGTAATAACCGAGCTGCCAAAAGACGTCGAGGCTTCGGAGAAAATTTTCGGAAATTTCTACGCTAACGACGCCGCATCTCAAATTTTTTACTTTACGATCGTGTTTTTTCTTTGCATTTTTATCGTATCAAAGGGCATAAAAAGCGGCATAGAGCGCGTAAACGTCTGGATGATGCCATCGCTTCTTATTTTACTTATCATCATGCTTAGCTACTCGTTTACGATGGACGGCTTCGTGCAGTCGGCTAAATTTTTGCTGGTTCCCGATTTTTCAAAACTAGGCGTGAGTAGCATTTTAACCGCGCTTGGACTCGCGTTTTTTACGCTATCTCTTGGCGTTGGCGTTATCATCGTCTACTCTGCGTCATTGCCTGATAATACCAATCTCGTTAGCTCCTCGATCATCATCGTCATCATAAACGTCGTGATGGGCATTTTGATGGGGCTTGTTATCTTTACTTTCGTGTTTGAGTTCGGCGCGACGCCTAGTCAGGGCGTGGGACTCGTGTTTATCTCGCTGCCGACGCTGTTTGCGGAGCTCGGCACGCTCGGACACGTGCTCGCGTTCGCATTTTTTTCGGCTTTGCTTTTTGCGGGCATTACCTCGGCTATCTCGATGCTGGAGCCGTTCACGCACTATCTTATCCGCGAATTTGGCTTTTCTCGTAAAAAAGCCCTCGCGCTAATCGGCGTTTTCATCTACTGCATGGGCATTTTGTGTATACTTTCAAGCATCGAAGGCGTTAAAGAAAATTTGACGTTTTTCGGTAAGAGTTTTTTTGACTGCCTTGATT
>CAURKB010000048.1:0-13977 GCA_963525315.1 uncultured Campylobacter sp. | reverse complement strand
ATCCTAATCAAATCACACTGTTTTCCAAGCTCATCCAAGTATTCATACATTGCCGACAGATTATATTTTTTCTCTCGTAAAACCTTTTCTTCGTCTATCACTATTTTCGTGCCAAGTAGCGGATAGGCCATATTTTTCCTTTTTTATTTTGATTAAATTTGCCATTTGCCCCGAGCCGAATTTAAAAGCAAAGGCGGTTAAATTTAGCTTAGCAAACGAGCAGGCTAGGCGCTAGCCTGCCGCAATCAGCCAAAAACCCTTTTTAAATGCGCCTCGTAATCTCTCATAAAACGCTCTACGTCAGGATTTTTAACGACGTCGTTGCACATAAAAGTAGGCAGCCTTTTCGTGCCTAAAAACTCGTTTGCCTTATGAAAATGCAGATAAACGCCGTCCACGCCCACGCCCTCGAAAAAATCACCCGGCTTGTTAAACGCCTGAAGCGGCGCATTCCATGTGACGCTTAGCATGTGCGATTTGCCCTTTATCAGCCCGCCGGTGCCGTATCCGTCGTTTGGATTTGTTCTATGGCGACCGTCGTTTGCCACTATCTTGCCCATGCCGCTCATAAACACCTCGTCGATATACTTTTTAACGACCCAAGGCTCGCCCATCCACCACGCGGGCATCTGCCAGATCACGGCATCCATCCATAGAAATTTCTCCACCTCGCTCTCTAAGTCGTAGCCCTCATGTATCGTAGTTTCGCGCGTTTCGTGCCCTAGCGACTCTAGCGTCTTCTTTGCTAGATCGTGCAATGTCTTGTTTAGCTTGCCGCCTTTGCCGTTAAACGGCGCTCCGCCGTTAATCAGTAATATTTTCATTTTGATCCTTTTGATTAAATTTATCCGTTAGCGGCTTGCCGCACCTAAATTTAAATTCTGCCTTGCGCCTTATATGCGAACGCAAGCGTAAATTTTACTTTCGCGCCGCAGTTTACCGCCCTAAAATTTCAAATTTATCGCCGTGCACCGCGATCGCCTCGGCATTGTTTATCGGCACCAAATTTAGCTTGCCGCCGTAAATTTTTAAAATTTCAGCCGCTATGTGCTTTTGTCAAATTTACACGCAGTAAAAATCAACAAATACCCAAAATGCTACAAATTTTCATTTCCCACGCGATAAGCCCCACTCTTGCTAGCTTAAATTTACCCCAGCGCCACGTAATCAGCGGGCAACGGCGTGATAACGCTGATAAAGATAAAATCCTCCTTACCGGTGTTTTTCATGCCGTGACACTCGCCCTTAGCCGAGATCACCACGTCGCCCTTTTTGACCGAGATTTGCTTGTATCGACAAGATCGCTCGCTTTTAAAATTTACTTGTTCGCCGTTATCTAAAAGCTCGTCCGTCTTTTTTGCAAGATAAAATACGCCCTCGCCTTGCAAGCACACCCACACGTCGTCGCTTGTGGTGTGCGTGTGTACCGCGACCTCTTGACCGGCTCGCACGACCCAGACTGCGCAACTAGTGGCGTCCGTCTCGCAAAATACCGTTTTTATCGCCTTTTCTCCGCTCTTTGCGACCTCGCTTACGTGATAAATTCGCTTTTTCATTTTTGCTCCTTTTTCGTTCATTTTAGCCGCGCAGAGTGAATACGGCGTGAAATTTAAGTGGATTTGAGCTAAAATCAAAGTCAAAATTTAGCGCAAAAAGGAAAAACGATGCAAGAAAATCCAAAAAAAATGTGGTCGGGTAGGTTTAGCGGTGAGAGTAGCGAGCTTTTGGAGGAGTTTAACGCCTCGATCGGCTTTGACAGGGCGCTTTGGCAGGAGGATATCGCAGGCAGCAAGGCACACGCTCGGATGCTGGGTGCTTGCGGGATTTTAAAGCCTGAGGAGAGCGAAAAGATCGTCGCGGGGCTTGACGCCGTGTTTGAAGAGATAAAAAGCGGTAAATTTGAGTTTAAAACCGCCGACGAGGACATCCACATGGCGGTCGAAAAGCGCCTAAGCGAGCTCATCGGAAGCGATCTTGGCGGTAGGCTACACACCGCGCGCAGCAGAAACGATCAGGTCGCGCTTGATTTTCGCCTCTACGTGCTTAAAAGCGGTGCCGAGATCTCCGAAAAAATCCGCGAGCTAGTCGCCGCGTTGCGAGATATAGCTAGCGAGCACGCGGACACGCTGATGCCAGGCTACACGCACCTTCAGCACGCCCAGCCCGTGAGCCTTGCCTATCATCTGCTAGCTTACGCGTTTATGTTTCGCCGCGACTACGAGCGCTTTGCCAGCTCGCGCGAGCGAAATAACCTCTGTCCGCTAGGCTCCGCCGCGCTTGCGGGTACGCCGCATCCTATAAATCGCGAGCTGGTCGCGCAGCAGCTTGGATTTACTGGAGTGACGCCAAACGCGATGGATAGCGTCAGCGACCGCGATTTCGCGCTGGAGATTTTGTTTAACGTAAGCGTGCTGATGACGCATGCGTCGCGCCTGTGCGAGGAGCTCATCTTGTGGAGCTCGCAGGAGTTTGGCTTTATCACGATCAGCGACGCCTACAGTACGGGCAGCTCGATCATGCCGCAGAAGAAAAACCCCGACGTCGCCGAGCTAATCCGCGGCAAAACGGGGCGCGTAAACGGCAATCTCGTCGCGCTGCTAACGGTGATGAAGGGCTTGCCGCTAGCCTATAACAAGGATATGCAAGAGGACAAGGAGGGCGTTTTTGATAGCGTCGCCACCGCGCTTGCGAGCCTTGAAATTTTAAAACAGATGCTAAAAACGGCTAAATTTAACGAGCAAAATATGCTAGCGATGACGCGCCGCGGGCACCTCACGGCAACCGATCTGGCGGACTATCTCGTGCGGGAGAAAAACGTACCGTTTCGCCGGGCGCACTTCATCACGGGCAAGGCCGTGGCGTATGCGGAAAATTTGGGTCTGGATTTAAGCGAGCTAAATGCGCAGCAGCTTGCTAGCGTGGATGAAAGCTTGGACGCGGGTGCGGTTAAATTTCTTGATCTAAACGCTTCTAAGGAGGCGCGCAAGTCGCAGGGCGGAACTGCAAATGAGAGCGTGGCTACGCAGATTGAAATTTTAAACGGGTGGCTGAAAGATAAATAAATTTTAAAATTTATCGCCAAAAGGCGAAAATTTAATTATAATTATAGAAAAATTTAAGGAGGAAAGGATGTTTGGAAGCGGCTATAAAAAAGAGCTAGAGAGCAAAAATGCGGCTCTATCGCAGGAAAACGAAAGTCTAAAAGTACAGGTCGAAAGACTACAAAGCGAGCTAGAGGCCGTAAAATCAAGCGCGGTAAGCGAAGAAACTACGCCAAAGCCCCAACCGGAGACGGTGAAACTACTGCTGGCTAGCTATGCCGACGGCATGAATTTCTTGCAGGGTACGATGGAAGAAAATTTAAAAATGCTCGAAAATATAAACGAGCTAAATAATCTAACCTTTACCAAGACGGGCGAACTGCGTGAGCAGACGAGCTTTATCGTTAGCTCTATGGAAAACGTCCAACAAATGAGCGGCGACCTGCAAAACGATGCCTCGTCACTAAATAACAGCGTGATGTCGATCGTGGAGATTATAAATCTCATCAAGGACATCTCGGATCAGACGAATTTGCTAGCTCTAAACGCAGCTATCGAAGCGGCTCGTGCGGGCGAGCACGGACGCGGATTTGCCGTGGTGGCCGATGAGGTGCGAAAGCTCGCCGAACGCACGCAAAAAGCTACTCTCGAAGTCGAGGTGAATATAAACGGACTTAAACAAAGCTCAAATACGATGATAGGAATGAGCGAAAATTTCTCTAAAATTTCGGGCGACGTGATGCGCGTTTTGAGCGATTTTCAAGGTACTATCGCAGGCGTGAACGAAAATACGCAAAATATCTTAAATCAAACATTAAATTTAACCAACGAGGTTAACGTCAGCAACGGCAAAATCGACCATATCAATATGAAACTAAACGGATATAGAGCCGTTTTAAACGGCGAATTTGACGGCATTCCTAGCGTTGGTAGCTGCCGTTTCGGTAGGTGGTTTAGCGAAAAGGTCAAAAACGTTATCGTAAAAGACGCAAAAACCATCCAAGACATCTCGCACGACCACGAAAACGTTCATAGCGGACTTGATAAGGCGATCAAAATTTTCGCAGATAGCAGCAAGGATAACGCCACCGGAGTGGAAATCCTAAAAGACGTGGAAAACTCGAGCAAAGTTGGCTTTGAAACGCTTTTAGACGCGGTTAGAGCGGCGAGAAAATAATAAATTTGACCGCCTCGGCAAAAGGTCGGCGGCGGTTCAATTTTCAAAAGATAAAAATTGCGGGTTTGACTATAATTTTTTGTTCTTGCTGATCGCTTAATATAAAAACTTGTCGAGTCGCCGTTACCGCTATCCGTGCGGCTTGCCGAGAGAATTTAAAATTTCCTTTTAAATTATAAATGCAAATTTAATGTATGTGTCGCGGCGCTGTTAAATTTGGCAAATTTGATTTATCTCTAAAATTTAGCATTAAATTTGTAGTTTATCCTGCTTTTTATCGGCGCTGGATTTTGGCGAATTTATCGCGTCAAATACGGCTCCAATCCTCACTTCAATCTAAAATTTTGATTTTCTTCTGCGATTTTTTGAAGTTCGTTAAGATTGTTTTGGGCTTGTTTTAAGAGCTCGTCGAATTTAAACCCTAGCATAACGATGCGGTAGAGCTCGGGCTTGTTTTTCTTCCAGTTATAAAGCGTTTTCGTATCTATATTTAAAATCCCCGCTATATCTCTTTTTGATAGATTATTTCCCATTTTTAGCCTTTTTATCGGGAATTTTCAATAAAATAGGCTGACTTATCAACTAAGGAATAATTACCTATTATCTATAGTTATTAAGGAATTATTCCTTATTATTTATATGTAATTAAGTCTAAATCAGGCAGTATTTTGTACTTTAATTTAAAGGAGAGAGTAATGAGTAAGCTGTATGACGCTGATTTGGATTTTTTGAGGCAAATTAGCGATGAGGACTTGGCGCCTTTGGTTAAAATTTTGACCGATCCGATAAGTGAAACACTAACCGTCAATGAGAAATATAAAGCTCATAATCCTAAGCATGGTAAATATATTGATGAAATAATCAATGAAATACATGGCTTTGGAGGAAATACGATATTTAATATATTCCGAGGACATGGGGTGCTTTATAGGGAAATTTTACTAGATGTTTGTAAAAAACTAAAGATGAAAAATATTCAGTATTATAAAAGTTTACCTATCGACGAAGTAGAATTTATGCTAATCGAGGAAGGGCTTAGAGTAAAGCTTGAAAAATTAAGCGAAGGAGAACGGGCTGCATTTTTGAGTGATTTGGGATTAGAGTCAAAAAATAGCACAAACATAACAACGGATGTAGTTATAATGTCTGTCAGACAAGCAATCCAAAAAGGAGGCTTTACATCTTATAAAATTATTCTTAAGGTAGTTAATTTTGTATGGAATGCTACTTTTGGATTGATTTTTGGCGGATTATCGCTATCAACAAACGCTTTAATCGTAAAAACTACAAAAATAATAGCATCTACGCCGGTTGCCGTGGCTATGGGTATTTGGACCATATTTGATATAGCGAGTCCAGCTTATAGGGTTACGGTTCCTGCTGTTTATTGTATAGCTAGTTTGCGTTTAAGATATAAGTATGAAAATTTAATAGAGCAAGATAAAGAATTTATGGAAATTGAAAATTCAAAAAAATAAAATCTTAAAGCTCGAATTAGGCTTTAAGATTTTAAACAAATCCTCGCAAACTCGCTTCAAATTTTACCAAATTTAACGAGTTTGACGAGTCAAATTTACGCCCAAATTTGAGCGTAAATTTGAAATTTAAAACGTACTTTGCGGATCGGTTGCGGTATCAACCCAACCCAGCTTTGCTCCGGCTAGTAGGTGAAAGTGCAGGTGCATGACCTCTTGGCCGCCGTTTTCGCCGCAGTTTGTGACTAAGCGGTATCCGCTCTTATCTACGCCCATCAGCACCGCGACCTCTTGGATAAATTTCGTCATCTCGCCCATCAGCGCCCCGTCCATCTCCTGGAAATTTTCAAAGTGCTTTTTTGGGATGATCAAAATATGAATCGGAGCCTTTGGATTTATGTCGTTAAAGGCTAGGAATTTGTCGTTTTCTAGTACTTTGTTGCAAGGTATTTCGCCCGCTACGATTTTTTCGAATATCGTCATGATTTTCTCCTGGTTAAAATTTTGCTTAATTATAACAAGTAAAAGTTAAAATTTCCCGCCTTTTAGGCAGATTTTATCAAATTTTGACTACAATCTATCCTAAAATTCAGTAAAGGTAAAAACTTGCAAGAGTATAGAGAAAGTATCGCAAAATGCGGAAATTTGGCGGATTTAGACAAGATTCGCGTCGCGCTACTAGGCAAAAAGGGCGCGATCACGTCGGAGTTTGCTAAGCTTAAGGATATGGACGAAGCGGCCAAGAAGGAATTTGCGGCAAATTTAAACAAGCTAAGAGACGAATTTGAAGCGCTTTTAGCGGCTAAAAAAACCGAGCTTGAAAGCGGAGAGATAAAAGCCAAAATGAAGGCCGAAGCCATCGATATTACGCTATTTAACGAGCCTTCGGGAGCAGGCGCTCTGCACCCCGTGATGGCTACGATGGATAAGATCATCGAGTACTTTATGATGCAAAATTTCTCGCTCGAGACGGGACCGCTCATAGAGGATGATTTTCATAACTTCGAGGCGCTAAATTTGCCTAAATATCACCCTGCGCGCGATATGCAAGACACGTTTTATTTTAAGGATTTTAGACTCCTTCGCACGCATACTAGCCCGGTACAAGTACGCACGATGATGAGCAAAAAGCCGCCGATTCGCATGATAGCGCCGGGAACGGTGTTTCGCCGCGATATGGATCTAACGCACACGCCGATGTTTCATCAGGTAGAAGGCCTCGTAGTCGAGGAGGGCGGCGCGGTGAGCTTTGCAAATTTAAAATCAATGCTTGAAAATTTCTTAAAATACATGTTCGGCGACGTTAAAGTGCGCTTTCGCCCTAGCTTTTTCCCATTTACGGAGCCTAGCGCGGAGGTCGATATCAGCTGTATTTTCTGCCACGGCGACGGATGCCGCGTGTGCAAGCAAACGGGCTGGCTCGAGGTGCTAGGATGCGGCGTGGTCGATCCGAACGTCTTTAAGGCCGTGGGCTACAAAAACGTGAGCGGATACGCATTTGGACTTGGGGTCGAGAGATTTGCGATGCTGCTTCATCAAATTCCTGATTTGCGCTCGCTTTTCGAGGGAGATTTAAGATTATTGGAGCAGTTTAAATGATAATTTCAAGAAATTGGCTAAACGAATGGCTAGATATCTCAAGCGTAGCGAGCGAAACTCTGCTAAAGACGTTAAATTCGATCGGACTTGAGGTCGATAGCTTTAAAGAGATCAGGGTACCTAAAAACATCGTCGTAGGCTACGTAAAAAGTAAGATAAAGCACGAAAACGCCGAGAAACTAAGCGTTTGTCAAGTGGACGTAGGCGGCGAGACGCTACAAATCGTCTGCGGTGCGAAAAACGTCGAGGCCGGACAGTTCGTGCCGGTGGCGCTATCAGGCGCCGTTATGCCAAGCGGTCTAGAGATAAAGAGAGCAAAACTGCGCGGAGTCGAGTCAAACGGAATGATTTGTTCATCCGTGGAGCTCGGTCTTGTTAAAACAAACGACGGCATAATGCCGCTGGATGAAAGTATCGGCGGGCTAAAACTAGGCAAAGAAATTTGCGAATATCCGCTACTAAACGACGATATCATCGAGATCGAGCTAACGCCAAACCGCGGCGACTGCCTAAGCGTCTACGGCGTAGCTAGGGATCTATCGGCCGCGCTTGACCTGCCGCTAAAAGACGCCGCCAGATACGAAGAGGGCGAAAATTTGCTCGGTATCGGGCGCATTTTGGCTATCCATGCCGAGGAAAATTTACAAAGCAGCTTTCAGTACCGCGCTTTTGAGATAAAAGAGTATTTTGACGAAAATTTGCTGATGAAGATCCGTTTGGCGCTGATCGAATGCGATAAACAAAACCGCATCGAGCGCCTGCTAGACTACGCTACGCATTCAACCGGCGTGCTTTTTAGCGCGTATGACTACGCCAAGCTCAAAAAAGACGACGAGCGTGCGGTTTTTGACCTGCAAAAAGGCGCAAATTTGGCGACTGAAATTTTAGCCGGCGGCGAGCTTTTGGGTGTTGGCGGCGTGTATCAGACGGATGCGGCGAGGCTTGACGAAAATAGCAAACTAATCATAATAGAGGCCAGCTACACAGATCCGGAAGTCATCGCGACAACCGTTTACGAGGACAAGCAAATACCGCGCCAAGCGCAGACTTATCGCTCGCTAAGAGGTAGCGAGCCAAACGTAGGTTTTGGCGCCGATTTTTTATTTAAACAGCTAGCTGCGCTAAAATCAGTCGCGCTTTATGCGGGCTCCCAGCAAAGCGTGATGATGCGCGAACCCAAGGTCGTGAGCTTTACGATGAGCGAAATGCAAAAAATGATCGGTCAAGAAGTCGCGCAAAACGACGTCGTGAGGATACTTAAAAAGCTTGGGTTTAGCTTAACTTTTAACGCCGAAAAAGAGGGCGCGAATGCCAAAGTGCCGTTATTTCGCCACGATATCGTAAATGCGCAGGACGTGTGCGAGGAGATCGTGCGAATGGTCGGTATCGATAATATCGCCTCAAAGCCGCTAAATTTCAGCGAAGCTAACCGCATAAACGATACCTTTGTAGGCTACAAAAATGCGCTAAATTTGCGTAAAAAAGCCGCTGCGGCAGGATTTTTCGAGAGCGTGCATTATGTATTTGACGACGCGAGCGAGCTAGCGGCGCTCGGTTTTGCGCCTTGCAAGGCCGAGATAGCCAATCCGATAAATAGCGAACTAAACACGCTAAGGCCGACGCTTGCAAATCACTTGCTAAAATCGGCCGAGCGAAACGTAAAAAATCAGCGAAAATCGGTCAAAATTTTTGAATTCGGTAGCGTATTTAGCCAGAACGGCGAGCAAAGCGAGAGATTTGGCTTCGTAGCTAGCGGACTAGTAAAAGAACCTAGCCTGCTAAACGGCGCAAAGCCCGCCGATATCGACTTTTTGAGCTTTGCTACGGCGGTTAAAAACGCGATCGGCGAATTTGAGCTAAAAGCGTGCGACGACGTAAAATATCTAAGCGAATTTGAACAAGCGAAAATCTATCAAAAGGGTGTTTGCGTAGGCTATATCGGCCGCGTGGACGTGCAAGTCGAAGCCGCGCGCGACCTGCCGCGAACCTATCTTTGCGAGATAGAGTTTGAAAAGCTTAGATTTGATAGCACGGTCGTCAAAGCCTACTCGAAATTCCCTGCTATCAGCAGAGACCTAAGCCTAATCGTGCCTAAAACTATGAAATTTGAAGCGATAAAAGAGTGTATAAATGCGCTAAAAATCGAGTGTCTAAAAGAATTTGCGCCGGTTGATATATACTCAGACGATAAGCTCGGAGACGACGTGAGCCTCAGCGTCAAATTTAACTTCCAAGATATACAAAAAACGCTTGAAGACGAGGAAGTAGCGGCGATAATGGATAAAATTTTGGACGCTTTAAAGCAAAATTTAAATATCGGACTAAGATGAAAGTTTACGCATTAAGAACGCTGATAAGCGCGAGCCTGGAAAACATCGCTGCCGATAAATCTATCTCGCATAGATGCGCGATATTTTCGCTTTTAAGCGATAAGCCAAGCCGCGTGAAAAACTATCTAAAGGCCGAGGATACGCTAAATACGCTAGAAATCGTAAGAAATTTGGGTGCACGTATCGAGGAAAAAGATGGCGAGCTAATCATAACTCCGAGCGCAAATTTAAAAGAGCCTAGCGTTGTTTTAGAGTGCGGAAACTCGGGCACGGCGATGAGGCTTTTTATGGGCTTTTTGGCTGCTAGCGAGGGTTTTTTCGTGCTAAGCGGAGACGAGTTTTTAAATCGTCGTCCGATGGCGCGCGTAGCTAAACCGCTAATTGGCGTCGGGGCTAAGATAGATGGCGCAAACGGCGGAGATCACGCGCCTTTGGCGATTCGCGGCAAAAAGCTGGAGTATTTTAAATTTGATAGCAAAATCGCATCCGCGCAGGTAAAATCGGCGCTGATTTTGGCGGGACTAAAGTCAAACGGCTGCGAGCTTAGCGAGCCCGAGCTTAGTCGCGATCATACCGAACGCATGCTAAAAGGTATGGGTGCGAGCCTGCAAATTTTACCCCGCGGCGTCAAGGTTGAACCGATGAACGCGCCGCTAAAACCGCTTGAAATTTGCGTCCCAAACGACCCTAGCTCGGCGTTTTTCTTTGCCGTAGCCGCAGCGATAATCCCGAATTCCCACATCGTGCTAAAAAATATGCTGCTAAATAAAACGCGCATCGAGGCCTTTAAAATTTTAGCCAAAATGGGCGCGCAAGTAACGTTTAAAGAGACTTCAAGCGCATACGAAAGTATCGGCGAGATCGAGATAAAGCACGCGCCGCTAAAGGCCGTGGACGTGAATGAAAATATATCGTGGCTAATCGACGAGGTGCCGGCACTTGCCATAGCATTCGCAAACGCGCAGGGCATAAGTAGCGTGAGAAACGCAAAAGAGCTTCGCGTCAAGGAAAGCGACCGCATCGCGATCATGGTGCAAGGACTGCGAAAGTGCGGGCTCGAAGTCGAAGAATTTGAAGACGGCTTTAGCGTAAAAGGCGGCGAGGCAAACTGCGCCATCATCGACAGTAGCGGCGATCACCGTATTGCGATGAGCTTTGCGGTGCTTGGGCTAAAATGCGGAATGGTTATAGAAAAGAGCGAATTTATCGCGACTTCGTTTCCGAATTTTAGCGGGATTTTAAGACAACTGGGAGCTAGCGTTGAAGATTGAGCTTGCTAGCAGCTACGGATTTTGTTTTGGCGTAAAGCGCGCTATAAAAATCGCCGAAAACGCCAAAGATGCCGTAACTATCGGCCCCATCATACATAACAACGACGAGATAAACCGCCTAAATAAAAATTTTAACGTTAAAACGCTTGAGGGCATAAACGAAATCGACGGCGAAAAAAAGGCGATCATCCGCACGCACGGCATTACAAAGGGCGACCTGGCCGAGCTAAAAAAAAGCGATATAAAAGTGATCGACGCGACGTGCCCGTTTGTGACCAAGCCTCAGCAAATTTGCGAGAAGATGAGCAAAGAGGGCTATGATATCGTGATATTCGGCGATGAAAATCACCCGGAGATAAAGGGGGTAAAATCCTATGCCGTCGGTAAAGTATTCGTCGTGCTTGAAGAAAGCGAGCTAGAGAGCGTAAAACTAGCGCAAAAAGTAGCCGTCATCAGCCAAACGACGCGCAAAGTAGAAAAATTTATGCAAATCGTAAATTATCTGATGTTACGCGTAAAAGAAGTCCGCGTTTTTAACACTATTTGCAACGCTACTTTTGAAAACCAAGAAGCGGTTAAAAATTTAGCCGCCAGAGCCGATGTGATGGTCGTAGTAGGCGGCAAAAACAGCTCAAATACGAAGCAACTTTATCTCATCTCAAAAAGCTCCTGCGAGGATAGCTATCTCGTAGAAAACGAATCCGAGCTTGAGCGCGCGTGGTTTGAGGGTAAGAATCTTTGCGGCATAAGCGCGGGAGCTTCTACGCCCGATTGGATCATACAAAAAGTAGTCGATAGGCTCGAAGGGTTTAAAATTTAGCAAATTCGTATCGTTTTTAAATAAAATTTCAAATTTGAGCCTGAAATTTAGTAAGTTAATCTACAAATAAGTTAATATTAAGTAAAATCAACTCTAATTGTGTTAAAAAGCAAAATATATCAAAAAGGAACAAGATGGCTGCGGTGAACAAAAAAGTTCAACTTGGTAAGGCAAACGACGATATCGAAAACGACGATTTCGCCGCGATGCTAGAGGAGTCTTTTAAAAAGACGGAAGAAGATAGCGACGGTATAATCGTCGATATTAAAGGCGACGAGGTCTTTGTAAACGTCGGTAGAAAATCAGAGGGAATTTTAAACATTTCTGAAATACAGGATGAGAACGGAGAGCTTAAATTTAAAGTAGGCGATACGATAAAAGTCGTAATTACCGGCTCGACAAGAAGCGGAAAACCTATCGTTTCTCACAAAAAAGCGCTTAGAAAAGAAAAAGTAAAAGCCTATATCGACTCGTATAACGAAGAAAATCAAGACGTATTCGACGTAAAAATCATAGGAAAAAATAAAGGCGGTTTCGTCGCGCAAAATAGCGATGGGATCGAGTTTTTCTTGCCTCGCTCGCAAGGCGGCTTTAGAGATGCTAACGCCGTCGTAGGAAAGAGCTTTAAGGTAAAAGTTTTAAAGATAGATAAAGACGAGCAAAGCATCATCGTCTCAAGAAAAAAACTACTCGACGAAGATAGAAGAAAAAAAAGGGAAGCAATATCTGCGGTAGCCGAAAATACCGAAGTCATCGAAGGCGTGGTTAAAAAAATCACTACCTATGGTATGTTTGTGGATATAGGCGGCGTGGACGGACTCGTGCATTATAGCGAGATAAGCTATAAAGGGCCGGTAAATCCGGGCTCTATCTACAAAGAAGGCGACAAGGTTTTAGTAAAAGTCATCAAATACGATAACGAGAAAAAACATCTATCCCTATCTATCAAGGCTGCAATGCCTGATCCTTGGGATGAGATAAAAGACGGTTTAGAGGTTGGCGACACTATAAAAGTAACCGTCAGTAACATAGAGCCTTACGGCGCATTCGTCGATCTTGGCAACGATATAGAGGGCTTTTTGCATATCTCTGAAATTTCTTGGGATAAAAATATCAAAAATCCAAAAGACCACATCAGCGAGGGTGAGGAGCTTGACGTCGAGGTTATCGAGATAGATGCGAAAGACCGCCGCTTAAGAGTAAGCCTAAAAAATCTACTCAAAAAGCCATTTGACGAATTTAAGGCCAAATTTAAAGAAGGCGACGTAACAAAGGGCATAGTTACTAGCGTGACGAATTTTGGCGCGTTTGTTAAAATCGGTGCAGTCGAAGGCTTGCTTCACAACGAAGACGCTTCTTGGGATAGAAACGATAAGTGCAAAGATTTGTTTAAAGTAGGCGACGAGGTCGAGGTAAAAATCATTAAAATCGACTCTAACGAGCAAAAAATTTCGCTTAGCCAAAAAGATCTAAAACAAAGCCCGGTACAAGCTTACGCGAAGAAATTTAGCGTAGGCGACATCGTAACGGGTAAAATTCGCGATATTAAGGAATTCGGCGTATTTGTGGAACTTGGCGATAACGTCGATGCGCTCATCCGCAAAGAAGACCTCGGTAGTGTAAGCGCTGAAAGTCTAAACATAAACGATAATATTGAAGCAGCGATAGCCTTTATCGACGAGAAGAAAAATAGAATCCGCCTAAGCGTAAGACGCCTTGCGAGACAAAAAGAGCGCGAGGTGTTAAACGAGATAAATAGCGACGATAAGGTTACTTTGGGCGACATTATCAAAGAACAGCTATCATAAGTAAATGAAGCGATATCTGCTCTGGAGTGCGATGGTTTTTTTGTTGATTTTCGTCTGCATATGCGGCGCTTTGCTGTATAAGTATGCGGATGTAAATTTAAAAGAGCCTATGCCTGCGGAGCTAAAGATATCGCAAAATAATGAGGAGCGAAATTTGTCCGGCAACCCAGCTTCTTGGGTCGGCGAAATGGCAAATTTAGCTCCTAGAAAATATGCCCTGGCAAGCAACGAGATATTTGTAGAATTTAAAGACGAGTCAAAAGCTGTTATAAAAACAGCCTATCAGCTAATAATCGATAAAAACGATATCTATTCGATGTTTTGCCTTACTCAAACATTAAAAAACATACCCGTAGATTTTAGCGTAGTAAAAGAAAATTCACAAAATTTAATTTACATAAACACGCAAGACAGCGGCGTTTTAGACCGCGTTATAAACGAACTTAAGGCGTACGA
>CAURKB010000047.1:0-14472 GCA_963525315.1 uncultured Campylobacter sp. | reverse complement strand
TCAGCACTTACCAAAACTATATAGTTTATTCAAGTAGGGAAGACGGCAAGAGCAGTTTTGGCACGAGGGATTTTAATATCTATATGATTTCTACTCAGACCGATTATATTAGACAGCTTACCGCAAGCGGAAAAAATTTGTATCCTAGATTTTCTAGCGACGGACAAAGCGTAGTATTTATAAAAGAGCTCGGCGGGCAGAGTTCTTTAGGCATAATTCGCGTGAACGAGAACAAAAGTTTTCAATTTCCATTAAAAATCGGTAAAATTCAGTCGATTGATTGGTAATATTTAGTAAATTTTATGATATAATAGCGATTAAATCTTATAAAAAGGATGAAAATGAAAAAAGTAGTTTTAGCTTCTGCTGCTGTGGCAGCTTTATTGTTGAGCGGTTGTAGCTCTAAAACCCCTGAAGTTGATATGAGCGCCGATGCTAATCAAAATACGAGCGGTATGAACTCAAGCGATAATATGATGAGCGATAGCGAGAGATTACAACAGTTAATCTCAAGCATCGAAGGTCAAGTTCAAACTGTATATTTCGACTTTGATAAATTTAATATCAAAGGTGATATGCAACCTGTTATCAATACAAATGCAGGCTTGTTTAATCAAGCGGATGCTCAAAGCCTTTCTGTAAAAGTAGAAGGTAACTGCGACGAATGGGGTACCGATGAGTACAACTATGCGCTTGGTCTAAAAAGAGCGAAAGCTGCCAAAGACGCTCTAGTAAAACAAGGCGTTAACGCAGATAGAATAATGGTTGTAAGTTACGGCGAAAGCAATCCCGTTTGCACAGATAAATCAAAGGCTTGCGACGCTCAAAACAGACGCGCTGAATTTAAAGTTCTTCCATAATTTAGATTTATGACAAATTTAAAAACTATCGTGGCTCTTTTTGCGGGAGTCACGCTTTCTTATTCTGCTTCTAATGAAATTTCGGTATTTGATGCTGGAAATTTAGATAGTTCTAGTCCATATGGTTTGACTGATAATGAAAAAACGTTTCTAAAAAACAAACAAAACGTAGAAAATCTAAGTAGAAATATGGGCGATGTTGAGTCAAATTTAAATGCTATGCAAGAGCGCCTGGAAGGTTTGCAAAGTGTGTTAGATGGGCTAAATTCAAGAATATCTAGGATAGAAAAAAGACTAAACGATCTTGAAGGAAACGACGGAAATTCTACCGCAAAAAGCGATTTTGAGGAGCTTAAAAAATACGTAGAAGAAAGTCGAAAAATACAAGAAGCCAATAATGCTAAAATCACCAAAGCCCTTAAGGATATGGGTGCTTTGATAGATAAGAGCAACGTAGCGCCTACTACCACAAAAAAAAACGATGAAGACAAACCGGTAGATAGCAATAGCCCGGTCGCCGAGTCGCAAACTCCAAAGACTGATTTTACTAAACAAAAAAATCAAGATGTGGCAAGCGAAGCTAAAAAGCTATTTGACGCAGGTAAACTCGACGATGCGAAAGCTAGATACGAGTATCTTTTAAGCAAAGATCATAAGCCTGCAATGGCAAATTTTTATCTCGGTGAGATAGCATACCAGCAAAAAGCCTATAACAACGCTATAAAATACTATCAGCAGAGCATTCAGCTATACGACAAAGCCGACTATACCCCAAAACTTCTTTATCACACAGCTATCAGCTTTGATAAGATAAAAGACACGGCAAGCGCAAATAAATTTTACAAAGCGCTAAAACTAGGCTATCCCGACAGTAAAGAAGCCAAAGTTGCACCCACTCGAAACTAAAACTTTTTTAATAAATTTAACGATATAATCACGTTATTTTCATAAATAGGAGAAAAACGTGAAAGAACAAGTTATAGCTATGTTTTATGAGCTAAAAGATGCAAAAACGGGCGAAATTTTAGAGTCCAATATGCAAGTAGGGCAAGAGATTTCTTTTTTAACGGGTCGCGGTCATATCATCGAGAAGTTAGAGGAAGAGGTTCTAAAACTAAACAAAGGCGAAACGAAGGTTATCGTTATCCCGGCTGCGCAAGCTTGCGGCGAGTACGACTCTAGCGCCGTTCAGATGCTACCTAAAGAGCAATTTGCGGGCATAGAGCTAAAAGAGGGTATGGAGCTTTTTGGTCAAGGCGAGCACGGCGAGAGCGTACGCGTGATAGTAAAATCTATCAGCGAGGACGACGTGACAGTTGATTTTAACCACCCTTATGCGGGCAAAGATTTGGAGTTTAAGGTTCAAATTTTCGACAAACGCGACGCTACTGAGGATGAGATAGCTACGGGCATGGTAGCCGGTACTCACGCATGCGGATGCGGAGGACACGATCACGACCATCATCACGGCGAGGGCGGTTGCTGCGGACACGGACACCATGACCACGGTCACCACCACGGCGATGGTGGATGCGGTTGCCACTAAGAGTATCTAGATGAGAGCGGCGTTTATATTCCCGGGACAAGGCTCGCAAAGCATCGGTATGGGTAAGGAAATTTACGAAAATTTCCGCCCGGCCGCCGAGCTTTTACAAAATGCAAGCGATAGCCTAAAAATCGACTTTTCAAATCTACTTTTCAACGAAAACGACCTCATAAACAGGAGCGAATTTACTCAGCCCGCCATCGTTTTAAACTCGCTTATGTGCTATCTCGCGCTAAAGCAAAGCGTAAATTTAAAGCCTAAATTTGCGCTCGGACACTCTTTGGGCGAGTTTAGCGCGCTTGCGGTTAGCGGCGCGTTTGATTTCGTCGATGCGCTTAGCATCGTAAATTTACGCGGTAAATTTATGCAAGAGGACTGCGCGGGCAAAGACGTGACGATGAGCGTTATTTTGGGTCTTAGCGACGAGACGGTCGAGCAAATTTGCAAAAACGCGCAAGCAGACGGCCATCAAATTTACGCCGCGAACTACAACTGCGACGGTCAGATAGTGATCGCGGGGCTAAAAGACGATATCGCCAAATTTGAGTCAGCATTTAAAGAAGCGGGCGCTAAGCGCGTACTGCCTCTAAATATGTCCGTCGTCAGCCACTGCCCGCTTTTAAAGAGCGCTAGCGAGAAGCTAACGGCGCAGCTGGAGCCTGCTTTGGCCGCTAAATTTGACCCGGTTGTTTCAAACGCGTCGGCGAAGCCTTACGGCATGAAAGACGAGGCGCTAAATTTGCTAAAAGCTCAGCTTGTTAGTCCCGTTTTATATAAACAAAGCATCAAAAGTATCGAAAACGAGGTCGATATTTTCGTGGAGTTCGGCGGTAGCGTGCTAAAAGGCATCAACAAAAAAATCACCGACAAGCCGACCTTTAGCGTCACCGATCTTAGCAGCCTTGAAGAGCTTTTAAAGGAGCTTAAATGATAGCGATCTTAGGCGCGATGCGCGAGGAGGTCGCTCCTCTGCTTGAGCGCATCAATGATTACAAAGAGGTTAAGCACGCAAATAACGTATTTTACCTCGCAAATTTCGGCGGTAAAGAGCTCGTGATCGCATATTCAAAGATCGGCAAGGTAAACGCCGCTCTTACCGCAAGCGCGATGATAGAGAAATTTGGCGCCGACAAGCTACTTTTTACCGGCGTCGCAGGCGCGCTAAATCCAAATTTAAAAATCGGCGATATGCTTTATGCGACTAGCCTCGTGCAGCACGACGTCGATATCACGGCGTTTGGACACCCGCACGGCTACGTGCCCGAGACCAGCATATTTATCAAAAGCGACGACGCACTAAACGCGTTAGCCTCTAGCGTCGCTGCCGAAAAAGGCATCGAGCTAAAAGGCGGCATCATAGCCACGGGCGATCAGTTTATCTGCGATAATGCGAAAAAAGAGTGGCTAAAAGCGACCTTTAAAGCCGATGCGGCCGAGATGGAGGGCGCTAGCGTAGCGCTAGTTTGCGAGAGTCTGGGTGTGCCGTTTTTCGTGCTTCGCGCGATTAGCGACGAGGCGGGCGGCAGCGCGGAGTTTGACTTCGATAAATTTTTACAAGACTCGGCAAACGTCAGCGCGCAGTTCATGCTCGCGATGATCGAGCGACTATGATAGAGCTTAGTAAGCGGCTGCTGCGCCAGGTCGGGCAGACTAACGCCAGATACCGCATGGTGCGCGGCGGGGATAAAATTTTGCTCGGTCTTAGCGGCGGCAAGGACAGCCTCGCGCTCGCGCACGTGCTAAAACACATGCAAAACGTCACGCCCGAAAAATTTGAGTTTAAGGCCGTGACGCTAAGCTACGGCATGGGCGAGGACTACGCATACCTCACGCACCACTGCGCCGAGTACGGCATCGAGCACGACGTGATCGATAGCTCGATCTTTGAGATATCTAAGGACAAGATCCGCAAAAATTCCAGCTTTTGTAGCTTTTTCTCGCGTATGAGACGCGGCTATCTCTACACCTACGCGCTCGAACACGGCTTTAACAAGCTCGCCATCGCCCACCACCTCGACGACGCGGTCGAGAGCTTTTTTATGAATTTTACTTATAACGGCGCGCTACGAACGCTTGCCCCCAAATACGTCGCGGCAAACGGGATCGAGGTTATCAGGCCGTTTATATTCGTGCGCGAAAGGCAGCTACGCGAAAACGCCGTGCGAAACGGGCTTACGGTTATCGGCGACGAGGCGTGTCCGGCGATGCGATTTGATATCAAGATGCCTCATGCTAGAGCCGAAACCAAGGAGCTTTTGGCAAATTTAGAAAAGCAAAATCCAAAGCTTTTCGTCTCGCTAAAGGCCGCTTTTGAAAACATCCACAGCGATACGTTTTTCGCCGCTCAGGCTCAAAATTTGACCGACGAGGAGTGAGTACTCGTCAAATTTAGCTTAAATTTGACCGCTCTTTCGGTCAAATTTGACTTTTGCCGGTCGTCTATCTCTCTGCTCCTGCCGCGCGCCATATAGCGATCTGCTATCGTCGCTCTGCGGCATCTTTACTCCTTAATTTTTGGATTAGTTTATTGGATATTAGCTTTTCTTTGTTTTGACTACTTATATTGGCGTCGATATAGATTACCTTTGCGGGGTTATTTTTGTGTGCTTCTAAAAACCGCAATATATTCTCTCGTCTTTCTTCTTCATTTGCCCATTTTACAAAAGATTCGGTATCTTTAAATGTAGCATTTTCGTCCAAACAGTGTTTAGAGTAAAAATTTATCGTATCGTCAAATCTTTTTATTTGTTCGGGATCTGGCGGCTTTGGTTTGTATTTTAAAAGACCCTCATGATATAAGCACTCGGTACATAAGTGCCTATAATTGTCGTTTTTGCGCAATCTAGCCTCGCCTTCTTCGTCTCTGCCTTTATTCATTTTATAGATATAGTTTTCTTTTTCTTTCGTATAGTATTTTACGTTATCGTGGCACTCCTCATACGCCTTCTTTAGCTCCCCTTTAGTAGGTTGCCCCGAAACGTTGTTGTCTAGTAGTAAATTTAGCATAGGTTCGTAGTTTGGTATTATGCTCAGTCTGTCAAAGCAGTCAAATTCTTCATATCTTTGGGCATTAAATTTACATTCGGGCTTATATCCCAGCTCAAAAAACATTTTTGAAATTTCCAGTAGATTATTGGATATGACGTAGTGAAATGGTTCTACTGCGTCCTTTGAGTCGATATCCATAAAACCGTAATTTATATGTACGTCGTCTTTATCTATCACTATACTATCTATCAAGGCATATACTGCGTGGGTTAGATAAAACTGCACCGCCTTGACTTCCTCAAGCCCGACCCCGCTATCAAGCAAGAGCTTGGCGGTCTTTGTAGAGTTGTTTTCTATGGCGTAGGCTAGGGGCGAGAGCTTGTAGTTATCTTTTGCGTGAGCGTTTGCGCCCATATCTATAAGCCTTTTTGCCGTGGCTTCGTCGTCGTAAAAGCTAGCGTACATCAGCGGCGTCGTGTTTGCCTTCATCTTTACGTCGGCGCTAAGCCCGTTTCTTGTCATAAAATTTAAAATCTTATCCGTATCTTTTAGCCTCAGCAAATTTCTTAAAGCGCTAAGGGTGGCGTTGTTTTCCTCGTATTCGTCTATATCCCAGTATCTAAAAGCAAAGTCGTCCACTTCTTCTTGCGTTACGTATTTGGCTAGCTCTGAGCCTGGGATTATTTTAGTATCGGCAGTGACGGTAAAATGCGTAGGGCGAGATAGCTTTTCGTAGAGGAAATTTATAAAAACGACGAAGAAAAGAGCGGCAAAGCCGAGTGCGAATCTTTTCAAATTTATCCCTTAAATCAAATTTGCGAAATATTAGCCAAAAGCCGGTAAAGAGGCGGTAAATTTGATGAAATTTGAGCCGATAAATTTGGATATCGGGAGTAGGGCGCGGCGAGATCCGTCCGCATAAAATTTGAGCGGGTTAAATTTGAAAGCAAATTTGGGCGAGTCAAATTTGAAACGGTAAATTTGATCAAAGTCCCTGAAGCAAAACCGAGTAGAGCGCGTCTATCTCGTCATCATCAAGCAGCAGCGTAGAGCGCTCGCTAAAGAGCATTTTTATCTTTTCTATCTCAAAGCCCTTTTGCGCGGCGCAGTGCTCGTGAGCGGGCAGGAAGCTCCTAGCTAGTGCAACGCTATCATCTACAGGCTCGTCGCAGATAAAGCAAAAAAGCTCGTCGTGTAGCCTGCCCTCGGCCTCTAAAATGCGCACGTAGCTCTCGATGAGTAGGCGTTTGGGAGCGCCCCTATCAAAGCGCGAGGCGCAAAGCTCGAGCTCGCGAAAATACACCTCGTCTATCTGCTCGACGTCTCGCAGGTGCGCGTAGAGTAGGCGCATAAACTGCTGCCATACGAGTAGCCGCTCGCGCGAGAGTAGCCAGCGGTAGCCTAGGTGCAGGACGCTGCGCAGGTGCGGGAGGAAGTTTTCGCCGCCTTCGAGCTCAAAGTCGATCTTGTAACCTTGCAGGACGTTTGAGTGGCGCGCGCCGTAGAAGCGGTAGGATTTGACTAGCAGCGAGGGCGTGAGGATGTAGACGAGTAGGTCCTCGTCGCGCACTTTTTGCGTGTGTAGGATGTAGCCTTGCATGGTTAGAAAAAGGTTTGGATTTTTTGGCGCAGGATGCCCGGCTCGGCGATGTGGTTTATCTCGTCGCGAAAGGCGCCCGCGCCGTCTATGCCTTTGGAGTAGCGGTGTAGGTGCTTGCGAAATATCGCCGCTCCGTGCTCGCCGTAGTGCTCGATCATCGCGTCAAAATGCGCCAAGATGATCGCCTTTTTCGTCGCCGCGTCGATGCTGCCGCCCGTCTTTATCTCGTGGAAAACCCACGGCCTACCTATGCAGGCGCGTCCTATCATTAGCGCGTCGGCGTTGGTCAAATTTAACGCGTCGGTAGCATTTTCGGGCGAGATGTCGCCGTTTGCGATGACGGGGATGGTTACGGCCTCTTTGGCTCGGCCGATCGCGGCGTAATCTACCGTAGCCGTGTAGCCGCCCGCTCTCGTGCGTCCGTGAAATACGATGTAATCCGCTCCGGCGTCCTGTGCGGCGAGGGCTAAAATTTCGGGTATTTTTTCATCAAAGCCTAGGCGTAGTTTGACGCTGGTCATTTGCTTATTTGAGGTTTTTTTGATGGTTTCTACGATACGTTTTAGATTTGAGATATCTTTTAGCAGAGCAGAGCCTACGGACTGTTTGACGACCTTTGGCACGGGGCAACCACAGTTTAGATCGATACCGTCGATGCCTTCGATACCGTTTAAAATCTCAACCGCTTTTTTGATGACGTCCGCGTCGCTGCCCGCGATCTGCACGATGTAGGGCGTTTCAAGCGGAGATTTTTTGAGCATCTCAAGAGTTTTGCTACCCTCGTAAACTAGGGCGTTTGCGCTTATCATCTCGCTTACGGTCACGTCGCAGCCAAACTGCTTGACTACGCTTCTAAGCGGCAGATCCGAAAAGCCCGCGAGCGGAGCTAGAAAAAGCGGCTTTTTTGAAAAATCTATCAGCAATGCGCGTACTTAAAAAATATATCTGTCGGGACGTTTTTGCCGTTTTGTCTGAGGTATAGCAAGGTGCGGAAATTTTGGTATTCTCCGGCTTCAAGGCCCGACAAAACTTCCTGTGCGCGCTCGAGCATCTCAAACTCAAACAGCAGATAGACGTATGCTTCCTGTGCCTCTTGGCGTTCGTTTTTAAGGCGCTCGAATATGCCGATGACGGCGTCCGGAGCGATTTTGCTTTTTAGCATAGCGGCGCTGATACCAAAGCTATCTTTTGAAATTTTATCCGAATTTAACAGCTCCAAAATCTCGTCGTTGCTCAAATTTATCTCGTCTTTGGCAAAGCGGGCGATAAGGGTCATGACCTCTTTTTCGTCCAGGTCTGGAGCAAATTTTTTGATATCGGCGAGCGAGCCTAAATTTATTAGCTTTTGCCTTGCTTCACGGACTATTTCGCCCTGATCGCCCATGGGTTTTTTAAGCGTTTCTAGATAGTATCCGTCCAAATTCGCTATTTTGTTTAGCTCGTTTTTGATAAAGAGCGGATTGTCCTTAGGTAGCTTAAATTTCTTTAGGTCGGCGACTTCGCCGTTTTTGACCGCGCGCATTATGTCTAGGACGTTTTGTAGCTCCTCGCCCTCGATATTTGCGTCTTTGTATCTATCCCAGGGCGAGAGGATTCTGGCTATCTGGGACGGGATTTTATAAAAGTTCGTTTTAAAGTCTTTGTTTGTATCAAGGCCAAGTAAAATTTCCCTACTTAGGTCTCTATAAAATTTCTCGTCGTGCGAAATTTTGCGTTTAAAGGCGTAAAATTTAAACCCGTGATAGGCCATATGAAGCACGCAAAATAGCGTCAAAATCGCAGGCGGCAGTATCATCCAAACGGCGACGGGTAAATTTAACGCATACTCGGCGTCGCTGCCAAATAGGGCAAATTTAAGATGAAGCTCGTAAGAGCCGCCCTCAAAAAGATAAACGATTGCGCCGACTACGACTAGGTAAAGCACGGCGCAAGCTATAAAACGTTTGATTTGCATGGCGTACCCCTATTTTGCGGTTTTTTCCACTATCTCGCGGCAGGTGATGCAGTATCTTGCGTGCGGCTTGACGCGCAGACGCGCCAGGCCGATCTCCTCCTCGCACATCTCGCAGATGCCGTAGGTTTTGTCGGCGATCTTTCGCAGCGAGACGTCGATCTCGGCTAGTTCTTGTCTTTGTTGAGTGCTGATTGATTGCTCTATGAGCTGATCGGCGTTTACGGAGGCAATATCAAACTCGTCGCTGACGCCGCTTTGGCGTAGTCCTGCCATCTCATTTGACGAGTCTAAAATGTTTTTAGTTATCTGTGCTTTTCGCTCCAGTAAAAGTGCCTTAAACTGCTCCAAGTCGCTTTTACGCATTTTGTTCCTTTACTTGTGATATGGGTGATTGGCGTTTATGCAAAGAGCTCTGAAAATCTGCTCGTGAAGCATAAGCTTTGCTATCTTGTGCGCCATCGTCATGCGGCTTAGGCTGACGACTGCGTCCGTTTTTTGTTTAAAATTTTGACTAAGCCCGTAAGCTCCGCCGATAAAAAACGAAATTTGAGCCTTGTCCGAGATTAGTTTAGCAAACTCCTCGCTGTTAAATTCGCGACCCGCTTCGTCAAGCGCGACGCAAAAGCCGTTTAAATTTGGCTCATAAACCTCGTCGTAAGCTTTTAACGCCTCGTCTCGCCCCTTGCTTTGGGCTTTGGCGATCTTGTCGTTAAAGATAACGACGTCTGAAATTTTGGCGAATTTCGACGACATCTTCGCGTACTCTTTGATCTCGTTTTCAAAATTTTCACGTTTTGACTTTTGGATGCAAAACACGGAAATTTCCAAATTTATTCCTCGTCGTCCAAATTTTGAGCGCTCGGCTGCTTGGCGGTATAGGCCGGGTTGTTTGAGAGCAGTCTTATCATATCGCTCAAAAACTGCTTATGCTCTTTGCGCTCGACTATGGCGTCTATTAGGCCGTGCTCTAGCAAAAACTCCGATCTTTGAAAGCCCTCGGGTAGATCGGCTCCGATAGTTTGCTTGATAACGCGCTGTCCGGCAAAGCCGATGAGAGCGCCGGGCTCTGCGATGATGACGTCGCCTAGCCACGCGAAAGACGCGCTCACGCCGCCCATAGTAGGATCGGTTAAGACCGATATATAGGGCACCTTAGCCTCGTCAAGCAGCTTTAGCGCGGCAGAGGTCTTTGACATCTGCATCAACGAAAACGTACTCTCCTGCATCCTCGCTCCGCCCGAAGCCGAAACGATGATGAGAGGCTGCTTTTTATCGAGCGATCTTTTTGCGGCGCGTACGATCTTTTCGCCCTCGACCGAGCCTAAAGACCCGCCCATAAAGCTAAAATCAAAAACTGCCAGTTGCACGTTCATACCGTCGATCTTGGCCTCGCCGCAGATCACGGCCGAGCTTCTGCCCGTCTTTTCCTCATTTTCGCTTATGCGTTTTTTATAGGATTTTTTATCGACGAATTTGATTGGATCGACGGGCTTTAGCTTGGTGTCAAGCTCGACGAAACTACCTTCGTCGCAGATCATCGCTATCCTCTTGTCGGCGGCTAATCTCATGTGAAAACCGCACTTTGGACAGACGTTAAAATTTGCCTCGACCTCTTTGTAATACATCAGCGAGTGACAGCTATCGCATTTGACCCAGTGCGCCGGAGCCTCGCTAGGAGCGGATTGTTGCTTTCTTGTTTTGGAAAAAAAATCTAAAAAGCTCATGATTCCTACTTTTAAAAAATTTAGGGATTATAGCCAAAGTTAGCTTATGTTTTGCTAGTCGGGTATTAAATTTACGCTGTGCGCTTTGGGGAGTAAGCGGGTAGAACCTGTAAAATTTACGCCGCCTTTTTTATGTTTTTTGGGGAAATTTTAAATTTATACGGAGGTGGTTTTAAAATTTGAGGTTAAATTTGAGAAATTTGACTGCGGCGCGTTTAAGCTTTGCGGTCTAAATCAAAGCGCTCGAATTTGTAAAATTTAACCCAAAATTTGACGGGATATTAGCTTCAATTCGAGCCTTTAAATTTGCGGCTCACCACTCGATATAGGTTTTTGCCTTTTTTATATTCGCGATTTTTATTTTTAAAATTTGACCTTCGCTCTCAAACGAGATCTCATCGTCGTCGGTGGATATGATTTTGCCTTTTAGCTTTTTATTTTCGCCGTCTACTTCGGCTGAGATTTTAGCTAGTTCTCCGACGCTTGAGATAAAATGACTCGGTTTTTCTAGCTTTCGCTCAAGTCCGGGCGAGCTAACCTCTAGCACGTAGTCCCCGCTAAGAGGCGGCTCGACGTCAAATATCGGCGAGAGTAGGCGCGAAACCTTTTCGCAGTCGTCCAAATTTACGCCGCCTGGCTTTGCGATATAGATCCTATAAATGGCTCTGCCGTTTTCGTTCGCGACCTCGACGTCGTAGAGTTGCACGCCGCACTGCGAGATCAGATTTTCAAGATTCTGCATTTTTGTTTAGATCCTCTGAGATTTTTTCAAACAAATCGTCCATGTGGTTTTGGTATTCGAGCCTATCGTCGAATTTGAAGTGAAAATTCGGTGCTCTATACCAGCCCTCGGCCGCCATGCAGTGGTTTTGCAGGTGCTTTGATACGCGCTTTAGGCGGTCTAGTATATAGGCCTGCTCGCGCTCGTCAAACATCATTTTATCAAGGTATACGAACGCGTCGTATCTGCCCTTTTTACACTCGACGTCGGTTACGCAAAGCCCGCGTAAAAGCTCGTCCTCAAGCGTAGATAGAGCTTCGGGTAGTAGCTCTTTTAACACGCTTTGCGTGCGCAGGCGTTTTATCTCCGAGGGGTTCATAGGCTAGCTTGCTCCTCTACTTCTTTGAAGCTCTCAATGTAGTCGCCTTCTCTGATGTCGTTGTAGCCGTCGATGCCCACGCCGCACTCAAAGCCGCGCGCGACTTCGCGAACGTCGTCTTTGAAGCGTTTTAGCGAGCTTACCGTACCCTCGTGTACGACCACGCCGTTTCTGATTAGGCGGATTTTTGCGCCGCGGTTTATCGTGCCCTCAGTCACCATGCAGCCTGCGATCGCGCCTACTTTAGGAACGTTGATGACTTGGCGTACTTGTGCTTGACCGAGCTGCTCCTCGTGGATGACAGGCGACATTAGACCGCTTAGGATCGCCTTGACGTCGTCGATCAGGTTATAGATGACGTTATAGGTTTTGATCTCGACGCCGCTTTCTTTGGCTTTTTCTTTCACTTCGCCAGTCGGCCTGATGTTAAAGCCTAAAATCACGGAGTTTTCGCTCGCTCTGGCTAGCTCTACGTCGCTTTGAGTTATGCCGCCCACGCCCGAGTGGATGATATTTACTTTTATCTCGTCGTTGCGAAGTTTTTCTAGGCTTGCCTTGATGGCTTCTAGCGAGCCGCCCACATCGGCTTTTACGATGACTGGAAGCGATTTTAGCTCGCCCTCGGCTATCTTTTCGCTAAGCTCTTCTAGGCTTACTTTCGTTGTTTTGCTAAGCTCTTTTTGGCGTAGGTATTCGGCTTTTTTCTGTGCGTATTCGCGAGCCTCTTTGTCGGTTTTGACGCTTATTAGCGTTTCGCCGGCTTCTGGAATTTCGCTAAGGCCCATTATCACGCCGCATTCGCCCGGTTTTATCTCTTTTAAAATTTTGCCCTGATCGTCGGTTATGCTTCTTATCTTACCGTACGCGACGCCTGCAACTACGATATCGCCTACTTTTAGGGTGCCGTTTTCAACGATAACGGTAGCGACCGGACCGCGACCTTTTTGCTGCGAGCTTTCTATTATGGCTGCTTTTGCGTTTGCGTTTGCGTTTGCTTTTAGTTCTAAAATTTCAGCCTGCAAGAGTACGATCTCAAGCAGATCGTCTATACCCATACCCGTTTTTGCCGAGATCGGTACAAACTCGTACGTGCCGCCCCAGTCTGTAGATAGGATATCTAGCTCTGCTAGTTCGCTTTTTACTTTGTCGGGGTTTGCGGCCTCTTTATCCATCTTGTTTATCGCGATGATGATCGGCACGCCGGCGGCTTTTGCGTGGCTCACGGCCTCTTTGGTCTGCGGTTTTACGCCGTCGTCGGCCGCGACTACGATGATAACGATATCTGTGATCTTGGCTCCTCTAGCGCGCATAGCCGTGAAAGCCTCGTGGCCCGGAGTGTCGATAAAGGTAATGTTTTTGCCGTTTTTGTTTACCATATAGGCGCCTACGTGCTGCGTGATGCCGCCTGCTTCGCCAGCTGCCACGCGCGAGTTTCTGATGTAGTCTAGTAGCGATGTTTTGCCGTGATCGACGTGACCCATGATGGTGATAACTGGAGCGCGGACGGTCAAATTTGCGTCATCCAGTTGCTCCTCTTCTTCGTCGTAGGCCTTAACGTAGTCAAACTCTTCTTGCGTATCGACGATATTTACCTCGATACCAAACTCGTCGGCCAAAATCTCTATCGCATCCTCGTCTAAGAAATCGTTTTTGGTCGTCATCATACCCAGCATAAAGAGCTTGCCGATGATTTCGCTCGGTTGTTTGTTAATTTTGTCGGCAAATTCGTATAGGCGGATCTCTTTTGGTATCTCGACGTAGGTTACCGCTTCGCCGTTATGGTCGGCGCGCTGCGATTTTTTATGTTTTTTACGAGGCCTGCGCGCGGTACCTTGCTCTAGAAACGAACTTACCGAGTTATTTAGCACCGGCTTGTAGCCCGTATTTGTCGGTTGTTTTGTTTTTTGTGGCTCCGGAGTTTGAGTTCGCACTGAAAAATCAGGCAATATAACTACGTCTTCATCGTCTATCACGATGTCGGCCATATCGCGGTCGCCGAGCAGATCCATCTTCGTGGTGCCGTCTTTTTTAGTCGCGATGACCGGTTTTTTCTCGTTTTTCTTTTTGCGCTCAATTTTTTCGTCGCTAAATTTAAACATACTTTCCAAATTTAGCGCCGGCGCAGACTCTTTTCTCTCGCTTGCTCTAGGTGCTGGCTGCTCGTCTTTTTTCTTTTTTACGATGACTAGACCGCGTCTTTTTTGTAGGCTAACGTCGGCTAGGCTCTCTTTTGGCTGAGCCGGCTCGGCGGCAGGCTGGGCCTTTGGTTCCTCTTTTGGCGCTACTTGCGTTTTTGGCTCCGGTGCTTTTTCTGCCGGTTTTTGAGTGACTGTTTTTTGTTCTTTTTCGGATTTTTCGTCGTTTTTTGTTTCTGCTTTTTCTTTTGGCGAAGGCTTTTCTTCTTTTGCGGCGCTTATTTTTTTGGCCTCTTTAGGTTTGCTTTCTTTTTCCTCTTTGCCCTCTTTGGTTTCCGCCTTTTTGACGGTCGGTTTTTTCTTTTCCGGTTTTTTCTTGAGAGCTTCGGGGATCTCGCCGGTTTGGATGTAGGTGTATAGCGCCGCCGCTTCTTCAGGACTAACGCCGCTTGAGTGCGTTTTGACCTTTAGCCCAAGCTCAATAGCCTTTTCTAAAACCTCTTTGCTATTGTAGCCGAGCTCATTTGCTATCTCTGAAATTCGAACAGTCCCCATTTAAGAGTAT
>CAURKB010000046.1:0-15093 GCA_963525315.1 uncultured Campylobacter sp. | reverse complement strand
CGTAAATATCCTCGGCTCAAATTTCGGCTCGACAAATCCGCTCAGTATCGAAAAAAGCACGGGCAAGCAGTATCGTTTGCGCTTTCCGGTGCTAACCATCAGCGACGTCGTAAAGGCGCAGATGAGGCTTTTTAAGCACTTAGGCATCGAGCGAGCGCATGCGGTCGTGGGCGGCAGCCTAGGCGGTATGCAGGCGCTTTGTTTTGCGATCGAGTTTCCAAATTTTGCTAAAAACGTCATCATCCTAGCAAGTACCTATCAATGCAAGGCCTGGGCGATCGCGTTTAACAAAATCGCGATCGAGGGCATACTGCGCGATCCTGGTTTCAAAGACGGCCAATACGACGAAAACGACATCGCCGCGCAGGGGCTAACAGGCATGGCGCTAGGACGTATGGCCGGGCACATCAGCTTTCTCTCGCCTAGCTCCATGGACTCCAAATTTGGCCGCAACTACGTAGAAACCGACGGTCTTTACGAGCTTACGGGGCGGTTTCAGGTCGATCGCTATATGGAGTACAACGGCCACGGCTTTCCAAAGCGCTTCGATCCGTTGAGCTACCTTTATATCGTAAAGATGATGAATATCTTTGACTGTACGCGCCACTACGACGACCTCGCGCACGCTCTTTTGCCTATTTGCGCCAAGGTTACGCTGGTCGCATTTAGCGGCGATATGCTGTTTCCGCCAAGCTGCATGCGCGAGATGCACGAGACGCTGCGCGGTATCGGCAAGGCGTGCGATTATCACGAGATAGACAGCGACTACGGCCACGACGCGTTTTTGGTCGAAGTGGATAAATTTGAAAAAATTATAAAAAAGGTTTTAGATGAGTGAAAATTTAAGCGAGGATTTTGAGAGCAAACTCGCCAAAGCAAATGAAATTTTAAAACAGCTCGGCGACGAAAATTTAAGCCTAGAGCAAAGCGTCAAGCTGCACAAAGAGGGCAAAAAGCTACTCGAGGAAGCAGACAAAATCCTGCAAAACGCAAAGCTAGTCGTAAAGGACGCGGACAATGAGTAGTGCGGCCGTTTGCGCCTTGCAGCTGCCGACTCAGCCCATGAGCGAGTCGCGGCTGGATTATTATTTTAGGATTTGCGCGGATGAGGGCGCTAGGCTCGTGGTGCTCGGAGAGTACGTGCTAAATAGCTTTTTTAAAGAGCTCGAGCTTATGCCAAAAAGCCTCATCAAGGAGCAAAGCGAGCGCAAAAAACACGCGCTTGCCGCGATGGCGCAAAAATACAATCTAGAAATCTTAGCCCCGCTAGTGCTACCCAAAGGCAAAGGCTTCGTCAAGGTCGCAGCTAGATTTAGCCCCGCGTCCTCGCGCTTTTACGAGCAGCAGATCCTGATGCCCTACCCGCACTGGAACGAGGCGAAATTTTTTGCTAACAAAGATGAGGGCGAGCTAAATTTGCCCGTCTTTAGCTACGAGAAATTTAAAATCGGCGCGATGTTTGGTTTTGAGGCGCACTTTGATGCGGCGTGGGCTTATATGGCGCGCAAGAAAGTCGATGCCGTCGTAGTTCCCACCGCTTGTACGTTTTTTAGCGAGTCGCGCTGGGAGGAGCTGCTAAAGACCCGCGCCTTTACAAACAACGTCTATGTTTTACGCGTAAACCGCGTCGGCAATCACAAGGCCGCTAGCGGCGAACAGTGGAGCTTTTACGGCGATTCGATGCTGATTAGCCCATTTGGCGAGGTGGTTTCGCGCCTAGGCAAAAACGAGGAGATGATGGTAGCAAAACTCAAAAAAAAAGAACTGAGCGAAGCCAGAAAGACTTGGGAATTTTCTAAAATTTTAGAAAAAAGATTTAAGTAGCGCTTAAGTGAACTTTTGATTTATGGCGGTTAGGTCCGCTGTTTGCTTATGCTTTAGCGTAGCGTTTGTCTTTTTGCGCTGCACTTATAAATTTACCGTAGATAAATTTCGGCGCGGCAGTATTACGTTTCATTTTTAAAATTTATATATCGTTAATCTTTTATTTTAGTCTTAGATTTGATATTTATAAATATAGCGCCGAATCAAAATGAGTTATGGAAAATTTAACACAGATCGCCAAAAAGGCATAGACGGCGCAAATAGAACTAGCTAAAATCAGTTAAGAGGACTGTCCTAACAACAAGCCAATAAGCTCAGGAAGCGCAAAACGCGGCATATACTAAAGTAAAAGGCTAGAAGCGCGTTTCTAGCCTTTGGTTTTTGCGTTATTTGCCGCTAAATTTAGCCTAAAATACGTCAAATTTGACGCTTTAAAATTTACAAACATCCAAATTTTGCCAGCGTCCTTTGAGCCGCAAATTTAGCCCCATCTAGCCAAAATGTCTGCGTTTATAGCGTAGTCGCCACTCCCCTCCAAAAAACGCGATACGCAAGCGTTTTTTAGCTCCTCAGCCTAGACAATTTTGCGATTTATCGCTCTAAAATATTTTTTAAACGGCATAGAGACGTAAGTAAAATACTAAAACCGTTTAAAATAACGCTCTTGCCGCGCCAAGCCCCAAACCTAAACCCATACAAAAAATTTTTGCCTTTTTCGCGGCGTTTAAATTTATAAATTTTAGGGCGACGTTTAAATTTAGTCTGAGCTTTTAGGGCTCTTGGTTCAATCTCGCCTTTTTATGGAGCTTAGCTTAAAATTTCCAAAGCAGCTTAAATTTAATAGTCATTTAAAACAAATTTATGTATATTCTCTATTTTACGGGTCGCAAATTTATAAATTTAAAGCCAAAAACGACCCGAGCGCGACAAAGGAGCAAGGTTGAAAATAAAATTTAGCGAAGCCAAAACCCAAGGCATCGTCGGCGCGGTTTGCATTTTGGCGGCAAACGCTAGCTACCTGGCGGGCGATTGGAACATATTTTGGCTGATTCATATTTTTGCGTGGCTGCTTGCGCTAACATCTTTTAACTACGCCCTAGCCCACGCCCAAGACCTATCGGGCGCAAACGTTTTTAACCTCTTTAATAACGCCTACAACGGCTTTTTAACGGCTATTTTATGCCTCATCGCGCTCTACGTCCTTGACGAAAATTTTCTCGACGTCATATTTTACGCCCTGCTTCCGCTAGTCGCATTTGCCGTAGCGGTCTCGTGGATTGCTGTAAATTTTAAGCTATCCCGCGCGCTAAACCGCGTACTTTTTCGCGTCTACGGATGGACGTTTGCCGTAAACGTCGCCGTAAATGCCGCATACTACGCGCTAGAGGCCGCCTGGCCCGGCCTAATCTTGCCCGTAGCTAAATTTAAAGCCCACATAGCCGCGTCCCTTGATCTTGCGGCCTCGTGCATTTTGCTTGCGGCATGGATCAGCGTGGGTAAATTTAGCAACGAAAATAAAGAAAATTTAAACGAAACAGGCGCAAACGCAGAGGAGCTAGAGCCTGAATATGCCGCCCAAGGCGCAAACGAACCAAATTTTAGAACTCAAGACGAGCTAGCAACGGAGCTCAAATTTGACGCCGAGCAAATCAAAATAAATAGATAAAATCTGCCCGAAAGGATAAACATGCAAGAGACATCATATAACCAAAAGGTGCTAAAAGAAGCCAAAAGGCAAGGTATCATCTCGTGCCGGCTTATGCTAGCGACCGTTGCCGTATCGTTTTTTACCAAGCTTTATCTGATATTTACGCGGCCGCACGGCGAGTCGCAAGAACAGATGATAAAACTGCTTGAAGGCTCGGTAAATTTCGTGCTTTTTCTCGCCGCAGCCGTTTATATGTGGTATGCGCTTAAAAAACTAGAGGAAATTTACGGCGCCGACGTGCTTAGCATCTATAAACAGATGATTTTTGCATCTATCGTATTTGCGGTAGTTGGTATAGCGTTTGGCTTTATACGCGGCGTAGAGGACCGACCCGCCGCGATCGGTGCCGGATTGGCGGGACTGTTTATACTAGCTATCACCGTCTATCTAGCCGTCCTTTGGGCTAAGTTAAATTTCAGCCTTGCAAAGATTACGGAAAACACTCTTTTTAAGACTTACGTATTTTTCGCTATCGCTAGCTTTATTATCGCCTTTGCACTGCAGATGATGCTATCTACGGGCTATTTTACGGCGGTCTTTTCCATACTGTTTGCAGCGCTAGCCATCGCGATACTCTACGTGCTGCCGACTGCATTTTATCTATACGCCTGGACTATGATAAAGGAGGAGTAAAGTGGACGAAAACGAACAAGATTTGACCGAAAATAAAGCCCAAACCGTAAAAAACGCAAGAAATTTCGGATTTTTAGCGGCTCTTTGCATGTCGCTTACGATTTTGTCGTTTTACATTGTAGCTTTTTCGCCGCAGTTTCAGAACAAAAACCATTGGATACTCGGGTCTATAGGCACAATCGCTTGTTTTTATGCGGCTTTTAAAGCGCTTCAGCCTCTATGCGAGACGAATCTCGTGCGGCCGTTTCATGCGAGTTGGATTTTTTGGATTGTTATGGTGGCAACGGCATATTTTAAGGAAAGATTTTATAGCGCCGAGTTTATGCTTATATTTTTTACATTATTTACTTTGTCGGCGATTTCTTGGACGATTTTAAATTTTAGGTTGGCGCGCGTCACGCAAAATCCGCTGTTTAAAATTTATGCCTACATGTTTATACTCTCGGTTTTATCCGGCTACATAGCTGTTTTTGCAAAAGCGCAAATCGGCAGCGCGCTCCACTGGACCAATATCTTGATAACAGCGACGGCTCAGGCTCTGCTAGTTGGCGCATGGTGCGGCGTGGATGACGTGGATGATGTTTAGTCAAATTTGGCTATAAAATGCGCGAGTAACGGCTCTGCACGGTTTAAATTTGACCTGCCCAGCGCCTAAAATTTGGCAAATTTGAGTTAAATTTTTAGCTCCGACCGGCTTTGTTAAATTTGCCATAGCGCCGCTCGCAAATTTATTTTTATAAAATAGACAAGCATAGATTTTACCGCCGTTCGTATCAAAAAGGCGCGGGTTTGGCCGCCTGCGTGTAAATTTGACAGCCGAGCCAAATTTGACAAATTTAGGCAAATTCTCGCGAGACTATTTTCCCGCATCGCACGTCAAATTTGACCCAAACTTGCCTTATCCGTTCATCTTAGATAGCTTCTCGTTTTTGAGGTTTGCCTCCATCTGGCGTATCTCCTCCTCGCCGCTCCTTACGATACCTTCATCGCACTCGAAGTTTTTGGCGTCTATTTTTTTCGGGTATTCGACATTTGCTAGGATGTATCTAAAAAGGTTTATGCGAGCCTGCTTTTTGCTATCTGAGACGATGATCGTCCACGGACAAAAAGGCGTATTTGAGGCTAGTAGCATCGAGTACTTGGCGATGGTGTACTGATCCCAGAGCTCCTGGCTTTTTTCATCCACTGGGGAGATTTTAAACTGCTTTAGCGGGTCGGTGAGGCGCTCTTTGAAACGCTTTTTTTGCTCCTCTTTTGAAACCGAGAGATAAAATTTAAAGAAAATAATGCCCGAGTTTTTGATCATCTCCTCAAATTTAGGCACCTCACGCAAAAACTCCTTGTGCTCTTCTTGCGTGCAAAAGCCCATAACGGGCTCCACGCCAGCGCGGTTATACCACGAGCGGTCAAAGATCACGATCTCGCCAGCACTCGGTAAATGCGCGACATAACGCTGGAAATACCACTGCGAGCGCTCGACGTCGCTCGGCTTTTCAAGCGCCACGATGCGGCAACCGCGCGGATTTAGGTGCTCGGTTAGGCGCTTTATCGAGCCACCCTTGCCCGCCGCGTCGCGCCCCTCGATGATGATGAGTACGCGCAGACCCTGCTCTTTTACGTGATTTTGAAATTTTAAAAGCTCGATTTGCAGCTTTCGAAGCTCGTGCTCGTAGTCGAATTTTACGCTATCCGTGCCGTTTTTACTCACTCTAAACCTCCTTTGGACATTTTTAAAATGTTACTATCAAATAATTAAAATTTAGCTAAAATATGCCTCTTAATTTAACATTTAACGCTGACTTTATGGGAGCTTGTGTAAAATGCGACAAAAATTTCAAGGAATATTATGATTTTTAGGATGATTTTTGCGGCGATTCTGACTTGCTGCGCTATGTTTGCCGAACCGCTTTCGGTCAAAGAAGCCTTCGGTCTCACCGCACACGCCGACGAGCAAAACGTCGAGTTTAGATTTGCCCCCGCGCCAAATATCCACGTCTATAAAGACAGCCTCGCAGCAAGCCTAGGTGACAAAAATCTAAACTCGCATCTAAACTTCCCAAAAGGCGAAATTTACGACGAACGCGAAGTTTATACGGGCAAATTTAGCCTTTTCGTGCCGATAAATTTGCTAAAAGGGCTTAGCGGCGGCGAAAATTTCACTCTAAAGCTCGAATACCAAGGCTGCGCCAAAGACGGCATCTGCTACCAACCGCAAGTGCTCAAATTTAGCGTCAAAAAGGGTCTTGGCGGCTACTCCGTCGCGCAGATCATAGAGGCCGCCGAGCCTGATTTTGCAAGCTCGCAAGCCCCGCTCTCCGAGCAAGACTCCATCGCCGCAAGCCTTAGCAGCGCAAATTTCATCCTCTCGCTCGCCACGTTTTTGGGCTACGGACTGCTACTCTCGCTCACGCCTTGCATCTTTCCGATGATCCCGATCCTATCATCTATCATCGTCTCAAAACAAGCTAGCAGCGCGCATGACGGCAAAAGCGGCGCCGTAAATTTAAGCACGGTAGACGAAAACTCAGTCAAATTTGATAACGGTAACCCACACACTAAAAACGTCAAAAGCAAAAACTCGCGCGCTACGAGCGGCTTTTTCCTATCTCTTATCTACGTTTTTGCGATGGCGTGTGCCTACGCGGTCGCAGGCGTGGCGGCTAGCGTTTTTGGCTCGGGCGTACAAAGCGCGCTACAAACACCGGCCGTACTGATCGGTTTTAGCCTCGTTTTCGTCGCGCTCGCGCTTTCGATGTTCGGACTTTACGAACTTCAGATGCCCCTTGCTATGCAAAATGCGCTTAGCAAAAAAGCCCAAAGCAAAGGCGGCATAATCGGCGTTTTTGCGATGGGATTTTTATCCGCGCTCATCGCTAGCCCCTGCGTCGCCGCACCTCTTGCGGGCGCGCTGCTTTACATAGCGCAGAGCGGAAACGCGGTATTTGGCGGGCTTGCGCTATTTACGATGGGGCTTGGCATGGGCGTGCCGTTGCTACTTATCGGGGCAAGCTCGGGTAAAATTTTACCGCGACCGGGCGCATGGATGGATAAAATCAAGACGCTTTTTGGCTTTATCATGCTGATAATGGCGGTCTGGCTGAGCGCGCGCGTGCTGGGCGCTACGGCGGAGATACTGCTTTACGGCGTTATCGGTGTGTTTGCTAGCGTATTTTTCGGAGCTTTTGATGCGACAAGTAGCGAGCAAAGCGGCGGCAAAAAACTACTAAAAGGTGCGGCGCTATTAGCCTTTATCTACTCCGTCTTGCTGATCGCGGGCTCGTTTTCGGGCGCTAAATCAGCGCTAAATCCGCTCGAAGGTTTTAAAAACACAGGTAGCGCAGGCGTAAATTTGAGCAAAAACGAACCGAATTTTACCGCCGTCTCAAATTTGACCGAGCTAGAAAATGCGGTAAAAAGCTCGTCTAGGCCCGTGCTAATCGACTTTTATGCGACTTGGTGCGCTAGCTGTAACGAGCTTGACGAGATCACTTTTAAAGACGAAGCCGTGCTAAAAAAGCTAGAAAATTTCACTCTTTTGCGAGTGGACGTAACGAAAAATAGCAGTGACGACGCGCAGATAATGAAAAAATTCGGACTCATCGGACCGCCGGCGATACTATTTTTTCGCGCCGGTAGCCACGCGCAAGATGAGCTAAAAAACGCGCGCCTCATCGGATTTTATCCGCCCGAAAAGTTTTTAGCGCATCTTGAAAATTTCGGGCTGTGAAATTTACGAAAACGCGGTGCTTGTAGGAAAATTTGGAAGTAAATTTGGCCTAGTTTTTGTTCTGTAGTCAAATTTGGCATTTAAATTTTGCGAATTTAAATTTGGTTAAATTTATGCGGCGATTTTATCGTATCAAATTCGGTAGCATTTTTAATGCGGTTAAATTTGCTTCCGAATTTTGACCGCAAGAATTTCCGCCTTTACTCGCGAATATTTTTGCGGTGCTGCCAGCGACGATTGCAAGCTCATTTTATCGCGCTTTGATGATTTTTTACGATTTTATCCTCAAAATTTGAGATAATTAAAGCTGATTTAAATTTCGCTCGCTATAATTTCGCCTATCGTTACCCTGTAGTTTAGTGGTAGAACTGCTGACTCTGGATCAGCTAACAGAGGTTCGAATCCTTTCAGGGTAACCACAAGCCAAGCCTTCCCCTCAACTCACAAAACGTCATAGCCTAAAAAAGCCGGCCTTCGTTATATCGACTTACAGTCAATACCGGCCGAACCGTAAAATACGATTCGCTTTTTTAGATATAGCGCTGTTTTTTAAAAAACACTATCGCAAATTTAAAATCTCTTGACGTCACAGATATAATTACTAGAAAGAAACTAGAAAAATATCTTAAAAAAAGGAGGCCAAATGTTTGCAATACAAACAAAACAAGACGCTTTCGTCGAGAGCCTGCCAGCGCCTACGGAGAAAATATCCCGTAGCTACAAAGTTCCTGACGCGAGAAAGCTCTACGTAGAGGTTTTTCGCACGGGCAAAAAAGTTTTCAAGCTTCGCTACTTCAAAAACCACCGCCAAAGATACATCTCTTTGGGAGAGTTTGGAATATTAAACGTCGAACAAGCAGAATTAAAAGCCTTTGCGCTAGAACGGGAAATCGTGAACGACGAATACGTCTCTCGCCAAGCTAAGGAAGAATTCTACAAAGTAGCCGAAAAGGCTATAGAGGCATACGGCAAGGCGAAAAACCTAAAACAGAAGACGATACAGCATTACAAAAAACGCCTAAATATCATAAACCGAACGCTTGCGAGAAAGCCGATACACGAAATTAACGTATCAGATTTGCGAAAAATCTATAGCGAATACGAAGAGCGCGGCGCGCTAGAAATGCTTAAGAGGATAAACCAATTATTCCAAATTGTTTTCAAATACGCGATAAAAAAGAATTCATCAAAAAGACGAAAAACCCTCTGTTGGAACTCGACTACGACGAAAACTACGAGCACTACCGCGCCGCAACAGCCGTGCACCACCCTATTTTGACGACGAAAGAAGACGTCGCCGCATTCCTGAAAAACGTTGCAAATTGCCCCGATACGGCGCTTGCTAGCGCGGTAGCGACGCTGCTAATGTTTAATACGGGGCTAAGGCTGGAAAGCGTATGCGAGATAAGGTGGGGCTACTTCAATGAAGATTTTTCGACCCTTTTCTATTCAAAAAGCGCGCTAAAGGGCGAAAAAGCAACGGAAGACTCAAGACAAGACCTAATCTTACCTATCGCGCCCTCTATGGCTCGAATATTAGCTGCATATAAGAACACGGTAAACGCCAACGTCAGAAAGCACGACGACATCGTATTTTTAGGGCGAAATTTTGAGGGAAAACCGCGCCCAATCAATAAAGACGCGCTTCGCGAATACGTGAAACGCGTAAGCGACGACAAAATCACGCCGCACGGGGCGCGTGGAACGCTGACCACGTGGACGAAAAAGCTATTCGACGAACACGGCTTGCCCCTCGCATATATCCGAATGTATTTGCACCAAAAATGCGAAAAAGACGAGGTCGGCATAAGTTATACACATTTGGATTATACCGACGGGGAAGTCCAAAAGCACCTGCGAAAAATGGCCGAATGGTGGGAAAAATTTTTGCTCGACAAATACGACTATACGAAAAAAATACTCTCGAAGTTGTTTTGATGCGGGAAAATAAGGGGATAGAAGCGAGGAAACTCGCTTCTAAAGACGATTTAGATATTGGAATAGCCTAAAGAGATTAGTCTAAAGGATACCAAATGCCGAATTATACGATAAAAACGCTTAAAAACAGCTTGCAAAAACACGCTACGCGCCCTAACGACGGGGAGATAGAGCTATGAGCGCAATAAATCCCGCAATCGAAGTCATCGACAGCGTAGAACTCCGCGAGCGCACAAATACCGCCCCCGCCGTAGCATTGAAGAAAATATCGGTCGCCCCGATACTCCGCCGACTCGATTTTACGGCCATCGGCATTTGTCTTACAAGCCAAAATACAAATTTCCCTCGCTACATAGGCGGCCGCGCGACCAATAAAGAGCTTGCCCGCCACTTGCACGCCGCATTGAACGAGCTCTTGATATTTTTGAACTCGCTCGACATCGCCGCGTTTGTCTCGTGGGTCTTTGAAAGGCACGAAAATGGCTCGCCCCACGTGCACGCCGTCTTATTTGTGCCCCTTGCGCTTCGCACGTTTATGGGCCAAAAACTCGCGGAATACTTAAACGGCTCTGCCGCGCTCACGGCAAATCCGAAAATATCGTATTTGCTCAAACAGCTATCAAAGAGCCACCGAGAACAAAAGCCCGTAAAATTTGACCTCACGAAAGTGACGAGGTATTCGCAGACGGAAAAAGACCGTCGCTATCGTTGTGACGCTATCAAGGACGTGCAGGACGAGAAAACATTGAGACATCTCGGAAACAAGCTAATGGCGAATAACTACCGAGAAACAGCGCAAAAACTCAAGGCAATGATGACTAAAATCGAGAAATATTATTCGTTTCGTAGGCTCGGGAAAAAGCCAAAGGCCGTATTCAAGGGCGAAGACGTCAATTTGTATGATTTCGTTTTTTACGAGACAGACGAGACGGAGAAAAAGCGCGCGGAGTTTCAAAAAGCAACGGCAAAACCCCGAAAAAAGGAGACGCAGGCGGCAAAAATGCTCCAAATCGGCGAAATCGACGAGTCGACGGGCGAAGTTAGGATTTTTTCCAAATCGCCTAAATCCGAAATGAACGTGTATCTGCGCTCAGAGGACGGCGAGAAATACCATATCACGGGGCGCGGCATTTTCGTATCTGAAAACGATGTCCGCCAAATCGTGAGAAAGGCGCGAAAACTACGGGGAAAGCGTGCCGTAAAGACCCTCGCGCTCGTTTGGAAATCGGGGCAAAAACGCAAAAACGAGAGGCCGACAGAACACTGCGACGACTACGTGGGCTTTGACCCGCTAAACGCCTTGAACCGCGATTTTAGCGGCATTCTCGAAGCCCCTACGCCCGAGCCGCCGAAGCCCGTAAAATCAAGGCTAGAGGAGTTAGAGGCGCAAAAATCGGCGCTACAATATGATTTTAACCTCGATGTCAAGGTGGGACTAGCCTACTATTTGGCGCGGTATGAAGGCAAAATTAGCCGCGACGAACGGGTGCGCGAGGAGCACGAACGCCGTATTCTGGCCGCCATACGAGTCCAAAACGAAATCGACCGCGCAAACGCTCGCTGGGCTGTCAAAAACGACCGAGATTTTATCTCTCCGATAGCCGCGTATATTGACCCACGTTATGGGGAAATAATCGACGGCACGGATTGGCTATTATATCCGCAAATTAAAGAGTAGGAAAACATAGACGGACTAATCGACTTTGAACGTCGAAAATTTAGCTAAAAAGGAGGCCTAAAAATCAAAAAAATTTAGCCCCATTTGCGAGCAAATAGCCTAAAAATGGGCACGTCGTCTAAGCAACCGTTTTCAAACCGTCTCAAACTATTAATTTTACGTAACGTTTCTAATATAATTAATATAAAAGCATAAAGGAGACTAAAAATGCTAACCGACGAACTCAAAAAAAGAAACGACGCAGCGCGCAGAACGCTAGCCTCATTACTCAATCAAGACCGAAGCATAAATGCGAAAATCCGCGAGGCAAAATCCGAAGCGGAAAAGGCGCAAAAAAAACTAGAAAATTTGCAAAAAACAAAAGAGGAAATAAACGCAAAACTTCAGCTTTTGTGCGACGCGACTTCGCAGCTAGAAAACACAAAACCCGAAGAGCCGAAAACAACGCCCCCCGAAGCAGAAAATAGCGCCCAATACGGAAGCTATACGGCTTGATATTTTCTTGACCCTCGCGGTCAAGAAAATCGTACGGGGAAAGCGCCTGCTTTCCATAATACGTACTATTTGTAGCTAAAGCTACATAGTCCGCATTTTTCCCACCGCAAGGGTGGCAAAAATGAAAGAAATCCCCCGAAAAAAGGAGCTATTTTGAACCATAGAAAAGTAAGAGACAACGCGGCTAAATCGAGTATACACTTCGCCAAAGCTGAAGCCGTATCATTTTATCATAACTCGCGCGAGGCGTTTTTGCCCGAAACTAGCCACGAAGAGCTAAGGCAAAAAAACGAATGCGACAAAACCGCGGAAGAAGCGCGAGCATTATTTGAGGAATTATCCGCGCAGGGCGACGAAAATTTCCTAAAAAATTGCGGTCGGCGAACAAATATGAAAGCGGAAAATAAGCTCTGGGAGTCCGTAATGAACTTGCGCGGACGGCACACGCTCGAAGACGTCCAAAGAGTTAACGCTCGAATACAAAAACTTACGGGCTTTATACCGATTCAAACCGCGATACATCGCGACGAGGGGCACGAAAACGAGAAAACGGGCGACTTTGTGTTAAACGTGCACGCGCAAACAACTTGGCTTACGCAAGACCCGCTCACGGGCAAATCTATGGCCTATTTGCTGTTTGGGAGAAAGGATATATACAGGCAAATACAAGACATTGTGGCCGAAGAGCTCGGTATGACGAGAGGAAAACCGGCCGAAATTACGGGCGCGAAGCATTTTCGCAATATGCGCGACTACAAACAGATGAAGCGGGCGGAAGGAAAATTAAATAAAGAATGGGAAGCCAAACTAGAGGCAAACAACAAAGCGTGGCAAGAAAAGCAGGCCGCGTGGGAGGCAAAACTCGCCGAACGCGAGGCGCGGCAAGCCGAATGGGAGCGCCGAATACCCGAGATTATGGCCGCTCGCCGAAAAAACGAGCAATTCCTCAATGACAAGGTCGATTGGGAGACCTTGAAAACCGCGAACCGCGCGTTTATGGCGTGGCACGACGTCAGCACCGATATTTTGGGATATCCCAATCCGAACGGGAACCTACTCGTCGAGCAGGCGAAGGGCTCGTTAGCCTCGATTTTTCGGCTATTCGGTAGCGTTTCGCAACTCGCTATTTTCCTCTTGACTAGGACGGAAGCGCGGGAGCTAAAATTGCAAAACGCGCTCAACGTATATAAAGTGAGCGAAAATCTCCAACGCGCGATAAATCTCGTAAAAAACGACACGACGAACGACCACGTCAAAATCGTGGAAAAAATCCAAAACATATATAACAATCTCCCCCACGACAAACGCGCCGAGCTCATAGAATTGGCGATTTTGCACGCGCCGAACTCGGAAATCCGCGAGGACATTAAAGCGCTCGTAGAGGGCAGATTTAGCGATATAGCGAAATCGGAAGCCGCGCAAAAACGTATCGAAAACCGCGACTTACGCGCCGAACTCAAAGAATATAGCGAGGAACTCCGCAAGCTCAAAAACGAACTCCGCGAAATGGACGAGGAGAACCGCGTGCTAAACGCCGCCGAGCGCGCTATTTTGCAAAAAAGAGGCGCAAACCGAAGCGAATACGCCGAGCAAGAGGCGCAAAACAAAGCCCGACAAGAGGAAATACAAAAGCTCAAAGACGAGGCCAAGAAGCTCAAAAAAGACCTAGACGAAGCGAGAAAACAGCAAGAAATAGACAAAAACACGCTAAAAGAGCAAGCCGCGCAAATCAAAGAGCTAAACGAAAAAATCGAGGAGTTGACGGACAAAAACGCCAAAAAACAAAAGCAGCTAGAGGACGCCAAAGAGGAAGCCCGCCAAACCGTGCCACAAAAGCCAAAGGACGCATTCAACATTATTGACGAGCTAGAGGCCGCCGAGAAAGCCAAACAGCCCGAGAAACAGCGCGAAGAGCAAAAACCCGAGCCTAAAATCGAGCCCGAACCCGAGCAAAAACCTCTCAAGCGTAGCGACGGTAGCGAGCAAAGCGAAGCTAAACCCGAACCCGAGCTGATAAAAAAAGACGACAATCTAGGCATATTTGGATACGAGCGCTATGTCCCCGAACCCCGCCGCCACAGATTTGGCGACATTGAGCCCCGCAAACGCGAGGACGACCGCCCGAAATACTATGAGCCCGAGCCTATCCGCGAGCCTGAACCCGAGCCTATATTCCGCGACCCGTGGACGGAAATCACGGACGAGATGGAGAAGTGGAAAAAATGTCAAAGCGAGGCCGAGAAAAATTTACTCAAAAATAACATACTACAAAATATCGAAAAATACGAAAAAAGCGGCGTGCCGCCGCACAGACAATTAACGCTAGACGCCTATGTCCAAACCCTACGCCCGAACCTCGCCGCCGACGCTGAAGAAATCCGCAAAATCCGCGAACGCGAGCTAGAACGCAAACGCCAAGCAGAACGCGAAACTTCACAAAAGTTTGAGGACGTAAAGGCGAAAAACGTCAAGCAAGAAGCGGACGACACAAGGCAAACGGCTCTGAAGAAAAAGAAAAAAGACGAGCTGGAAATGGGGATATTTTGACGTTTTTAAAATGTGCGCGCGACCCTAAATTTAGGGCTTAGCAAAGGTTTTTTGTGAGCTTCTTAATAAGTGATTCTATACGCGCATACGCGTGCGCGCGTACGTACGTGAGAGAGATAAATCGCGGTAGCGCCGTCGCGCCTAAACAGACGAAAAAGCGAAAAAAAGAGAGGTGCAGGAGAGAAAGAAACAGACTGCGAGAGCTCGCAGCAGGCTGTTTCGTCTTTCCTGCTATACCTTTTTACCCCTATGTATCATTCGTGTTAGATTTGGACTTTCTTGTTTTTCATACATACCCTTTAAAATTTTCAAAATCAAGTAGCTAAAATGCGACAAAAATCAAAAATTTACTCAAATTTTCCCTTAAGAATTACCCTATTTTCAAAAAAATTAGATATAATATTCGCAAAGACGATATTAGAGATTGCGAATAGTCGCGGAAAGCCGTCTAGGGTTATTTCCTTTCAGGGTAACCATTATACTACATTTTAAAACTTCCCAAAACTTCCAAAAGCATAAAAAAGCCCCGATATAGACGGATTT
>CAURKB010000045.1:0-15326 GCA_963525315.1 uncultured Campylobacter sp. | reverse complement strand
ATGCTAGGATGCGCGGATTATCCGCCTCTCGCGTACTCTTTAGCCACGTGTTTAAAAACGCCTCGCTGCCGGTCGTTACGGCGCTTGGTATGCATATAGGCGAGCTAGTAGGCGGCGCGATGGTGATAGAAAGCGTATTTGCGTATCCGGGCATCGGCAGATATGCGGTCGAGGCCATCATAAACAACGACTACCCCGTGATTCAGTGCTTTATTTTACTGATGGCGTTTGCGTTTGCTATTAGCAACCTCGTTATAGACGTGCTTTACGCCTTTATAGATCCCCGTATAAGGACTAACGCGTGAAAAAAATTTGGCTGGTTTTTGCCTGTTTTACCGCGTTTGCGATGATTTTTATCATGCTTTTCGCGCCTTTGCTAGCGCCCTTTGATCCAAACGAGATCGAGTTAGCAGCTAAATTTGAGCCTGCTAGCCTTTCTCATTTTTTAGGCACGGATCATCTTGGCAGAGACGTATTTTCTAGGCTTTTATCGGCTACTAGCATATCGCTGGGGTCGGCGTTTGCGACTATTTTTTTGATACTTTTTTTGGGGATTTTAGTCGGCGGGACGGCGGGATTCGTCGGCGGACGAACGGATCAAATTTTAATGCGGATTTGCGACGTGTTTTTTAGCGTGCCTACCGTTATTTTAGCGCTATTTTTAGTGGGGGTTTTAGGAACTGGAATGATAAACGTCGTTATCGCTATCTCCGCATCGCACTGGGCGTGGTACGCTAGGATAGTGCGCAGTATCGTACTAAGCCTAAAAAATGCCGATTACGTGCTGATAACTAGGACTTCGGGCGCAAGCGAAACGGTAAATTTCAAAAAAAATATGCTCCGTCCGATCATCGCTCAGTGTGCGGTGCTGGCGTCTTTAGATATAGGACATATCGTGCTGCATATTTCAGGGCTTAGCTTTTTAGGTCTTGGCGTAAAAGCGCCCGCGGCCGAGTGGGGCGTGATGATTAGCGACGCCAAGGAGTACGTTTTTAGCCATCCCGAGCTTATTTTTTATCCGGGTATCGCGATATTTTTGTGCGTGATGAGCTTTAACATCATCGGCGAGAGCCTGCAAGAGCGCCTAGGCGCGGTATCGGAGGATAGATGAGTCAGAGTCTGGCAAAGGATATTTTAGAAATCAAAAATTTATGCGTAAGCGCCGGACAAACGCAGCTGGTACGCGGGCTAAATTTAAGATTAGCTTCGGGACGCATAACCGCCCTCGTCGGAAAAAGCGGCAGCGGCAAGACGCTAAGCGCGCTAACTTTACAAGGCTTTACTCCTCCGGGTTTAAGCTCTAGCGCGGATATTTTTTTAAACGGACGAAGGCTTGACGTCACGGCGCGGCGCGGTAAAATTTTCGCCTCCGTGATGCAAAATCCAAAAAGCGCGTTTAACCCTCTGCTAAGTATCGGCGCGCACGCTAAAGAGACCGCGGATGCGGCGAATTCGAGCCGAAATTTAGCGCCCGGCGCCGAATTTTTTAAAGCGATGGGATTAGGACTTAAAAGAGCTAAAGCCGCCTTTAAAAATCAGCCCGCTTCTGCGCAATCTCAAATAAAACTAGCCATGCGCGCGGTAGGGCTTGAGGAGGGCGCGCTAAAGCTATATCCGCACGAGATGAGCGGCGGTATGTTGCAGCGAGCGATGATAGCTTTAGCTCTGCTTAGCGGGGCTAAATTTATCGTAGCAGACGAGCCTACGACCGACCTTGATCTCGTTTCGCAGGCTAAAATTTTAACTCTCTTGCGCGACGCGGCGCGTCAAACGGGCGCGGGAGTGCTGCTGATAACGCACGATCTTTCCGTAGTGGCCAAGCTTGCGGACGATATTTACGTGATGGAGCGGGGCGAACTAGCTCAAAGCGGCGATACGCGCGAGATATTTTCGGCGCCGACTTTGGCTGCGACAAGAGAGCTTTTGCGGGCTCATTTTGCGCTTTACGCCGGTATGACGGGAGAGTTTAGCCGCCAAAAAACCGCAAATGAAGCTAAATTTATAAAACCCGGCGCCTATGATTTGCGGACGTTTAGCGCGCAAGTAGCGCAGGATTCTAAGCCGGGGTCTTGCAAGCTAAAATTTAGCGAGGATAAATTTACCCAAGCTAACGAGCCTAAGGAACCCGAGCAAATTTATGCCCCGGGAGGGCTTCTTTGCGCGGCGGAGGCGAAATTCCACGCTCCAAGCGAGCCGCAAGGAGACGATCTAAAAGAGGGCTACAAGGACGAAAAACGCCTCTGCGCAGAGGCTAGCGACCCAAATGCTAAGACAAACCCTAAAACAAGTACCCAAACGGGCGCTCCTAAAAACGAACAAGACGCGCAAAGCTCGGACGCAAACAAAATAGCACAAAACGATAAGGATATGCAAAACCGCGCTTTGAGCCCGGAAAATGGGCGAAAAACAGCTTCGGTAAGCGCAAATGAGGATTTACCTAGCCAGGACGCGCCGATTTTTAAATTTAACGACGAGGCCGATTTTTTTGAACTAAAATCTCAAGCGGCGGAGCCAAATTTAGACACGCAAGACGAGCGTGTCAGCTATGACGGCGGCTATGTCTTTAGCTCCAGCAAAGATAACTTGCTAGAGCAAGGCAAAGATACAAACGGTGCAAACAACGAAAAAACGAGCTTTGGCGTCAAAAACAAGGTAGATAAAAGCGCTATAAATTTAACGAAAAATCAAGCCGTTTGGGCCAAAGCGCATGCAAACTTGATGGATAAAAACACCGAAAATATCACAACCCAAACGCAGAGTCAAACCGCGTCCGCACAAGAGGACGTAAGTAAAATCGCGATAGACGAGGCTGCTTTTGCCGCCTGCCGGCAAACGCGCCAGGGCCAGGCCAGGCCTAACGCAGAAGAAAATACGCGCGATTCCAAGCTCCCTTTACTACTAAAGGCATGCGGTATCGGCTGCGGATTTGAGAGCGTGTCGTTTTTTGGCAAGCGTACGCGCAAGGACGTTTTAAAGGGCGTTAGCTTTGAGATAAGGCAGGGCGAGGCTCTGGGGCTGCTGGGCAAATCAGGCTGCGGTAAAAGTACGCTAGCTAAGGTTTTGACCGGGCTTTTGCATCCTAGCGAGGGCTGGGTGGAATTTGACGGGCGTAGGCTAAATTTAACGGATTTGGATGCAAAAAGGAAGTTTTATTCGCAAGCGCAAATCGTATTTCAAGATGCGCCAAGCGCCGTAAATCCGCGATTAAGCGTGCGAGAAGTTATCGAAGAGCCGCTGTTATATCTAACCCGCATGCCCGCGGCGCAGCGACTAGAACGCATAAGGCGGCTACTAAAAACGCTTGAGATAGACGAGAGTTTTTTAAATAAAAAAGCCTCGTTATTAAGCGGAGGACAGCTCTCGCGGGTAACGATTGCGCGCGCTTTGGCGGCTGAGCCTAGGCTGGTCGTTTTAGACGAGGCGCTAAGCTCTCTTGACGCGCCTTTGCAGACGTCGATTCTGCGGGTGCTTGAGCGGCTAAAGGGTAAAATTTCGTTTCTTTTTATCACGCACGACATTAGGCTCGCGCGGATATTTTGCGACCGCATCGTTTTGATGGATGAGGGGCGTATCGCGCAGACGGCTACGGCTTTTCAGAACTTTACCTGTGCGGCTGGTAAGGAGCTAGAAAGCGCCGTACTGCCTCCGTTTCCGAGTTTTTAGCCTGTTTTATTTATAAATTTAGGCTGCGTATCGGCTCGCTTTTTTAGTCGTTTTAAAGATTTATAGCCGATTTAAGGTTGTTACGGCGTGCTATAACGCTAGTTTTTTGCACGCCGATAAATTCTTATAATTAGATTTTAGTTAAACTTACTCGGCGATTAAAATAGCTTTGGCATTAAATAATAAATGTAGTTAAATTTAAATTGTGTTTATAAAATATCAGTCGCTAAGCCCAACGCTTTGATTTTACTCGGCTCGTTAAGGCAGCTATGGGCGCTATTTTACCGCCTTTTTATTTCTTTAAGAGGTGTGGGCTATTTGTAAGACGGCGCAGAGGCTTAAGGCACCAAATCGTTTTAAAAGCAACGCCTAAAGCGCTATATAGCGCCAAAACACCGCCGTGATTTGATGTTTGTAGTAAAATTCGGTTAAGATTAAAACAGTTAAATTTACGGCATTGCGGTAAAAAGCCGCTTTTTGACACGAATCACAAAATTTTAGCGATCATATCGGTAAATTTCCGTAATATTTTATATATAATTTTACAAAAAATATTATGTATTTTTGTAAATTTGCCGTATATTAATGCGGTTTATTAAATTTTTACGACCGTAAAATTACATATTTATAGATATTTTGCGCATTAGGATTAATAAACCTCGCATTTTGCGTTAAATTTGATACAAAAATGCGGCGACTCGGGAGTAATAGGCGGTAAATTTTAAATTTATAATTTATTTCTAGTAAGCCAAATCAAATCCAAGAAAAAATATTTAATATTTTTACGGGTTAATCCCAAAAAGCTCTTAAATTTTAAACCTACGGCCAAACTCGTAATCTAGCCGCAAAAACATATAAAACCGCCTAAAATTTTAAAAAAATTAGAAAGCAAAAAATCATTTTTGGTTTTTTTAAAAGAACCATACAAATTCTCGTTTGATTCGTTTTTCAAAACGCAATAAATGCGCGAAGCTTACGCCGTAAAAGTACGGATTTATGCGGTAAATTGGCAAAAACGCGCTTAAATAAACGCTAAAAAGCAAAGACGCAAACGAACAGGAATCTAAAATAAATTTTTAAAAAGCATCGCATCAAAATCCAAAAAAGCCCGAAATAAAATTTTTCCGAAAAATACATCGCAGACGGCAAGCAAAGCGCGAGAATTACATTTTTTTAAGCGCCATCTAAGCAACGGGTTTAGCGGCGCTACTCCTCGCTTAGCTCCTCGGCTACCTGCGCGGCGAGCTTTAGCTTTTCGCTATCAAAATGCGTGTAAATGCGCGAAGTGTTTAGGCTCGCGTGCCCGAGCGCTTCTTGCACCAAAACCAGGTCTTTTTGCTTTTTGTAAAGCATCGTGGCAAAGGTATGGCGCAGCATGTGAGCGCCGTTTTTTTCCTTACGTATTCCTGCTTTAAAGAGTATCTGCTCGACGATGCGGCTCACGTATGCCTGCGTTAGGCGCGTGCCTTTTTTGTTGATAAAAAGATAGCCTTCTTTATTTATATAGTTTATCGCGATCGCGTCTAGGTGGGCTTCGATGAGGCGGCGTTTGATCATGACGACGCGGTATTTGTTGCCTTTGCCGCGGATTCTTATGACGTAGAGCTCGCCGTCCTCGGTTATATCTTTGCGCTTTAGGTTTAGCGCCTCGCTCACGCGGATGCCGGTGAAAATGATAATTTTTATGATGAGCTTGTTGCGGTTGGCGTTGCTTTTAAACTCCGCGTTTTCTATCGCCTCCAAAAATCTCTTGACCTCATCCTCGCTCATAAACTCAGGCAGTTTTTGCCCGCGCGCTCCGCCCACGCCGCCCCAGTTTTTTAGCTCGATGTCAAAGACGTGCGCCTTGCCGTCCTCTTCGTTTTGCTTATCCAAAAATGCGAAAAAATTTATCGCGCTTATGCGGTAGTTTTTCTTGCTCGCGTCGCTAAGCCCGCCCGTGACGCTAGCTAGCACCTCGCTTAGTAGCTCTTCGTCGATCTGCTTTAGGCTCTCTAGCTCGTAAAATTTGAGCGTCTCGAATATCTTTTTAAGCGGATTAAAGTATGTATTTATGCCGGTTAGTCCCGCGTTTCTAGCCGATTTTACGAGGCCGTCTAGCTGGTCGATGTTTTTTATCTCGCGACTAAGAGCGAAATTTACGCTTGCTAGCGCCTTTGGGTCGCGAAGCTCTTTGTTTGAGAGCGAGCTAAGCTTAAATTTGACGTAACGAGTCAGCCAAAATATAAACGAGTTTTCAAAACTATCCTTGCAATCAAGCGCGTATTTCAAGATATTTTCCTTAAATTTATAAAAAATCGAAAAGCATTATAGCTAAAATCTGCGCTATTTTGCCCGTCTAAAATCGTTTAATCTTTATATAAATTTAATGTCGCAAATAAAGCTTTAAACGGCAAAAGGCGATAAATTTAAGCGCGTTAAATTACAAGGTAGCGATAAACCTAAATTTTGCGTTCGGATTTAGCAAAAGAGGGTAAATTTACGCAAAAATTTAGGCTAAATTTGGCTCAGCAGTAAACGTCGCACAAAAAACTCCAAACTTAAAGAGCCTAAATTTAGTCGAAAAATCGCTTACGAAAATTATTTTAGATAAATATCTAAGCTCAAATTTAGCTCGTCGATGACGCTAAGCATCTGCCTCACGTATCTTTGCTCGCGGCGAGCTTCGGCGATGTCTAGTTTATCAAAAAGCCGTCCCTCGAAAAAATTTCTCCTACTAAAGCAAAATAGATAAAATTTGTTATCCATAAAGGCTGCGCTCGGCGATTTTAGCGTGTTTTTGTAGGCCTTGAGCATATTTAGCTTGCCCATAAACGCAGGCGTGAGCAGATATCTCGCCTCCACCTTATCCGTCGTAAAAACTCTAAAATTTTCGTTAAATTTGACGTCGTCGAGCAGCTCTTTTTCGCCTAAAAATTTAGTATTAAAATCCTTGCTAACGGCGATCGTTTTGCCGTTAAATTTCTTGTTAAACTCGCACTTTAGCACGCTACCTTTAAAGTCCGAATACTTGTCAAACGCGTATTTTAGCAGGATAAATATGGCGACGTATTTGTTGTTTATCTGAGGGTATTCGCGCTCGTGGCTGATTACCTCGCACAAGTTAAATTTGACGCCTTTATATACGCCGCGCACGCTATCTTCGCTATAAAACGTGCTCGGTCTATAAATCCCCGCCGCGTCAAATTCGCTCTGCGAAATGCCGCCGTAGGCGCTATACGTAAAGCTCTCGTCGATATCTTTGATGAGCGCGGGGATAAAAACTTCTTTGTAAAATTCGTTGTATTCCTCTTGCGCTTTGCCGATACTTTTTAGCTTTGCAGGCACCCAAAATAGCAAGCCGAAAAACAATATAAGCAAAACAAAAGCCGCTCCGCCGCCCAAATCAAAAATCTTAAGCGTCGCGAAAAATAGGGCAAAAACGCCGATGCAAAAGGCGATAAGAGTGGGCGATCCGGCCGCTGCAGCTCGGCACTCTTTTTGTTTCTTTACGGTTAATAAAAATGCTTGCGAAAGGGTCATTTGGTCGCTTTTGATTAAATTTTGCGTAAATTTTGACCGAGCGCGGCTTAAAATAAAGTAAATTCGGGCGGGTAAATTTGAGCTAGAAATTTCAAAATTTGGAGTAAAATTCGACTCAGCGTAAATTTGAAATTTACCGCCGTTTTTAATCGTAAATTTAAGATCAAATTTGACCGAGCCCTAGAAAGCGACTCGTCAAATTTGCTTTAAGCGCTAAATCAAAGCGGTTTTTGCGGCAAACACGGCAGGCAAAAGCCCGAATTTAAGCGGTCAAATTTAGAGATTTTCTATCACCCTTTTTGTTTCTAGCGCGATTTCTAGCTCCTCGTTAGTAGGCACGACGAGAGTTTTTACCGCTGCGTCAGTGGCGCTTAGATCGCGTATGCCGCCACTTGCGGCGAAATTTAGCTCGTGATCGATCCTGATACCCATGTGCGTGAGATCGTTGCAGATTTTCTCGCGGCTATACGGGGCGTTTTCGCCGATACCACCGGTGAAAACGACTGCGTCCACTCGGCCCAAAACCGCGTAATACGCGCCGATATATTTTTTTATACGGTAGCAAAACATCTCAAAGGCTAGATGCGCGCGCTCGTCGCCGCCTTGCATCTTAACGACCACTTCGCGCATGTCGTTTGAGCCGCAGATGCCCAGTAGTCCGCTTTTTTTGTTTAAAAACGCGTCTATGCCCTCAGCCGTGAGCTCACCTAAATTTAAAAGATAAGTAAGCACCGCAGGGTCCATATCGCCGCTTCTAGTGCCCATTATCAGGCCTTCTAGCGGACTTAAGCCCATCGAGGTATCCACGCTTTTACCCCCTTGCACGGCACAGGCGGAGGCTCCGTTGCCAAGATGTAGCGAGATAGCGTTAAATTTCTCGTACGGCACGCCTAGATACTCGGCGGCTGTTTTGGTCACGTAGTGGTGCGAAGTGCCGTGAAAGCCGTATCTGCGGATATGCAGCCTCTTGCAAAGATCAAACGGCAGAGCGTAGCGGTAGGCATACTCGGGTATAGTTTGATGAAATACGGTATCAAAAACGACGACGTGAGGCACCTTTTTTCCGCTTCCGTTTTTGTCCGTTTCTTGCATAGCGTTTCTTATGCCCGCTAGGTGGCCCGGGTTGTGAAGTGGTGCTAGGACGGAGTTTTGCTCGATTTTGGCGATCACGTCAGGGGTGACTAGAGCCGAGTCGCTAAAGCTCTCGCCGCCGTGCACGATGCGGTGTCCGACGCCGTCAAGTTCGCTAAAATCATGCAGGATATTTGAGCTAGCAAACAGCCGCCTCATCGCCTCAAGCCCCTCGTGGTGGTCTTTTAGCGGCGCGTGCTCCTCGTAAATTTTATCCGCGCTAACGTCTTTTAGTTTGGCATAGGAGCTTGCTTCGCCGATCTTTTCGACTAGGCCGCTAGCGATGACGCGGTTACCTGCCATATCAAAAAGCTGAAATTTAACCGACGAGCTACCTGAGTTTAAAACCAAAATTTTCACTATTTTTCTCCTTCGTTTGCGGCTTGTATCGCGCTTATTAGGACCGTATTTACGACGTCTCCCACGCCGCATCCGCGACTTAGGTCGTTTACGGGTTTTTTTAGACCTTGCAAGATCGGTCCGACGGCGACGCAGTTTGCGCTTCGTTGCGCGATTTTATAGCCGATATTGCCCGCGTTTAAATTTGGAAATACAAAAACGTTCGCACGGCCGGCTACGTCGCTATTTGGCAGCTTTTTGCGCGCTACGACCGGATTTATGGCCGCGTCGTACTGCACGGGTGCTTCGATTTTTAGGGCGGGGTCTAGCTCTCGCGCTATCTCGCCCGCACTCCTAACCAGGTCTATATCCGCTCCGCTGCCGCTATCTCCGCTAGAGTAGCTTAGCATCGCTACTCGCGGCTCCAGTCCGAACGCGCGCGCCGTATCAGCCGATGCTAGCGCGATTTGCGCGAGTTGTTCGGCGCTTGGATTTGGATTTATAGCGCAGTCCGCGTAGATCAGGATCTCCTCGTCAAAGCACATTATAAACGAGCTTGAAACTAGCGGGCTATTTGGGAGCGTTTTGATGATCTGAAGTGCCGGGCGGATGGTGTGCGCCGTAGTCGTGTTTGCGCCGCTCACCATGGCGTCTGCCAGCCCTTCTTGCACCAGCATCGTGGCAAAATACGTCCTATCTCGCACGAGTTCGCGGGCTTGCTCTATGCTTACGCCCTTGCTTTTACGAGCCTCGAAAAGCGCGGCGGTTAGGCGATCTGCGTACTCGTTTTTTTCTAAATTTATAAATCTCGCGCCGTTTAAATTTACCCCGAGCTTTTTTGCTTCAAATTTGACCTCGTTTTCGTCGCCCAAAAGGATCAAATTTACCGCGCCGCTTTTTAGTAAAATTTCGCTCGCTCTTAGTATCCGCTCGTCTTCGCTTTCGGGCAAAACGACGGTTTTTTTATCTTTTGCGGCGAGTTTAAATAGCGAATTTTCAAACCTCAAAGGAGTGATTATGTCTTGCTTCACGTTTAAAATTTCATCTAAATTTCCGCTTACGATCAGCTTTGAGTTTCGCATAAAAAAGCTCAAATTTTCGCGGCAAAAAACCGGAACGTTTAAATTTCTAGCTATCTGTAAATTTAGCTCTATTTCGCCGATATTTGCGATACTTTTTGTGGGTTTAACAAGTACGAAATCAGCGCTCTCGGCTAGGCGGTCAAACTCATCTATCATGCTTTTAAAAAACTCACGCTCGCTGCCGTTTTCAAAAGCTTTTTTGGCATTTTCGAGCCCGTAAAAATCATTGATGGGGTCAAAAACGGCTACATTTTCAAATTTTGTTGATATAATTTCATAAATTTCTTGAAAATTCGCGCCAAGCGCAAGGATAGAATCGGCCATAATTTTCCTTTTGGAACTTGATTTGCTTATTTTATCGTAAAATTTTCACTTTAAGGTAAAACGTGAGAAAAAATATTTACTTTTGCGCCCTTGCAGCAGCGTTTTTGAGCGGGTGTTTACCTAGCGCCGACCCTCGCATAGATATGAAGCCGCCAGTTTACGTCGAGCAGCTTCCCGCCAAACAGGTCAATAACCAACCAAACGCGGGCAGTCTTTTTGGTCGCGGCGACAACCCGCTTTTTGCCGACCGCAAGGCGATGAACGTAAACGATATCGTAACCGTCGTCATCAGCGAGCGCGCCAACCAAAGCTCCAGCGGCAAGCACGACACGAGTAAAAACAGCACGATAAGCCTTGGCGGAGGGATATTTACCGCAGGCTCGGCACCGCTATCGACGCTGGCTACTCAGCTAAACAAGGCCGGCGATATCGGCTTTAGCGCGGGCACGAAAAACGAATTTACGGGTGCAGGATCTAGCGTGCGCGCAGAGGCCTTTACGACTACGATTTCAGCGCGCATCATCAAGGTGCTAGAAAACGGCAACTACTTTATCGAGGGCTCGCGCGAACTGCTCATAAACGGCGAGAAGCAGATCATGCAGCTTAGCGGCGTGATCCGCCCGTACGACATCTCAAACGCCAACGAGATCGACTCGCGCTACATCGCCGACGCTAAGATCCTCTATAAAACCGAAGGCGACGTGGATAGGGCGACGAGGAAGCCGTGGGGGACGAAGCTTATGGAGGCGATCTGGCCTTTTTAAGCTTTTTTATGCTTAGCTAGATGGCTTGTCTTTTGAGTGCTTTTTGCGGATTTCGTTAAAATTTGACTCGATAGGCTACATGCCTTATCTTCGTCAAATTTTAACTTCAAAACCCCAAAAATCATCTCAAAATACTGCGCCTTATCTTTTTCTATTCAAATTTGAAGTCAAATTTGTAAATTTTACCCACCGAGACCCGCACCTTAAAAACTCAAATTTAAAATTTGCGGCGCGTCAGCGCCAGATAAAACTGCGCATAGCGCAGCAACCTCTCACGTGCAGTGGGGTAGGTGGGGGGGTTTGGGGGCGGGTCTGCCTTCGGCAGTTGCGAGTGCATAGCACGACGCAAAGGAAGGCGACGCTCTACTTCGCTTCGCTCGTAGCTGCAAGCAGACCGTAAGTAGAAACCCCTTCCGCCTCCCAAGAAAAAGAAAAACTAAAAAATTTAGAGAATCTTAAATTTGACAAAACCAAATTTAGCATCTTAAAGATGCGGGTCTCGGCGCGTAAAATTTAAAAAATTATCCAAATTTACCCCTTTCTAAATTTCGCTCACAAATTTACTCAAATTTAAGCCCATTCAAAGCACATTCCAAATTCTAAGCCCGGTTTTACGCCTTTTTAAACCTTAAAGCTGTATAATCGGGGTCAAATTTATCAAAAGGCGATACAGATGATAAAAGGCATTTCTGGTTCGCGCATGGTTATGGAAGCCTTGCGCGAAGAGGGCGTAGATACGGTTTTTGGTTACCCCGGCGGTGCGGCGCTAAACATCTACGACGAGACGTACAAACAGAATTATTTTAGGCACGTTTTGACGCGTCACGAACAAGCCGCCGTGCACGCAGCAGACGGCTATGCGCGCGCTAGCGGCAAGGTCGGAGTGGCGTTTGTAACCAGCGGCCCCGGTTTTACAAACGCGGTCACGGGTCTAGCAACCGCATACTCCGACAGCATCCCGCTTATATTAATCAGCGGCCAGGTTCCGACCTCGCTTATCGGCACGGACGCCTTTCAGGAGATCGACGCCGTTGGCATCTCTCGCCCGTGCGTGAAGCACAACTACCTCGTGCGCAGTATCGAGGAGCTGCCGCGTATCCTAAAAGAGGCCTTTTACATCGCTCGCTCGGGACGTCCGGGGCCCGTTCACGTCGATATCCCAAAAGACATAACCGCAGCCGTCGGAGATTTTGATTATCCGGCCCAGATAAAGATGCCTACGTACAAACCTACATACAAAGGCAACGCAAAACAGATCAAAAAGGCGCTTGAGGTCATCGCCGAGGCCAAACGCCCGCTACTATATCTAGGAGGCGGCGTCGTAGCGGCGAATGCTAGCGAGCTAGTGCGTAAATTTAGCGCAAAGACGGGCATCCCCGCGGTTGAAACGCTGATGGGGCTTGGCGTCCTAGCGCACGAGGATAAAAATCTACTCTCGATGGTCGGCATGCACGGCAGCTACGCGGCAAATATGGCTATGAGCGAAACCGATCTAATCATAGCGCTAGGCGTGCGGTTTGACGACCGCGTGACGGGCAAGCTAAGCGAATTTGCCAAAAACGCCAAAATCATCCACGTCGATATCGACCCTAGCTCGATCTCAAAGATCGTAAACGCGCACTTCCCGATCGTGGGCGATCTAAATTTCGTCCTAGAAGAGATGCTGGAAAAAGTAACCGTAAACGAGCAAAATTTAACCGCGTGGCGCGAGATATTGGCTAGATATGGCGCGCTAAATCCGCTGGACTATAAAGATAGCGACGAAGTCCTAAAACCGCAATGGGTCGTGCTCGAAACGGCTAAAATTTTAAAGCAATCCGGCAAAGACGCCGTGATCGCCACCGACGTCGGCCAGCATCAGATGTGGGTCGCGCAGTTTTATCCGTTTGACAGGCCGCGCCAGCTGGTAACTAGCGGAGGCCAGGGGACTATGGGATACGGCCTACCAGCAGCAGTCGGAGCAAAGATAGCAAAGCCTGAAGATATCGTCGTAAATTTCACCGGCGACGGCTCGATCCTAATGAACATCCAAGAGCTAATGACCGCTACCGAGATAGATAAGCCCGTCATTAACGTTATCTTAAACAACAGCTTCCTAGGCATGGTGCGCCAGTGGCAGACCTTTTTTTACGGCGAGCGCTACTCTTCGACCGACCTTAGCCTGCAGCCTGATTTCGTAAAAATCGCGGAGGGCTTTGGCGCGGTAGGCTTTGTTTGCCGCACGAAAGACGAGTTTCGCTCCGCACTAAAAGAGGCGATAGCCTGTGGCAAAACGGCGATGCTAGACGTGCGCGTGGATAGATTTGAGGACGTACTGCCGATGGTTCCTGCGGGCGCAGCGATATATAATATGATCTTAAAAAGCAAGGAATAAAAATGAGCATAAGAAGAGTGATGTCAGTCATCGTGCTAAACGAGCACGGCGTTTTATCGCGCATTTCCGGGCTTTTTGCGGGGCGCGGATACAACATCGATACGCTCACTGTCGCACCGATCCCAGGCACCGAGCTTTCTCGTATTAGCATCGTCACTAGCGGCGACGAGCGCGTGCTAGAGCAGATCGTAAAGCAGCTACACAAGCTAATACCGACCTACAAAGTCATCGAAAGCGGCGAATTCGTCGAAAAAGAAATGGCGCTGGTAAAAATCCCACTAAGCGAAAATTTCGGCGGACTGGACGCGATACTAAAGGCCTACAACGGCATTATAGCCAACACCAACGAAAACTACGCGAGCAGGATAGAAAATTTCCTCAAAGCTATCAAAAAATTTAACCCCACAGACGTCGTTCGCGGCGGTTCCGTGCTAATGGATCTGTGATGAAACTAAGCGAAATTTATAAAATTTTAGGACTGGAATTTAGCGGCGAGGAGCTAGAGATCACGGCTCTAAATTCGCTCTCAAACGCAGGTGCTAGCGAGCTTGGCTACTGCGACAGCGAGAAAAACGCTAAATTTATCGAAGGCTCAAAGGCGGGCGCGATTTTAGTCGCGTCAAATTTAAAAGAGCTAGTCGGCGCGCAAAGCAGGGCGGTGGTGGTAGAAAACCCGCATCTTGCCTTTGCGATTTTGAGCGAATATTTCGCAAAAGAGCTTTTAGCCTCCAAGCCGCAGCCGGCGCAAATTTCGCCAAGCGCAAAGATAATGCCAAACGTCTACGTGGGCTCAGGCGCCGCGATCGGCGACAACACGCTCGTGATGGCCGGCGTCTACGTCGGCGATAACGTAAAAATCGGCGCAAACTGCGTCATTCACCCAAACGTCGTCATCTACAACGACACAGTTATCGGCAACGGCTGCCGTATCAACGCAAATGCCGTCATCGGTAGCGACGGCTTTGGCTACGCGCACACAAAAACGGGCGAACACGTGAAAATTTACCACAACGGCAACGTCGTTTTAGAGGACTTTGTCGAGATTGGCGCATGCACGACGATAGACCGCGGCGTGTTTGAAAGCACGGTCGTAAAAGCCTACGCCAAGCTCGACAACCTCGTGCAAATCGGCCACAACTGCGAGATAGGCTACGGCTCGATACTGGTCTCTCAGGTAGGACTCGCAGGCTCAACTAAGCTTGGACGCAACGTCGTGATGGGCGGACAAAGCGGCTCTGCAGGGCATTTAAAAGTCGGCGACTTTGCCCAGATAGCGGCGCGCGGCGGCGTGTCAAAGGATATCGCTGGCGGTAAAAAATACGCAGGCGCATATCCGATAATGGAGCTGGCCGACTTTTTCAAACTGCAAGCTAAGATCGCGAGATTTTTTAAGAAAAACTAAAATTTGAAGGAAAAAATCCATGGAAAAAAGCAAAAGAAAAGAAATTTTAAAAGCCATAAAAGAAAAAGAACTAGCCGAATTTAGACAAAATTTACCTATGCCCGAAGATAATTTTATACGGCTTTTTGAGCTTTTGGATGCCGAGCTTCACGCACACGGCTGCGATCACGACCTAAAACTCACCGAGCAAATCCTATCAAATTTGGAAGTAAAAGACGTTTTGAACGTGCTTGCGTGGCTTGAAGAGCAGGGCGGATACTGCGACTGCGAAGTGATGATGAACGTTGAGCAAAAATTTGAGTATTTGGATTAAAGCTACGATTTAAATTTGACGCTCGGTTTGTCAAATTTATGGAAGCTAAATTTATAAAAACCTAAATTTGACGCTGCAAATTTAAGCCGCGTCAAATTTGAGTCAAAATTTACGCTATTTTTTTATAGCTTTTTACGAATTCGCCGATCCTTGCGATACCTTTCCTGATACTCTCCAAATCGGTCGCAAAAGATAGCCTAAAGTATCCGTCCATACCAAATCCCACGCCTGGCACCACGGCAACCTTGGCCTTTTCTAGCAGCTCTTTGCAAAATTTCATACTATCGGGCTCTACCGCGGAGCAGTTTATGAAAAGATAAAACGCGCCGTCAGGCTTAAGCACGCTAAGTCCCGGTATAGCGTTTATCATCTCGACGCCTAGGTCGCGGCGCTTTTTAAACTCGCCCTTCAT
>CAURKB010000044.1:0-15401 GCA_963525315.1 uncultured Campylobacter sp. | reverse complement strand
GTATCGTGCTTGGCGAGCTTGCGGCTAGTTTTGCGGGCGGCAAACAGGCAGTCGTTTTTCTGCCCACGCGCGCAAATTTCCGTTATCTATCGTGCCGCGAGTGCGGCAGCACGATAAAGTGCCCGTTTTGTAGCGTCGGGATGAGCTTTTATAAAAAGCGTAATCTGCTAAAGTGCCAGTACTGCGGCTTTACGGCGGCTGCAACTTGCTCGTGCGAGAAATGCGGTAGCCAGATGATCGAAGCGAAAAAAATCGGCACCGACGAGCTGACAGATGCTTTGCGCTTGGCATTTCCAGCAGCTAGGATAGAAAAATTCGACCGCGACGAGATCACGACGCAAAACAAGCTAGAAAAGACGCTAAAGGCCTTTAACGCTGGCGAGATAGACGCGCTCGTCGGTACGCAGATGCTTAGCAAGGGCCATGATTATCACAATGTAGATTTAGCTGTTATCATGGGCGTGGACGATCTTTTGAGCTTTCCTGATTTTCGCGCCAGAGAGCGGACGCTGGCTCTTGCCATGCAAGTAGCCGGCAGAGCCGGGCGCGCGGGGCTTGGGCGCGTAGTGGTGCAAAGCAGGCAGCGGGAGTTTTTTGAAAATTTTATCGAGGATTATGACGCGTTTTTGGAGGATGAGATGCTCGCTAGAGAGCCGATATATCCGCCGTTTGCTAGGCTCTTGCGCGTTGTCGTTTCTGAAAAGAGCGAACAGGCGGCAAAGCGAAGGCTTGAAATTTGCGTATCCGAGCTTGAAAATTTATGCGCCGTCGAATCTTCGCTAGAGATAGTCGGACACGGCAAGTGCGGAGTCGAGATTTTAGGCGGTAAATTTCGCTTTGAGATTTTGCTACGCTGCGCCTCGCACGCTCCGCTTATCAAAGCCGCTCGCATCTGCGCCGCGCACGGCTTTGACGTCGATATGGATCCGATAAATTTCTCGTAAATTTTGCTTTTGTCTGATTTTTATAGCGGCTTAGATATGTTGCTGTAAGTATCTTGCAAAGTTTGTAAAATCAAATTTTGCATCTGGCTTGATCTTGAAATCTAAGTTGCGATAAATTTGCCGTCCGGCAAGTTGAGCTTGTTTTTTGTATAAATTTACTCGCTTTTTACGATGTTTATAAAATCTTAAATTTAACGAACGCAGGTTGGTTAAATTTAGATTGAGCCTCTTAAATTTATGGTTTAAATACTCGCGATCTTTGCAGGAGAGATTTTAAATCCAACCTTGCACGCTTTAGTGTTTACGCATATTTTAGCCCCTCGAGTCGTCCATGCTTTTGCTATGCGTAAAAGATGTATCTGCTTGCTTTTTATTTTTATCGTTCGCAGATAGAGATGCTATGCGATCAAATAGCACATTAATTTTTTTACCGTATTTTATATATTGCGAATCTAAAACCTTGCTTAATCCAAAACTAAAATGTAATTAAAGTTTCCATTTATGATAATGCTTATCTTTTTAAGCAGAATTTTATATGATTTATATATAATCCCGTTATAATTTTATCTAGCCTTAAATATACAGTCTAATTAAAATTATAAAAATCACCCTAAAGGAACTTAATGCAAAAATTTTTACAAGCCCTAGCAGGCTCGCAAAAATATTTCATAAACTACGTTAGCGTCGCGATTTTCATCGTGATGGCGTGGATAGGCGGACTCAAAGTCGTGCAATACGAGGCCGACGGTATCGTGCCGTTTGTAACCAACAGCCCGTTTTTTAGCTACATGTATAGCAAAAAAGATATCGTAGATAACGGCAAGGGCAAAATGGTCGCCGAGTACAACCTGCACAAAAACCCGGAAGGCTTGGTCGTGCCTAAAAACATCGAGTGGCATAAACAAAACGGTACTTATGCGGTTTCGTATCTGATCGGCGCGATGATCTGCACTATCGGTACGCTCGTGCTGCTTGGCATCTGGTTCCCTAAACTAGGGCTTATCGGCGGGCTGCTGACGTTTGGCATGTCTATCGTAACGCTTAGCTTTTTGATAACGACGCCTGAGACTTGGGTGCCAAATCTAGGCAATCCGGCGCTGGGCATCACTGAAAGTCCTAATCACGGCTTCCCGTATCTATCGGGTGCGGGACGACTGGTGCTAAAAGATATAATAATGTCTGCCGCGGGACTAATCGTAGCCTCAAATGCGGCTCGCAGGCTTTTGGAGTGCTGCAAAAGCTGCTCGGCTAAGTAAAATTTGCAGATTTTAGCGAGCGGTACGCCTATTTATATTTTTAGGCGACTTGCCGCTCGCGGCCGTTTTTATTATCCTTAAATTTAAGGTCTTGCTGTAAATTTATCTTCTTTTTCTACCCTGCACAAATACTAATTTTAAAATCTACTTTTTGCACCCAACGCCGCACTGGCGGAACTCTGAAAAAGTCGATAAATTTTATTTTCTACATTCTGCGGATTGACTGGCATTGATTTTAAATTTGCCTTTGCTTCTTGTTTGTCAAATTTAGCGAGCCAGGCGTAGCCGTAAGAGAAAATTGGGTATTTTTGCACTAAAATACCCACGTAAATTTATGTAAATTTAAAGGAGAAGGCGTGGGTGTTTTTGATTTTTTTAAAAAAGGGGCTGATGGCGCGCGAAAAAGAAGCGCAAGCGCCGCAAAAATCGGTAAAACCGCACAGGAGCGCAAGGATATAAGTATCGAAATTTTAAAATCGCAAGGCGTGCCTTTTATAGACCATTTGCCGCTACGATACGAGACGGGCGAGGTTGCGCCGCGCGAAAAGGACGAGGTTATCGCCCGCTCGATTTGCTCGTTTGCCGCGATAATGTGCGCTTGCACGATCAGAGATAACGGCGAGCTAACGGACGAAGACAGGCAGGGCACGAAGGACTTTCTAGATAATCGCTTCGGGTGCATAGACAAGCTAACGCGCATGGAGCGCCGCGTCATAGAGGGCGAAGCGAGCTACGACGAGGCCGTAAATATGGGCTGGAAATACGAGTCGCTGTGGGCGCTGCTTTGGGCGATGGGGCTAGTAAAAGAGCTGGACTTTCCAAAGGATATTTGCGATTGCAATTTTGTAATGAAGACCTTTAGCGGCGATTTTTCGGAGCGCGTGAAAATGCGCGGCACGGATGAAATTTTGCAGGCGCTTGATCTCATCTACCGCTATCACTGGGCGTGCGTCAATGCCAGGGTAAACGGCACTAAGAGTGCAGGCCTTGATGAAGAGGTCGTGATGGAGAGACGCGGCGGGCTAGAGTGGCTGTGCTGCAAGGGCGCGGAGAATGATAATCCAAACGATGAGTATAATGCGTGGGATTATCCGGATTTGAATACTTGACTTTTGTGCGTTGTCTCACGAGCGTCTTTAAATGGGTTTCTGCTTCACTTGCGTTTCGCAGCTGCAAGCAGAGGAAATTTTAAGTCTGCGATAGGCTATATGCCTTATCTCGACTTAAAATTTCCGCACGACATTTAAATCCATCTCGCGATACTGCCGCCCTTGCATTCCTTAATTCAAATTTTAAACTAGCTTACGCTTAAAAATCTTCTGCTAGCAGCTACAAGGAGGCGAAGTAGAAATTTTATCTCGCCTCCTCGTAGCGGAGTTTAGCTTCACTGCGTTCGCTACTGCAAGCAGAGCGTTACGAGCGCAAGACGCAAAGTAAAGCAAAAATTGTCGCGCCTTATTTTTTGCGCGTCGTCTCTTACGCGTTTTTTATAGAAACTTCGGCTACGCCGCCTCTTTGCCAGTTTTGCGAAGCTGGCAAATTTCGGCTCGATGAGCTACGCGTTCTATCTACGCCGAAATTTTATCTCGCTTTTGCTTGCAGCTACTAGCTTGCGAGGCAGCCCCAAAAATCACCGCAAGATACTGCCGCGCGCATCTTTTTTGCTCAAATTTAAATTTTAGCATTGTCCCCTATCGCTCTATACCGTCTCTTGTGTTTTGCGTTTAAATTTTGCGCCTTATCCATTTGAGATTAAATTTAAAATACGAATTTATTTGGCTATACTTCGCTTAAATTTTTACAAAGGACGCAAATGAACGAGTTTTTCCCTTGCCGGGCAGTAGAGCATAGCGACGGCTCGTATGCTGCGGTAACGTCTGATTTTCACTACTTTGATGCGTATTTTAAAAACGGCTGCGGCGGATACGATTTACAAAGTTTAGCCAAAAGCCTAGCCAAAAAGCACGATATAAAAGGCCTAAAATACGACTGCGAGGCGGGTATGTTTTGCGCTTATTCAAAGGATTTGGGCGCGCTAAAAGCCCTGTGCGAGAGGCTACGGGAGATTAGCGGCCAGCAGAGCGACTACGCGCCCGCAAATCCGCAAAAGCCCAAAATAAAGCCTAGAATGCTAGATGAGCTACTGCTAAAAGGCTTTGTTTTAAGGCTTGACGAGGATACGCAAAAGCGGTTTTTTAGACGGCGTGCCGTTAGAGCTTTCGCCGCTTTTTGAGGACTACGCGGTCGCGCTTGCGGGAGACGACGAAAAGGCGCAGTTTGAGGCGCTGCGCCGCATAAATTCGCAGGCGTTCTCGCAAAATAAAAGGCGAGATTGCGTTAGCGCGCTAGGTCATCCCGCGTTTTTACGAATATTATTTGATTTTATCGACAAAAATCCTAGCGACAAGCCGCATTTAGAGGCTCTTCGCGCGCTTGAGGCCATATGCATGAGGCACCTGCCCGATCTGCGAGCGGCGAAATATTTTATAGCAGCGCTTGCGCATAAAAAGGCCGATTTTAGGCAGGTCGGCATTTGCGGACTAGGCACGCTTTACGAGTATGATTTAAAGCTTATAGAGCAGCTAACCAAGGATAAATCCGCCAAGGTCGCAAACGCTGCGGCAAGAACGCTAAAATTCGGGTTTAAAAAGAAAGATTCAAGCGAGCATTATATATTTCCCGTTTGGATGTTTAGCGGCAAGCTGGTTAGGCGCTGCGAGAGGGAAATTTTCGGGCGTTAGCGTACCTTTACTTTGTCATTAAAATTTACTCGGCTGATAGCGCCTATCTTAAATTTAAATCGCCCCGCCTAGCTTCATGCGTCGCTGCTTGCGTTTTGGCACCTAAATTTATCTTTGTCGTTTAAATTTGGTTTTAAATTTAAGCTTGACGGCCGTAGGTTTTATCGCTGGCGTCTTGTCCGGGCTAAAAGCGGGTAAATAAGCGTATTTTGACCCTAAAATTTCGCTACTCCCGCACCGCCTGTCATAGATATAAGCAGCGCTTTTGCGTAGCCCACGCTAAATTTGAGGCTTGGCTTATGCATCCAAAAATCCATTTAAATTTAAACTCTGCGCGGAGTTTTGAGCCTATTTAAAGAGAAAATTTTTTATAATTGGCTAAAAATTTAAAGGCGAATTTTGCAAAGATACCCCACGAAACAGATCAAAATCAGGGACGTAAAAATAGGTGGAGACGCGCCCATATCGGTGCAGTCGATGACGTTTAGCAAGACCAAAGACGTAAAAGGCACGCTAGAGCAGATACAGAGGCTTTATTTTGCCGGCTGCGATATCGTGCGCTGCGCCGTGTTTGACAAAGAGGATACTGCCGCGCTACGCGAGGTCGTGAAAGCTAGCCCGCTACCCGTCGTCGCCGATATCCACTTTAATCACAACTACGCCGTGATAGTTAGCGAGTTCGTCGACGCTATCCGCATAAATCCGGGCAACATCGGCTCCAAAAAGAACATCAAAGCCGTCGTGGACGCGTGCAAGCAGCGAAATCTGCCTATCCGTATCGGCGTAAACTCGGGTTCGCTGGAAAAGCAGTTTGAGGACAAATACGGCCGCAGCGTCGAAGCAATGGTGCAAAGCGCGCTTTATAACATAAATTTGCTCGAGGATTTTGACTTTACCGATATCAAAATTTCTCTAAAATCAAGCGACGTCGAGCGCACGATGGCCGCTTACCGCGCGCTTCGGCCGCTAGTGGCGTATCCGTTTCACCTGGGCGTTACGGAGGCCGGCACCAGCTTTCACGCGACGATAAAGTCCGCTATCGCGCTAGGCGGACTGCTACTGGAGGGCATCGGCGACACGATGCGAGTTAGCATCACGGGCGAGCTAGAAGAAGAGATCAAGGTCGCAAAAGCTATCCTAAAAGACAGCGGCCGCCAAAAAGAGGGGCTAAACATCATCTCGTGCCCGACCTGCGGGCGTTTGCAGGCCGATCTCATGGCTGCGGTAAAGCTCGTCGAGGAAAAAACCAGACACATCAAAGAGCCGCTAAACGTCTCGGTGATGGGCTGCGTCGTAAACGCTATCGGCGAGGCTAAGGGCGCGGACGTGGCGATAGCGTTTGGTAAAGGCAACGGCATGATAATGCGCAAAGGCGAGGTAGTCGCGAGGCTGCCCGAGAACGAACTGGTAGATAGATTTTTACTCGAAATCGACGACGAGATAAAGTCGCGGGCGTAAATTTCGGGTGTCAAATTTAAAATTTGGCGACGCTCGGCTCGGTTTGGTCAAATTTGATTTCTGGCTCGGGTTTAAATTTGATCGTCAAATTTGAACTCTAATTTATCGGCGCGAGCTTGCGAAACCGCGCTCTTTGCGGCGCTAACTCAAATTTGACCGCTCAAAGCCGAAGTAAATTTACGAGCAAGCGTTAAAATTGAATCCAAATTTTACAAAATCCGCCCAAACGCAGGCAAATTTAACAAGACAAAAGGACACGAAAATGGCAAAAGAAAACATCGATATGCACAATCTCTACGACCTAGATATGGAGCGCGCGATCCTCGCGTCCATCATCTATAGCGCGGATAATCTAAGCGAAATTTTCGATATCATCAGTCCGTTTGACTTTTACCTGCGCGCTCACGGCGACGTTTACGACGCGATGGTAAAGTGTCTGAATGAAAATTTGCCCGTAGAAACGGGATTTTTAAAAACCAAGCTAGGAAGCAAATTTGACGAGAACGTGATGAGCGAGATCATCGGCACAAACTCAATCCTGGATGTGAAAAAATACGCCAACGAGATCAAAGAAAAATCGATCAAACGAAGCCTCGTCAAAATCGCGCACCAGATACCTAGCAAAGTGAGCGAGGATAAGCCCAGCCGCGATATGGTGGACGAGCTGAGTCAGAGTTTTTATTCGCTAGTGGACGGGCAGAGCGCGGGCGTCGTAAAGGACGCTCCCGTCATCATCGCAGACGTCATCGCACACCTAGAAAAGCAAAAACTGCTCGAAGATAAGGATATCGTGGGCATCGACACGGGATTTCGCCAGCTAAACGAGATGACCAAGGGCTTTAAGCACGGCGACCTCATCATCATTGCGGCGCGCCCGGGTATGGGAAAAACCACGATCTGCTTAAATTTAATGAACCACGTGCTGATGCGCGGCGGCGGAGTCGTGTTTTTCTCGCTTGAGATGCCTGCAGAGCAGATCATGCTGCGTATGCTAAGCGCTAAAACCTCGATCCCGCTGCAAAATATAATGACTGCCAAAATGGACGACGAGGAGTGGTCGCGCCTAAGCGACGCGTGCGAGGATATGTCTAGTCGCAAGCTTTTCGTCTACGACAGCGGCTACGTAAATATCCACCAGATCCGCACGCAGATGCGCAAGCTCAAGTCTGCCCACCCCGAGATCACGCTATGCGTCATCGACTACATCGGCCTCATGATGGCGACGTCAAATTTCTCCGATCGCCACCTGCAGATCGCCGAAATCTCGCGCGGCCTAAAGCTACTTGCGCGCGAGCTAGATATGCCTATCATCGCGCTTAGCCAGCTAAACCGCAGCCTAGAGTCCCGCGCCAACAAGCGCCCGATGCTAAGCGACCTGCGCGAATCAGGCGCCATCGAACAGGATGCGGACATGATACTTTTCGTGTACCGCGACGAGGTTTACCGCGAGCAGGAGGAGAAGGAAGCCGAGAAAAAGGCGCACGCCGAGGGCAAGGAGTACGTACGTAAATTTGTCCCAAACAAGATCGAAGAAGACGCCGAAATCATCGTGGGCAAGAATCGAAACGGCCCGGTCGGCACGGTCGAAGTGATCTTTCAAAAGGAATTTACGCGCTTTGTCGATAAGAGCTTTGGCGCCGCGCACGTGGCAGAGTTTAACCCAAACGCCTAAAATGCGCCCTTTAAGCTTAAATTTTGCAAAAGCCGCAACGTAAATCTATCTTTGAAAACGCGCGCGAGGTTTATGTATTTTGCCTTGCGTGCGCACTCGTTTTTGGGCTAAATTTGGGCTTTAGCTACTATAAATTTCGAGAATTTAAAGCCCAAAACGGTGTTATCCTGCAAGCTAAAATTTTACAAAACTACGAAAAAACGAACGAAAAAGGTAAAATTTACCGAGTTTTGAAGCTAAAAACCAATGATTTTAGCTTCTACACGACGACCAGGGCGGACTTTGATGCGGGAGCGAACGAGCAAATTTTGATCGGCGCCGAAAACAAAAACGTCAAATTTAAAGAGTACCTAAGCGGCTCGTTTTTTATGCCAAGCTACGGTATCTCGGAGCTTCGTTACGCCGCCAGCTCTGAACCGTTGCGAGATAAAATTTACGGCTTCATCGCCGCGCAGCACGAAAGCGAAAAAATGACCGAGCTTTTTACCGCGCTGTTTCTTGCCGCACCCGTGGGCAAGGAGCTTAGGCAAGACGTAAATTTCTACGGCGTAGCGCACCTCATCGCGATTTCCGGTTATCATCTGGGACTGATTTTTGGGGCGTTATATTTTATCATGCGCCCGATTTACCGCTATTTTCAGGCGCGATATTTTCCGTATCGAAATGCTAAATTTGACCTCTCGGCCGCGATTTTTGCGGTTTTGTTTTGTTATCTTGCCTTGATCGGCTTCGTGCCGTCCTTTTTGCGAGCGTTTTTGATGAGCTTGCTGGCTCTATTTTTGCTCGCTAGAAACGTGCGCGTCGTTAGCTTTGAGCTGCTTTTCGTCGTGATTTGCGCCGCCGTGGCGCTGATGCCGAGCCTGCTTTTTAGCGTAGGATTTTACTTTTCCTGCATGGGCGTGTTTTATATATATCTCTATTTGCGGCACTTTGGCGGACGATTTTCAAATTTAAGCAACGCTATCTTGCTAAATTTTTGGGTATTTTCGGCGATGATTTTGCCCGTGGTTTACTTTTTTCCGCTCGTTAGCGCCCAGCAGCTAGCCGTCTTACCGCTCACGCCGCTTTTTAGCTTGTTTTATCCGATTAGCGCGCTTTTGCACGCGTTTGGCGCTGGCGGCGCGCTTGACGAGTATTTGCTCGAATTCCTCTCATGGCGCGCAAAGGGTGTAAATTTGAGCGTACCGTTTTGGCTGTTTTTACTCTATAACGCGCTAAGTTTAGCAAGCGTTAAAAGTAAAATTTTAGCCGCCGTTATCGTGCCCTTAAATTTACTCTGCTTTGTCGCGCTTTTTTAAGCTTCTTTGTCGCTCTCGCCCGCTTTTTCCAGATACGCGCACAGCTTCACGCCGTAAAGAAATATGATCCACGACACGTAAATCCACACGAAAAAGAGCAGCACCACCGAAAACGAACCGTAGATGCTAAGATAGGTTTTGTTGTTTGCGGCGTAAAAAACGAAGATATTTTTGCCTAGATACCAGATGAGCGAGGCGACGAATGAGCTAAAAAGCGCGTTTTTTAGGGCGATTTGGCGGTTTATCGAGATGAGGTACGTCACGCAAAATATCGCCCAAATGATGAGGTACGGAAAAATACTTAGAAAATTTATCCACTTCGTGTAGGTGCTGGAGTTTAGCATATCTTGAAATAAATTTGAGAGATAAAAACTAAGCCCAAGCCCTAAGGGAGCCAGCGTAATGAGCGTCCAATAAGCACTCAGCGAGTTCCAAAATTTGCGGCTTTGCGTGTGCATAATGCGGTTGATGACGTATTCGTAATCGGCAAAAAACATGATCGAAGTAAAGATGATGGCGCCAAGGCCGAGGATGCCAAGGCTAGAGCTGTTTTGCAAAAAGGTCTCGATGTAGTTTGAGATCGCGTCTTGGTTTGACGGCAGTAGCTGGGCGAATATAAACTCCTTGATCTTGGCATAATAGACGCTAAAGCTTGGCATCTGCGTAAAAAGCGAAAGCGAGATGAGCAGCACGGGGATGATGGAGAGCATCGTGTGAAAGCTCAGGCTTGATGCGTAGTGCAGCAGCTGCTTGTCCTTGATCTTTAGCATCGCTGTGAGCCAAATTTTAAGCGTCTGTTTTATCTTTTCAAATTTTTGCGAGGTCATCTTAAATCCTTAAATTTGAGGTATTTTACTTTAAAATTTTTGAAATTTCGGTTAGATAAAAGCTATTTGCCTTATATTTGTCTCGCAATGGTTCTTGTGATTACAACGTTAATATTGACTAAAACTAGACGGAGTTATTAAGCTGAAAATAGCGTACAAATAGCAAATACATTTAACTTAAAGTTGCTATAAATTTATTATAATTTTAGGGATAATGTTGTAGTGTTTCTGGTAAAACATTATTTGGAAGGAATGAAATGAAATCAAAATTTTTGCTGTTTTTAATAGCATTTGCATTTAGTGCTTGTTTTGAAGATACTAATTATAGATATATTGGCTCGCTAAGCGAGGGGCTTCGTGCAGTTTGCACGATAGACAAGTGCGGATATATAGACAAAAAAGGGAATATAAAGATAAATTTTGAATACTATGACGACGCTGACGAATTTAGCGAGGGATTAGCATCGGTCGAAAAAGACGGCAAAGAGGGGTATATAGACAAAACAGGACGGATAGTAATCCCATTAGAATACGATAAGGCTTATTCTTTTAGGAATGGTAAAGCTAGGGTTGTAAAAAACGGCATTGAAGGCTTTATAGATAAAAATGGAATTTTCTCACAAAGAGAGCAAAATTAAAAAATAAATTTAAGCAGAAGTATCGTGAGATAATCTTAAATGTTATTAAAGTTTTTGCGACCGAGGCTAACAAAACAAGTTGCCGCGGAAGCAAAAACGAAATTTATTTCTCAAAGAAAGCACCAGCCCAAGAAAACGCTAACGAGGCAATGCTTTTTATAGCCCCATCTTAAACGGGTTTAGGATATTGTTCGGGTCAAACGCCTTTTTTATACTTCTAAAAAGCTCCATCTCAGCGTCCGTAAAGGCAAGCGGCATAAACTCGGCCTTGCTGATGCCGATGCCGTGCTCGCCGCTAAGCGTGCCGCCAAGCTCCACCGCGATCTTAAAAATTTCCTCGATCGCCTTGTGTCCGCTCTCTACCTGCGCCGGGTCGGCTTTGTCCACCACCATGACGTTAGTGTGCACGTTGCCATCCCCGGTATGGCCGAAACACGGCACTTGCACGCCGTATTTTTCGGCGACGCCGCCTATGCGCTCTAGCAACTCGGGTAGCTTTGAGCGCGGCACGGTGATGTCTTCGTTTAGTTTTAAATTTCCATAGATATTTATCGCCTGCGAGCAGTTACGCCTGGCGAACCAGATGTCGTTTCGCTCGCCCTCGTCTTTGGCGCGTCTAAATTCGCTAGCGCCGTTTTCTCTAAACACTCGCTCTATCGTAGCAAGATCCTGCTCTAAGCCGCCCAAAACATCGCCGTCAACGTCGGTGATGAGCAGGGCGCCCGCATCTTGCGGTAAGCCTTTGTTAAATTTAGTCTCGACCGCGCGCACGCAAAGAGCATCCAAAAACTCCATGGCTACGGGCGTCACGCCTGCTGCCATCGTCTTATAAACGGCGTTCATCGCGGCGTTTACGCTAGGGAAAATTCCCATCGCCGTTTTTCTAAATTTAGGCTTTGCGATGAGTTTTAGCGTGATTTCGGTTATTACCGCTAGCGTGCCCTCGCTGGCGATTAAAATGCCTGCGATATTGTATCCCGCGACGTCTTTTATCGTGCGTTTGCCTGCGCGGATCACCTCGCCGTTAGGTAGCACCGCTCGCAGCGCCATGACGTAGTCTTTGGTGATGCCGTATTTTGCCGCGCGCATGCCGCCCGCGTTTTCGCTGACGTTGCCGCCTAACGTCGAGTACTCCTGGCTGGCGGGATCGGGCGGGTAGAAAAGGCCTAGTTTTTCGGCTTCGCGCTGCAAATTTATATTTATGCATCCGGGCTGCACGACGGCGACCATGTTTTGCATGTCGATTTCTAGGATTTTGTTCATGTGCTTTTCAAAAGCAAGTACCACGCCGCCCTCGTGCGCTAGCGCCCCGCCCGTAAAGCCGCTGCCCGCACCCCTAGGCACGATTATTATTTTATTTTCGTTGCAGTATTTTAAAATCTCGCTAACGTCTTTTTCGTGGCGCGGGAAAAGCACGCCGTCGGGCAAATGGCGTTTTTTCGTCGCGTCGTAGCAGTAGGCGATCCTGTGCGCGTCGTCGAAGTAGGCGTTATCCGCGCCTAGTAAATTTACGAAAAATTTAGCGTGTTTTTCGTGCATCATTTTTCTTTCAAAAGAGCTTTATAGTGGCGGTCAAAGTCGCTGATCTGCTCCGAGCCCCATTTCCAAAATACCGTATCGATGTCCTTGACGCGAGTGTAAAAAGGTAGCTGGTAGTATTTGACCGCGCCGCTTTGGAAGCGCTTTAGCGGCTCGAAACTCTGGCAGTCGGCAAAAAGCGCTTCATTATTCATAGCGATAAATATTAGCCCCGCAGCGCTTTGGTTGCACATTTTACGAAAATCGTCGCGGCTAGGATTTGGCTTATACTCGTAGCTTAAGTACGAGCCTACGATATCTGGGTGGATAAAGGTAACGCCTTTAAACGCGTTTATTACTTCGGCGTAAATTTCTTTGTTCGGCACGACGATGAGCGAGCGGTCGTAGAGGTAGTTTAGTATTAGCTCGTCGCCGCTTTTAGGTAAAATTCCCGGCAGAGGCAGGGCCTTTTGTGCTAGCGCGTCAAATACCTCAAACCTAACTTTGGCAAAGCCGCCGCTTTTTTGCGTGACTACGGCGCGAGCGATGATTGAGCTTTGGGAGCCTTCAAATTTATGCATCACGACGCCGCTACTTCCTACGACGATATCTGAGCCGTCTATGATTGTGCCTACGCCCTCATCCACGCTTATTAGCGGGGTTTTGTACTCTCTCATCGAAAACTCGGCCGCAAAACCGAGGCAAGCCGCCGCTAAAAATAAAAGAAATTTTTTCAAAATCTATCTCCTAAAAATGTAGAATTTTGCCGCTCATTATAGCTTAAAGCGCCTTAGTTTTGCAAAATGTAAGTAATTTTCGAGTAAAATACGGCTTTTAAATCAAGGGAATTTATGAGGAAATTTTCATTAGCTTTACTGCTGACGGTAAATTTATTCGCCGTAGAGCCTGCACAACCTACCGTTCAGGAGCTTAGCTGGCCTAACGGAGATACGTTTTTAACGTTTTTAGAGAAAAACTCCATCCCGCTTTCTCTTTACTACGATATGGATTCGGACGATAAGGAGTTTGTAAGCGAGATAAAAGCGGGCGTCTCGTATCAAATTTTAAGAGACGAAAAAGGCGGGATAAGCCAGGTGCTAATCCCCGTAAACGAAGAACTCCAAGCGCAAATTTATAAAGATAACGACGGAAAGTATAATTTTCAGCTTTCCTCGATCTCGTATCAGACGCATAAACGCGTGCTTAGTATGCCTATTACGGTTTCGCCGTCGCAAGATATCCAAGACGCTACGGGCCGCGCGGCTTTGGCGCACGGGTTTTATCTGGCGATGAAGAGCGAAGTGCCGGAAAGCGAGTTTAAAAAGCTAAAAAAAGGCGACAGGCTCGCGATGGAATACACGCAAAAAACTAGGCTCGGACGAACGTTTGGCGTACCTGAAATACACTGGGCGTCGATACAAATCGGCGATAAAAAATACGTCACGTATAAATTCGAAAACAAATACTACGACAAAAGCGGTAAGAAAAACGATAAATTTTTGCTAACCAGGCCGATAGCAAACGCCCGCATAACTTCGCCTTTTACACCAAAGCGCTATCATCCGATACTAAAGCGTTATAAAGCGCATCTAGGCGTGGATTACGGCGCTCCTAAAGGCTGCCGGCGACGGAACGGTTAAATTCGTCGGAACCAAAAGCGGCTACGGCAAGGTCGTCATCGTCGGGCACGTCGGCGGCTACGAGACGCTATACGCGCATTCTAGCGGCTTTGCTAAGGGCATACAAAGCGGCGTAAAAGTAAAGCAGGGGCAACTCATCGCTTACGTAGGCAGTACCGGCATGAGTACGGGCTCGCATCTGCACTTTGGCGTCTATAAAAACGGCAATGCGATAAATCCCGAAAACGAGATAAAGGTGGCTAAAAATATCTTTGCCCAGACGGAAAACGCTAAATTTCAAAAATACATAAAGCAGTTTGAAACAAAGATCAAAGATGCCGCTACTAATGACGAAATCCCGGAAAAAGAGGAGAAATTCGGCGCCGTATCGGAGCTGGGCGAGATTAAATTTACGCCAAAAACCGACGAAAACCTAACGGCGATAGACGAAAAATCGACAAGCGTTGACAAAGATGCGAATCTAACCGAAAAGACTGAAGCCAACGAGACGAAGCCGGACGAAAATTTAACAAACGAGTTAAAAATCGGCGCAGAAGAAAATAATGCGACGAAAGCGGAGCTAAATTTGACCGCAAAAACCGACGTAAATTTAACAAGCGAAGTTAAATCCCAAGATGAAAAGGATGTAAATTTAACCAAAACCGGCCCGGCCGATACGAATTTGACGACAAAATCCGAGCAAAATTTAACAGGCAAAGCGGACGTAAATGCAAGCCAAGCCGTAAATTTAGCAGCAACTAAAACGGCGAAAACAGAGTCTAGCTCGGCTGCCCAAAAAGAAAAAAATAAAAAAACGGACTCTAAAAAATCTAGCAAAAATGCAAAAGAAAAATCAAAATCAAACGACAAGAAAAAAGAGAAATCAAAAAGCGAGTCCAAAAAGAAAAAGGACGTAAACGCTAGCAAAGATAAGTCTAAAAAGCAAAAAGAGAGCGCCGAGAAAAAGGCCAAATCAAAAGATAAAACCGCCGAGTCAAGCGACAAAAAGAGTAAATAATGGAAGAAAACGAGCAATTAAACGAAGCCAAAGAGCTGCTTGACTCGCACCTAAACGAGACGATCGACGAGGAGCTAAGCGCGGCTGATCTAGCCCACCACCTAAAAACGCTAAAAAAGCACGACGAGGAGCTTTTTGCCGAGTATCTAGAAAAGCTAGATCCCGAGATACTGGGCGACGTAGCCATCGAGATGCCCGATCACATGCTAAAAGACGTGATCGAGCAACTACCCGCAGAAAAGATCGTAGAAGCACTAGAAGAGCTAGAAAGCGACGACGCGACCGATTTGCTTCAATACATCGAAGACATCGACGAAAATAAGGCCAGAGAGCTTTTTAACGAGCTAGATAGAGAAAATCAAAACGAAATTTTAAGGCTTAGAAGTTACGAAGAAGATAGAGCCGGCGCGCA
>CAURKB010000043.1:0-15669 GCA_963525315.1 uncultured Campylobacter sp. | reverse complement strand
CCTATAGACTTCGCTAGCTATTAAATTTACGTATTGGCTCGAATCATTATCTAAAACCACCTTTAAGATTACGCTTCTATCCTTCTCTTGGATTATCTGAAACTGCCTTAGATCGCTAAAATTTTTCATCGCAGTAGAAAAATTTGCCGTAGGTATCGCCGTTCCGTCATCCTTGATAAGTATATCGTCGCTTCTGCCTTCTATCCCTTTAAAAGGGATAGACAAATGCCTACCGCAAGGACAAATCGGCACTTTACCGTCTAAAGGTATAGCCTTATCGCCGGTATTATATCTAATAAAAGGCATTACGTAGTTATTTAAAGAAGTGGCTATAATTTCATTTTTATCGCTAAGTTCGATTATCCCGTAATCATCATTATTGTGATAGTTACCCACCCAGCATTGCTGGACAGTTACCGTTCTTTCGTTTTGCCCGTACCAGTCTAAAACGGGCAACTCCCAATATTCCTCAATCACGCTTCTATACGCCGGTAGTAACGTCTCAGATGAAGTTACTATAGTTTTTATTTGAGGTATTTTTATGTTTTTTTGCTTTAAAAGTAGCGTAAAAATATATATGGAGCTTGCGTACCCTCTTATTATTTTGGCTCTTGACTTTTCGATAACGGATAAATATAAAGCCAAATTTGACTCGTTGATATGAAAAGGGGATAAATACCAATAATCACCCGAAATTTTATAAAGCGGCTCGCCTGCTTTTGGCGAATACATCCTTAAACCGATTACCGGATTACCGCATTTATAAGTATACTCATAGCCCATCCCCCACGCTCAATTTGACGTTAATTTTTCTATAGCGTCGCTCTCAAACGGTACGATAAACTCAAACGGAGTCCCGGTAGATCCCGACGTATGAGACGCTTTTCCATTAAATTTAATAGAGTAAAAGTCTTTAAAATTTTCTTTGATTACTTGCTTATTTATAACCGGAAATTTTTTCAATTCATCTAAGCTAAAATTTTCAAAATCTATTTTTAAATCCAAATTTTTATAAAAAGGCACGAAATCAACCGCCTTTTTTACTATATCTTTTAGCTTCTTGGTCCTTATACGCTCTATCTCTTCTGCGCTTTTCCACTGAAATTTATCGTATTCGCTAAAATTTCTCTTGATAAAAATATAATTTTTAATTTTACTTTTTATCTTTTTATAAATTTGACCGGTCATAAATTTAGCCTTTATATCAAAAACGAAATCTCCGTCGTCTGCACCATATCCCAAAGCTCTATCGGCCAGCCTTTTTTACTTCCTTTTAGAGCCTCAAATAATACCTCGAGCTCCTCAAGCTGCCCTTTTTGACTTACGTTCGTTGAAATTTCTTTCACCCCCACTCCGTATCCTTTAAGGCTTTTATAATCGTCCAAAATAATGCTCTTGCCGTCGAAGTGAATCTCCATAAATTCCTTACTTAGCTCCTTGCTACCGTTTGCGAAATATTCGATATTTGCCACCGAACCGTCTTTGTATTTTAAGACAATGGATTTGTTATCCTCGGCGCTATATTTTTCGTTGCTCGGCGTGATGGCCTGCGAAAATACGCTCTGTATCTCGCTTCCCGTTAGCGCCGTCATCAGATCTATTATGTGGCATGCTTCGCCTACCATTCTGCCGCCGTTTTCGTGCACCCAGTGATCCATAGGTATGTAGCCCGCGTTCATCCTATACCTGATTATCATCGGATTTATTCTAGCGCTCGTATGCTTTTTTATCTCTTGCGCGTAAGCGCTAAATCGCCTGTTAAATCCCACGAATAAAACAGGCTTATCGCCTCCCCCTTCGTAAAATTTCTTTATCTTTTCAAGCTCATCTTTGTTTGTCGCAAGCGGCTTTTCTACAAATACGTTTTTGCCCGCTTCAAGCGCCTTTAAAGTAAGCTCCGCATGGCTATCGTGCCTTGTGGAGATGACCACTAGATCGACGTTTTTGTCATTTAAAATATCGTCTAAATTTGAAGTAGCGTAGTTCGCTCCGTATTGCTGAGCCACCGCCTTTGCCTTATGTCCGCTTCGGTTCATTATCGCGTAAATTTTATATTTATCCGTAAGCTTTGAGATATTAGGCAGATGCATCCCGGTAGCAAATCCGCCGACGCCTACGAATGCGACGTTTATCACATCCCTGTTTACTGGCGCGGAGCTTATCATGATTTTTTTATCGTGATTTAGATAGTTATCAAGCTCGGTTAAATTTGCCTCGCCGTAGTCAAGCAAAACCATAAGCGGCTTATTCTGCGAAGTCTGCAGCGACTCAAATGCCTCCGTTACCTGCTCGATAGGATATTTTGCGTCTATGAGCTTATCCAGCTTTATCAAATTTTCATTTACCAGCCTTAGATACTCGCTCATATTTCGATTTTCAGTCCATCTAACGTAGCTAAACGGATAATCAAGCCCCCCCTCTTCGTAGCTCTTGTCGTAGCGACCGGGGCCGTAGGAGGTGGAGATGAGAAAATCAAGCTCCTTTTTATACATATCCTCTCTATTGATCTGCATACCGACAACGCCCACAAGCACCACTCTGCCCTTTTTCTTGCACATCGCAAAGCTTTGCGATAGCGGCTCGCTACTGCTCGTAGCGGCGTTAAATAGTACTCCGTCAGCGCCGTACCCGCCGCTCCAAGATGAAACGACATCCAGCAAATCGTCTTTTGACGGGTTTATGACGAGCTCGGCGCCATATTCCTTTGCTATCTGCAAGCGCCTATCGTCAAAATCGCTAACGGCGACCCTCACGCCTGAAATTTTAAGCATCTGTACCGCAAGAAGCCCCAAAATCCCAGCTCCCACGACTACGCAGGTCTCGCCCAGCCTTAGATCGATCCGCCTAACGCCCTGCATCGCTATACCGCCGAGCGTCACGGTGCAAGCCCGCTCGAAGTCCATGTCCTGCGGCATTTTCATAACTAAATTTTTAGGCACGTCTACGTATTCTGCGTGGTTCGCAAGCCCTGCACCGGCTGCGGCGACGCGCTCTCCAATCTCAAAATTTAAAACACCCTCTCCGACTGCTATAACTACGCCGCTAAGCGAATAACCGGTCGGGTTTCCACTATCAAGCTTGCCCTTTACCTTCGCATAGACGCTGGCTATGCCGTCGGATTTTATCATACTGATGACTTTTTTTACGTTTTCGGGCTGTTCTAAGGCTCGCTTTATCAGACTCTTTCCGCTATTTGATACGCCGCTTATCTCGGTGCCCGCCGATATACAGCTATTTACTACTTTTATAAGAACGCATCCCTTTGAAACGCTTGGGGCAGGGATCTGCTCTGCTAAAACTTTACCTTTTTTAACTATTGCTTGCAACATTAACCATACCTTGAAAAATATTAAATATTAGTATTTCGCACGCCGCAAAAATCCAAAACTTCTTTTTCTATTCTTAGCTCTTTAAATTCTTTATGAGCTACTAAAAATACTACTATATCAGCGATATCTACGGCTTTTTCGTAGTTTATTATCTCAAAATCCTTGTGCGATTTTATATTCGGCTCGACGGCTAAAATTTCAAATCCTTGATTTTTTAATTCGCGAGTAATAAAAACCGCAGGCGACTCTCTAAGATCGTCTATATCGGGTTTAAACGCAAGCCCCATGCAGGCTATCTTAGGCTTTTTGCCGCTTTTTAGCTCAAATTTTAAAGCGGCGTTTTTTATCTTTTCGATCGCCCACTGCGTTTTGTGATTATTTACCTCTCTAGCCGTTTTGATAAGTCTTGCGTCATCGCCGCCCGCATGTACGATAAACCATGGATCGACGGCTATACAGTGTCCGCCCACGCCGCAACCGGGATTTAGGATATTTACGCGCGGATGGCGGTTTGCTAGCGAGATGAGCTCCCAGACGTTAATGCCGAATTTATCGCACAAGACGCTAAGCTCGTTTGCAAATGCGATATTTACGTCGCGAAACGAGTTTTCGGTGAGCTTTGCCATCTCGGCGGTTTTCGCGTCGGTTTGCAAAATCTCGCCCGCGACGAAAGTTTTATAAAATTCGGCTGTTTTTTTTGCGGCTTCTTTATTTAAACCGCCTACGATTCTGTCATTTTGTACGAGTTCTTTTAAAATTTTACCAGGCAGTACTCTTTCAGGGCAGTGAGCGATGTAAATTTTAGAGATATCCACGCCGCTATCTTTGAGGATTTCGCCTATTTTTTCAGTAGTTCCCACGGGCGAGGTCGACTCTAAAATCACGATATTTTCGTCCCTAACAAATGGCACTATAGACTTGCTGGCGCTTACGACGTAGTTAAGATCGGGCACGTATCCGCCGCAAAAGGGCGTGGGCACGGCTATGATAAAAACATCGGCCAAATCAGGCTCTAAGCTTGCCCTTAAATTTCCGCTGTTTACCGCGCCTTTGACGAATACGTCAAGCTCGGGTTCTACGATATGTATTTTTCCTTGATTTATCGTATCTACCGTACTTTGTACTACGTCTACGCCGCGTACCTCGTAGCCTTTATTTGCCAAAAGCGCCGCAGTAGGCAGTCCTATATAGCCAAGCCCCATAACGCAAACATTTTTTATCATCATCTCTCCGATCTTAAATTTTTTATAAATTCTACTATCTTAACGCTAGCTTTACCGTCGCCGTATGGACTTCGCGACTGAGACATCTTTTTATAAATTTCGTCGTCGTCGAGTAAAATTTGAGCCTGCGATACTATATTTTTCTTATCAACGCCAACGAGTTTTACCGAGCCGGCCTCTATAGCCTCGGGTCTTTCGGTTGTATTTCTCATTACAAGCACGGGTTTACCGAGGCTTGGCGCTTCCTCTTGTATCCCGCCGCTATCTGTTATGATAAAATGCGCCTTACTCATCAGATAAACAAATTCGCCGTACTCTAGAGGCGCTATCAGGCGGACGTTACCAATGCCGGATAAAATTTTCTTTACAGGCTCTTGGACGTTTGGATTTAGATGAACGGGATAGACTATATCGACGTTTGGATTTTTGATCGCTATGGTCTTTAGAGCCTCGCAGATATTTATAAATCCATCGCCGAAATTTTCCCTTCTGTGACCGGTTACGAGTATGATTTTTTTACCGCGGCTAGTATCGTATTTTACATTTAGCGAGGTTAAAATTTTATCTTTTAGCGTGTTATCTTTTTGCATCCTTTCAAGCAGCAAAAAAAGCGCGTCAATAACGGTATTTCCGGTTACGACGATATTTTTTGGACTTTTGTTTTCTTTTATGAGATTTTGTTTTGATAAATTTGTAGGGGCAAAGTGATAGCTTGCGATTATACCGACTAACTGCCTATTTATCTCCTCGGGAAAAGGCGAATAAATATCCCCCGTTCTTAGCCCCGCCTCTACGTGGGCTACCTTGATCTGTTTGTAAAAAGCAGCCAAAGAAGCTATGCTAGCAGTAGTAGTATCGCCGTGAACAAATACTATATCCGGTTTAAAATCATCTAAAACATCTCGCATCTTTAGCAAAATCCTAGACGACAGATCGTACAGATCCTGCCCCGCTTGCATAATGTCTAAATCATAATCGGGAACTATGCTAAATATCTCAAGAACTTGATCTAACATCTGTCTGTGTTGAGCCGTGATACAAACCTTGACGTCAAATTCGCTATATTTTTTAAATTCTTTTACCAAGGGCGCCATTTTTATGGCTTCCGGTCTGGTGCCAAAGACTATTAGTATTTTTTTTATCATTAAATCATTCTTTCCAGCCTAGCATTCGCCAAATTCGGATTTTCCATTTAAATTTAGCCGCCTTAAAAGATCGCCCTTACGCTAGATTCGGAACTATTTTATACAAATTTCAGTTAAATAATAATTAATTTTAAATCATTTTTAGACGTAGGAATTTATGCGTATATTTTGGACGTTTTAGCCGCTTAAGCCTAAAATCTCGTCAAATTTACGGCCGATAGGAGATTTAAAGTAGGTTTAAATTTTTAGTAAATTTAGGAGTTATCTTTACGAGAAAATCTGCGGAAAGCCAAAACTCTCCGCAGATAAAGGCGTATTACATCATTCCGCCCATGCCACCCATTCCGCTCATATCAGGCATCGCAGGCATCGGTTTGTCCTCTTTTAGCTCGCTTATGGTAGCTTCGGTGGTTAAGAGCAAGCTCGCCACGCTGACCGCGTTTTGAAGAGCCACGCGCTCGACCTTGACCGGGTCGATGATACCGGCTTTAAACATATCCACATACTCGCCCGTAGCCGCATTAAAGCCGTAGTTATCGTCTTTGCTAACGCTTACGGAGTTTGCCACTACGCCCGCGTCAAAGCCCGCATTTTCAGCGATCTGGCGTAGCGGAGCGGTTAGAGCGCGTCTTACGATATCTGCGCCGATAGCTTCGTCGCCGCTTAGTTTTAGATCTACTTTTGCGCTCGCTTTGATAAACGCAGCGCCGCCGCCGATCACGATGCCCTCTTCTACGGCCGCTTTAGTCGCGCTTAGAGCGTCGTCCACGCGGTCTTTTGTCTCTTTCATCACGGTCTCGGTAGCAGCGCCGACCTTGATAACCGCTACGCCGCCGCTTAGCTTAGCTAGGCGCTCTTGTAGTTTTTCTTTATCGTAGTCGCTCGTAGTTTCCGCGATTTGAGCTTTTATCTGGATGATTCTAGCATCGATTGCCGATTTCTCGCCTGCGCCGTTTACGATAGTGGTGTTATCCTTGTCGATGATGACGCTTGAAGCTTGACCTAGGTCGCTTAGGGTTGCGCTTTCTAGCGTTCTGCCTAGCTCTTCGCTCACTACTTCGCCGCCTGTTAGTATCGCAATATCCTCAAGCATCGCTTTTCTGCGATCGCCAAAGCCCGGAGCCTTAACCGCAGAGATGTTTAGCACGCCGCGAAGCTTGTTTACTACTAGCGTCGCAAGCGCCTCGCCCTCGATATCTTCAGCGATGATTAGTAGCGGTTTACCTGTTTTTTGGATCTGCTCGAGCACAGGTAGTAGATCTTTTAAATTTGTAATCTTCTTGTCAAATAGCAATATGAACGGATTGCTTAGCTCGACCTGCATCTTTTCGGCGTTCGTGATGAAGTACGGGCTTAGATATCCGCGGTCAAACTGCATACCCTCGACCACGTTTAGCTCGTCGTGGATAGATTTTGCCTCCTCGACGGTGATGACGCCGTCTTTGCCGACTTTTTCCATCGCGTCGGCGATCAGTCCGCCGATAGCAGAGTCCGAGTTTGCCGAGATAGTCGCTACTTGTGCGATCTCTTTTTTATCGGTTACTTTGCGCGATAGGCTTTTTAGCTCGGCGATTATAGCTGCGGCCTCTTTATCCATACCGCGTTTTACCTCGACCGGATTTGCTCCTGCGGTGATATTTCTTAGACCCTCTTTAAAGATAGAGTGCGCCAAAACCGTAGCCGTAGTCGTGCCGTCGCCCGCCTCGTCGTTTGTTTTGCTAGCGACTTCTTTTACTAGGCCTGCGCCCATGTTTTCTAGAGCGTCTTTTAGCTCGACCTCTTTAGCTACGCTCACACCGTCTTTGGTTATAGCAGGAGCGCCGAAGCTCTTTTGCACTAGCACGTTTCTGCCGCGAGGTCCCATCGTTACTTTTACCGCGTCGTTTAGTTTTCTAACGCCTTCGTATAGTCTATTTCTAGCCTCGTCTGAAAAAAATATCTCTTTTGCCATCTTTTTTCCTTTAAATTTAGATTATTTTAAAACGCCTAAAACATCTTCGATTTTTAGAACCAAATATGTTTTACCATCAAGCACGACCTCGGTGCCGCCGTATTTAGCGAAAACCACGCTATCTCCTACACTCACGCCTTCTACCTCGTTTGATACCGCCAAAACCTTGCCGCTTAAAGGTTTTTCTTTTGCATTATCGGGTATAATGATGCCCGAAGCGGTCGTTTTGACGTCTTCAAGACGCTCGACTAAGACTCGTTTGCCTAACGGTTGAAAATTCATGATTCATCCTTTATGGTTTGATTTTTACTTTTTTAGCACTCTTTTGTTTTGAGTGATGAAATTATAGTCAAATTTTTAGAATTTGTCAATAATTTAGCTAAAATTCTTAACAAGTCTTAGTATAATCGGCTCAAGTTTCATAATAAAATTAAACTAAATCTAAAGGATAGACGATGAAAATATTAGGCGCCCTGCTCGGACTGGTTTTTGCTTTGCTTATCGCGGTTTACGTTGCGGCCTTTACGGATTTTGGCAACGGTTTGGTTAAGCCGTATGCCCAAAATTTGATCAAAGAAAAAAGCGGATTTGATGTCAAATTTGATAAATTTCAGATCCGTCCGACGAGCGTAGATATCGTAGCGAACGTAAACGGCGAGATCGTAGCGAACGTAAACGGCGGACTTTCGATTTTCTCTCAAAGCCTCGACCTAAAATACGACGTCGCCGTTAGCGATCTAAAAAGCCTGGGCGTCAAACTAAACGAAGCTATGAAAATCTCGGGCATCGCAAATGGCAAATTTAGCGATTTCACCGCTAACGGAGTAGGCCAAATGCTAGGCTCAAACGTCAGCTTCGACGCAAATTTAAAGGACTACAAGCCGCTTTCTTTAAAGCTAGACGCTAAAAATTTACAGGTCGAAAAAGCTCTAGCGCTAGCCGGCCAGCCTATCTACGCGCACGGTAAAATCTCCGCCGTAGCAAATATAGTAGAAAGCGGCGGCAAGCCAAACGGCACGGCAAATATCGATATCCTAGACGTCAAAACCGATAACGCGCTCATCGCAAAGGACTTTAACGTCACTCTGCCGTCAAATTTCGCCGCAAACGGCAAAATCGTAGCCGACGTCAAAGACGGCATCGTAAATGCCAAAAGCGCGGTGATCACGCCGCTAGCCACGATCGGCAGCGACAAGACGATCTACGATCCAAACTCAAATACCCTAAGCAGCGACGTCAAGCTCATCGTGGACGATCTGGCCAAATTTGAGCCTGTCGTGGGGCAAAAACTTAGCGGTGCGTTTAAAGCAAACGGCAACGTCATCGCCACCGCCGGCGAGCTAAAAAACTTCGACGTCAAGATCGAGGGATTTGGCGGTAACGTCGATGCGGTGCTAAACGGCGGCAAACTCATAGCCAAAATCATCTCGCTAAAGCTTGACGAGCTAGTTAAAATCGCCGCTTTCCCGGCGTTTGTCGGCGGAACGATCAGTGGCGAAGCGGTGCTAAACGACGTGCACAACACGCAAAATATCTCGGGCTCGGTTAAGCTAGCCACCAAAAACGCGCGGCTAAATCCGGCCGAGCTAAAACAGGTCGCAAAGGAGATAAATTTGAGCAAACCTCTAGCCTTTGAACTAAACGCAAACGCCGACGTGGCAAGCTCGAAAGCCAAATTTAACGCCTCGCTAAACTCCGAGCTTTTAAAACTAAAGAGTCTAAGCGGCGTTTACGGACTGGACGACAAAAACGCGGACGTCAAATTTGACGCGGGCATCGATGATCTGGGCAAATTTGAAGAGCTAATCGGCAAAAAACTATCGGGCAAAGTGGACGTAAAAGGCGCGGCAAAGCTCGCAAAAGGCGCACTTAGCGAGCTAGGTCTAAACGCAAACGCTCTAGGCGGCAAGATCGATGCGATCCTCAAAAACGAAAAACTCACGGCAAATTTAAGCGCACTTTCGCTCAAAGACGCATTTACGCTGGCTGCGCTGCCAAACTACGCCGACGCCGTGATCGACGGATCCGTAAATCTAAGCGGACTGGATCCGAAAAATCTCAGCGGTACGGCTAAATTTGACGTCAAAAACGGTATCGTAAACAGCGCCGTCGTAGCAAAGGAGCTGGATAAACGCTTCCCAAGCGGCACGAAATTTGACGCCAATGCAGACGTCGCTATAAACGGCGGCAAGGCTAAATTTGACGCGGTAGCAAACCTCGTCTCAAACGCGAACAAGAACCTAATCGCGCTAAAAAATCTAAAAGGCGACTACGAGCTTGAAAGCGGTTCGGCGAAGGCGGACTTTGAGCTTAGCATAAAAGAGTTAAAAGAGATCGAGTTTTTGGTCGGGCGACCGCTTTACGGGCCTTTGCTAGTTATCGGCGACGCGACGAAAACGGGCGAAAAGCTAAGCGCGAACGTAAATTCGCGGCTCTTTAACGGCGATCTTAAGGCAGTCTTAAAAGACGATATCCTAAACGCAAATTTAAAAAGCTTCACCGCCAAAGGCCTCACCGACTTTTTGGGCCTCTCACACGTATACGACGGCACCGGCGATATGACTATGGATTATAATCTCGCCTCGCAAAAAGGTAAATTTGACGTCGCCGTAAATGACGGCAAGCTTGCAAAGACCGATTTTACCGAGCAGATAAAGACCTTCACGGGGCGCGACATAACAAGCGAAATCTATAAAAACAGCAAAATAAAAGGCACGATAAACAAAAACCTCATCGACTTTAACGCCGATATGAACGCGACTAGAAGCCGCGTCTGGGTAACTAGCGGCAAATACGACATGGCGACCAAGGCTGTAAACGTGCCGATCAAGATGAACTACGAAAAAACCGACATCGACATCACCGTCACGGGCACCAGCGATAACCCGAAATACACGATCGGCTCGGACTACCTAAAAGGCAAGGCGGTCAAAGAGTTGGATAGATTTTTGGATAAGAAATTCGGCAAGGACGACGAAAACGGCACCACGGGCGATGCAAAAAAAGACGCCAAAAAAGATGCAATAAAAGGGCTTCTCAAGGGGCTGTTTTAGGTAAATTTGAGCTAAGCGCGGCGGTAAATTTGACGCCGAATTTGAGTAAAATAAGTTCGGTAAGTGCGGCAAATTTAAGCCGGAGCTCGCTTGCTAGGCACGTCAAATTTGAGCTACTGGGCTAAATTTAACCGCTTGGCTCGGCGGTTAAATTTATGATTTGTTCGGCAGCAAATTTGAGCCTTTGCGGCTAAATTCGGCGGTACGGTTCGATGCTAAAATTTGAGCTTTAAATTTTAAAGCCTTATCGGCTCGGCGCCAAATTTTAAGACGGCTTGAGGCTGCCGAATTTGACGTCAAATTTAAACGCTCGGCTAAATTTGACGCATTAAATTTAGCAAGCTTGGCATACGATTTGAGTTTGTTAGCCTTGGCAATTTAAATCGCTAAGATCAAATTTTACGCTAAATTTAAGCTTGCTTGCCTTGAAAACAAATTTGAGCGAGCGGATGAGACGGCGACGAATTTAGCTCAAAATCTCGGGCAGTTTTTAAAACAGCATATATTTCGGATTGATATTTTCGGCGTTTTAAAAACCGCCGACCAAAAACCAAAGCGATAGCAATTTAAAGGAGTAAAATTTGAATACGACAAACGAACAAACTTCAAATTTAAACAGCGACTTTCAAGACTCAAATTTGACAAATTCAGGCTCGGGCAAATTTACAAGAGATTACGACAAAGAGCCGTTGATTATTAAAGATCATAGTGCTTTAATAATCGTTATCCAGTTTGGTTTGTTAATTTTTGTTCTAGTCGCAGCCCAGCTTGGGATACTAAGCGCATTTGATCTAAAAAAACCGCTAGAAAAGGATGATTTTCCCTTCATCACTATATTTCTTATAGTCATACCGTTTATTAGAGTTATTGAGCGAGATAGCCCTTTTAGCAAGCGTTTTATAATATTCAATCAAAATTCCATATCCATAGAGGTGGATAATACAAGGATTGTTAGGATAAATTTGGATCAAATTACCGACATTTCAAAAAATGCCGATATAAGAAACTCTTTACCGCCGTATTTTCCGATTTCAAAAGAGTTATTTTATATTTGTATATTCATCGTTACCCTCGCAATGACGATGCTTATGTTTAATGATTTTATAATCATAGCTATATTGTTTATCGCGATTTTCTTTTTGCCAAAGAGCATTATTTGTGCATTGCAGGGCGGCATATGCTTTAATAGATTACTATATGACCGCTTGGCGATATATTTTAAAGACGGCACGATAATAAATATTTTTATAACCGCAACGCAAGAATATCTAGAAATCAAACGATACTTTTTATTAAATAAAGGTATAAACATAAGCAAGGCAAAAACAGAGTTAATAGTATTTAGCAAAAGAAAAAACAAACTTACACAAAGTATCTTTCCATAAATTTAAATCTGCGCCTCGCCCAGCAACCAAAATATAGCAAAGAGCGAAATCTTACTTCGCCTTTTTAACGAGTTCTCTAAATTTGACGCAGCCTTCCGTATATCCGTAGTCGCAAGCGGTCCCGTAGATATCCATCGCTTTTTTCATGTCATTTTCGCTCTTTTCGTATCCTTGCGCGAGCATATAGCAGCCTTGCGCGTCTTTGTAGTCGCAAGCTAGCCTGTAGTATTTGCGAGCTTTTTGCGGGTCTTTTGTGCCGCCGTATTCGCCGTTACCGTGCGCGGCCGCTCTCACGCACGCCTCGCCGACTCCGCCCTCGCAGGCTTTTTCGTAAAGTCCCGCCGCCTTTTCATAATCCGACTCGACTACGCCCCATAGCGCGTTACCGTCGTAAGCCCCCGCTACGGCCGCGCATCCGTCCATATCGCCGAGCTTGCAAGCTTTTTCATATAGGGCAAACGCTTTTTTGCCACCGTCCTCGTCGCTAAATTTGCCGTTTTGTTCGCCCAAAAACGCCGCCAAATAGCAGCCCGCACCGTTTTTCTCGCTACTGCACGACTTTTCAAACAAATCCATACTGCGCTGGGTATCGTACGCTTTTATATGCGCTTTGGCGGCCTCCTCAAAATCCCCGCCAAAAGCCGCTGCGACTAAAATCGCCGTTAAAACAATCTTTTTCAATCCGCCCTCCTATTTGCTAAGTTTTTTAAATTTAACGCAACCTCGATTAAAGCCGTTTTGGCAAGCTAGGTCGTAAAATTTAGCCGCTTGAGCATCGTTTTTAGGCGTTGCGTCGCCTGATTCGTAGATATCTGCCGCATTGTAGCAGCCCTCGCCCTCTCCGGCCTCGCAAGCAAGTTTATAGTATTTTAGCGCATCGGTAAATTTAGCGGCATCGTCGTACTTTTTAGCTATTCTTAAGCAAGCGTCTGCATTTTTTGTCTCGCAGGCTTTTTCGTAAAATTCAGCCGACTTCTCGCCGCCTGTTTCATCTGTGCCGGTTTCATCTTGCAAAGTCGGCGCGTCGTAAAGATCGCCGGCCGCCTCGCAACCTCGCGCGTAGCCTAGCTCGCAGGCGTTTTTATATAGCGCAAGAGCCTGCGAAAGTATCTCTGGCTGCACATCTGCGCTATCTTGATCGTAAATCGCAAGCGATTTTATAGATGCCGCCATATAGCAGCTTACGGCGTTTTTATCGCTCTTGCACGATTTTTCGTAAAGCGATGCCGCTTTTTTGCTATTTACGTCCTGTAGGTATTTTTTCGTAGCGATCTCAAAGTCCGTCTGCGCCGACGCTAGAGCGACTAAAAGTAGAGCCAAATAAATTTTCTTAAACATCGCGGATCCTTATTTTTTGTCTTTATAAAGTCGTCTAAACTCGGCGCAAGCGCCCATAGAGCCGTAATCGCAGGCTAAACCGTAAAGTTCGTACGCTTTTGCGACGTCTTTTTTTACTCCGTCGCCTTTTTCGTACATATCAGCTTGCGCGAAGCAGCCGTCCGCATCCTCATAGCCGCAAGCCGCCTGATAAAATTTAAACGCCTCTGCTAAATTTCGCTCTACGCCTCTGCCCTCGTCGTAATAGCCGGCTAATTTCCAACAAGCCGCGCCTACTCCGCCGCTGCAGGCTTTTTGGTAAAGCTGCATAGACTTTTTATCGTCTATCTCTTGACCGCCGCGGCCGTTTTCATAGATATCGCCTAGGGATTTGCATCCGTCCATATCGCCCATTTCGCAGGCTTTAGAAAACTGCGCAAAGCTTTTGGTGGTATTTGAATCTTTGGCAAAGTTATTGTCGTTTATAAAGCCTGCGGCATAGCAGCCTGCGGCATTTTTCTCCTCGCAGGACTTCTCAAACAACTCTAAAGCCTTATCATACTCGTTTTGCGCTAGCTCGGCAGCAGCCTCCTCAAACACGCCCAGCCCAAAAGCCCACACCGCTAAAAATACGGTTAAAGCGATTTTTCTTAGCATTTATTCTCCTTAAATTTAATCATCCCAAGCAAACCTAGCCCGGCAAATTTGACGCTCTAGCGGTTAAATTTATCAAAAAACCACATAAAAGCAAAAAGTAGTCCCGCCGCCTTGCTTTTACTCTCGTCAAACATAAATTTACGCGCATCTTTAACCGGCACGTAGGCTAGCTCGATGTTTTCGCCGTCTATGCCGCCGCCCTCGCCTATTTTCATATCGTCGTCTATCACGGCAAAAAACATCGTCTGCCTCGCCCCGCCAAAACCTAGCGCGCCGCGAGTGGAGGTTATGCGCTCTACCTTGCTAGCCGCAAAGCCCGTCTCCTCGGCGATCTCTTCGATGACGGTCTGCTCCTCGCTTTTCCCTTTATCCATTAGCCCCGCGCAAAGCTCGTAGGTATAGCCTTCCTCGCCCTCTTGCGTTAAATTTAGCGGCCCCGTTTTTGCGCTTTGGATATTAAACCAAACGGCGGGGCGAAACTGCTTAACCAGCAAAAACGCGTCTTTATCCTCGTGATAAAGTAGAGCCGAGACGCTGTCGTGAGCCTTTACGCACTCCCATCTGACGGGCTTTCCGCACAAATCAAACGAAATTTGATACGGCTTTACGTAGCGCGGAGAGGTTAAATTTTCTATCTTGATATTTTTTACAGCAGTATCCATTTTGCCAGTCCTAAAAAGCTAAAAAATCCGACCGTATCGGTAACGGTGGTAAGCAGCACGGCCGAGCCGACGGCTGGATCGATGTTAAATTTTTTTAAGCTTAGCGGTATCAAAGTACCGAAAAATCCGGCAAAAAATAAATTTATAAGCATCGAAGCGCCGATAACCACGCCTAGCATCGGGCGACTAAACCAAATCGAAGCGATGACGCCCATCAAGCAAGCAAAGGTTAGCCCGTTTATGAGCGCGATACCCACCTCGCGTTTTAGCGCGACGGCGGCGTTTTTAAACTCGATTTCTCCAAGAGTCAGTCGGCGCACGGTTACGGTGAGCGCCTGCGTGCCGGTGTTTCCGCCCATGGACGCCACGATAGGCATCAGTACCGCAAGAGCCACGTAACTAGCGATCGTATCGTCAAAAAGTCCGATGATGCTGGAGCTAATAAGCGCGGTAAATAAATTTACCAGCAGCCAAACGGCGCGCGCGCGGGTAGCCTTTACTAGGCTCGTATCCTCCTCCTCGGCCTCATCGTCGACGCCGGCTAGGTTATAAATTTGCTCCGTAGCGCTTTCTTGGATGTAGTCGTGGATGTCGTCGGCGGTTATTCGGCCTAGTAATATGCCCGTGCTGCTAGTTACTGCGATGACGTTTAGGTCGTAGTCTTGCACCATGACGGCTACGTCTTGCATGAGGTCCATATCGTTTGCGACGTGGGGCTTGTAGCGATCTGCTTGCGCTTCTTCTATGTTTTGCTTTAAGGTCTTTGAAAAATCAAAAAGTATCAGATCTTCAAGCGGGATAGCATACTCCAAAACGCCCTCTTTATCGACGATAAAAAGCTGCGAGACGTTTTCTAGCTTGCCCTCTTGCTTCTCGCGCCTAAGCCTAGCTACGGCGTTTCCTAGCTTCTCCTCTAAGTGCGCGGAAAAAAGCTCGGTTTGCATGTG
>CAURKB010000042.1:0-16046 GCA_963525315.1 uncultured Campylobacter sp. | reverse complement strand
GGTTTAGCGGGATCTCTACCCAGCGCGCGGAGTGCTTTTTGAGATCGTTTTTGTACTGGGCTTCGTCGCCGCTAAATATCGTCGTGCAGTGATCAAAGCTATCGATGATGCAGCCGATTTCGCGCTTCATCAGGCCAAAATCATACACCATTCCAGCGTTGTCGAGGAAATTTGACTCCAGTAAAATTTCAGCCCTGTAAGAGTGCCCGTGGATACTGGTTTTGCAGCGTTTAGAGCTACAAAATCTAACGATATGAGCGTTTTCAAATTTAAACATTTTTCTTATTATCATCTTAGCTCCGTTTATTAAATTTGCGTTTTACGCCGTAAAGATACGGGTAATGCCGCCTAAATTTGCGCTTTAAACCCCTTCTTTTTCGCCCCAAAGCCTGATATGCAGGCGATCGGAGTAGTTAAAACCGTGCCTGATCGCAAACTGTGCGACGGATAGGGCGTTTTGCTCAAGGCTTATTTTATCATAACCTTGCGGCATACAAAAGACTTCCGCGTCGCAAATCTCTAAAATGCGCGAAATTTGCGCTATCGCCGAGCCGTCCTCCGCGCTTTTTTTGTCAAGGACGAATTTATAAAAACTGCCCGCGGCGTTTTGTTTTATGGCTTTTAGAGCGCTAGCGTTGATACGTCTAGCCTCGCTTTCGCCGCTATTTTCAAGCTTGACGCTAACGGCAAAGCGGCATCTTTTATAAATCTCAAATTTAGCAAAATCCACCTCGATCGTGCCGTTCGTTTCAAAATGCACCTCGTAGCCCTCACTAATCGCAAAATTTAAAAAATCTAGCAAAATTTGATTTTTATGATGCAGTAGCGGCTCACCGCCGGTAATGACGACGATGGGTTTTTGGCGCAAGTTTGTGCTCAAGCTTTGCGTGATTTTTATGAGTTCGTCCGCGCGCGAGATTTTTTGATACGAAAAATGCCCCGTAAAAACCGCGCGGATCGTGTCACAGCCAACTAGCGTTTCGCCGGTTTTGGGCGAGACGGCGCGCACTCCAAAGCCCGCGCAGTTTAGGTTGCATCCAGCAAACCGCAAGAAAATCGCCAGACGGCCGCTACTTGCGCCTTCGCCTTGGATGCTTAGAAAACTCTCGACTAGGTTTAAACTCAAATTTCGCCTTTTAATTTTAGTCGATTATAGCAAAATTTGAAGGGTAGTTTTATGGAGTTAGGCGGATTTTCCGTCAAATTTGAGCGGATTTTGTTAGAAAAACGGCGGTAAATTTGCGGGTAAAAATGTAAAAATAAAGCGGGGTTAAATTTAATAAAAAGCAGGCTAAATCCACGCCAAATTTGACGTAAATTTAGCCCTAATTTCAGCCGCCAGTTTGGTAAAAGGCGCGGCTTGAGGTCTCGTTTTGAGCGCCGATCGCCCATTTGTTTTCTTTAGGTTTATTTTGCAAAACCTGACGTAAAATTTCGCTAGCTCCCGCGATATCGCCCTTTCTTACGGCATCTTTTATGCTCATCGCATCCTCGAAGTATAGGCACGGGATGAGATGTCCCTCTGCCGTGAGGCGTATGCGGTTGCAGCTCTCGCAAAAGTCGTGTTTGTGCGGGTCGATGACGCCGAAGGTATAGCCGTCCTCTAGTCTGTAGATGCTGGCCGGGCCCGTCGGGACTTTTTCGGCTGCTTTGAAGCGATATTTTTTTGCGATAACGTCTAAAATTTCAGCCGATTTCATGCCTTTTAGCTCGCCCGTCGCGTGGATGTTTTCCATATATTCGATAAAGCGAATTTGACAACCCATAGATCGCGCAAACTCTAGCAAAGAGACGATCTCGTCGTCGTTTACGCCTCTTAGCGCGACGGTGTTTAGCTTGACTTTTAGCCCGGCTTCAAGCGCAGCGTCAAGGCCCGCTAAAACCTCGTGCAGGACGCTTTTTTGCGCGAGAAATTTAGCCTTTTCAGTTTTTAAGCTATCAAGCGACATATTTATGCGCTTTAAGCCCGCGTTTTTTAGGGCTTTTGCGTAGTGTTTGAGCATAAAGCCGTTTGTCGTGATAGCTAGATCGACGTCTGGGCTATGCTCGCTTATCATCGCGATAAATTTGTCCAAGTCCTTACGTAGTAGAGGTTCGCCGCCCGTTATGCGGATCTTTTTTACGCCTTCGTCTAAGCAGACTTTGACAAATAAAAACAACTCCTCAAAGCTTAGCAAATTTTCCTTCGGCTCCCAGCTAAACGGAGTTTTAGGCATGCAGTATTTGCATCTAAAGTTACATCTTTGCGTGACAGAAATACGCAGATAATCAACAGTTCTTCCGTGCCCGTCTATTAACATTTTTTGCCCTTAATTTTATCAAAAAGATTTGTTTTTGATTTGGTTAAAGGGCATTATAGGAAGTTAAGCTTTAAAATTTTTTAAAATTCGCGTATGAAAATAATGTTATTTTTTTATATTTCGCGCCTAGGTTTTAACACTATATCAGCTCCCGCAGTTTTAGCGTCAGCTCGACCTTGCCCACACCCACGCACAGCTCTTTTGCGATGCTTTCGACGCTTTTGCCTTCGCTATACATCTGCACTATGCGCTTTTCGTCGTCCTCGCCGTTTGGAGCGGTTATCTTGCTGATGCTTTTTGTGCGCTCCTCAAGCGTAAAAAGCCTATCTTGCTGTTGGCTTTGGAAGCTATCTATCGAGCTTTCGATGCTTTGGAGCGTGTTTATTATCGGAGTTATTTTTTGATTTATTTTTTCATTTAAACGCTGTTCGAGACTGCTTTCTAGCTGCGTTGCGTCAAATTCGGCCGGCTCGCTTCGGTCTAAATTCGCAACCTGCTTTTTTACCGCGTGAAGCTCTTGGATGAGTCCTTCTATAGCTTTTTCATACCTTGAAAATTTTCTGGAAACCTCAAGGTCTTTTACGAAAACAAGTACGAAAAGTACCGTCAAAATCAGCCCGAATATCGCAAAAATCATCAAATCGCTATTCATCTTTCATCTCCTTTAGTTCTCTTATCATAGCTCGCTCTCTAGCCGTCACGTAGCCGTTGTAGTCACTCTCGTCGCTCTCGTTTATGCGCGTGATTTTGGCGGTTTCTTCATCTAGCGCTTCAAAAAATATCGCCACGTCTCGCTTCGGAAAAATAGGCATAAAAATGCGTCCGTAGTACCTGGCGCCTTCTTTAAATTTAGCCTCTTTTATCCTAAAATTTTCAAAATTTATCCCGTCTAGCACACTAGATTGCGCAAGCTCGAGCTTTACGAATTTTTCATTTTTTATGTAGGCGTTTAGTTCGTCAAATTTACGGTGAAGCTCGACAAGTAGCGTCAGTATCACCTGATCGCTTTCCTTCGTGTCGCCCTTTGCTTTAGCGCGCTTTATCCAAGCCCCCAGCGGATCGTCCTCGTTGCCGCTTAGCTTGTCAAATTCGCGCAAAAACTCGTTTTCGCGATCGCCCGCTTCCTCAAAAACTATGTCTAAATTTGCCGGAACCAGTCTCATAAGCTAGCCCAAACGAAAACAAAAAAAAGTATGCCCAGATAGCCGTTTAACGTGAAAAACGCACGGTCGATCTTGCTGAAATCTCGCCTAACGATGCGGTGCTCGGCCGCTAGGATACCCCCGCAAAGCAAAATGCCAGCAAAGGCCGCCGCGCCAAGCCCTCCCGCCCACACAAAAAGCAGCCAAAAGATCACGGCCGTAGCGTGAAAGATCGCCGAGATAAACATCGTAGCCTTCTCGCCGTAAACGCTAGGTATGCTAAAAAGCCCGTGCTCGCGGTCAAATTTGACGTCTTGAAGCGAATAAAGCAGGTCAAATCCCGCCACCCAAAACATCACGCCAAGGCAGAGCAGCACGCTAAAAAGCGGTATCTCGCCCGTGACCGCTACGGCTCCGGCGATGGGCGCAAGGCCAAGCGAGAGGCCAAGGACTAGATGCGCTAGCTCGCTAAAACGCTTAAAAAGCGAATATCCGCCAAGCACGGCTAGGATCGGAAAGCTCAGCCAAAACGCAAGCTCGTTTACGAGATAGGCGACGAGTACGAAAATAACAGCGTTTGCCGCGATAAAAATTTGCAAATTCGTCCTGCCGATACGCCCGTCCACGCTCGGGCGATTTGCCGTGCGCGGGTTTAGTTTGTCGATGTCTTCGTCCTTGTAGCGGTTAAAAGCCATCGCGAAATTTCTCGCCGAAACTGCGCAAAGAACGCCCAAAATAAGCAACTTCCAGCCAAACCAAGCCGTGCCGTTTACCTTCGCGCTCGCCGTTATCATCGCGGTAAATATAAAAGGTAGCGCGAAAATCGAGTGCTTAAAGACGATCAGTTCATTAATGTCTTTTAAAATATTTATAAATTTTTGCATAATCTTCCTGAAATTTTTGCTTTATTTTATCTTATAAAAGCGTAAATTGTGATAAAATTTGAGCAGATTTACGAATTTTAAGGCATTTTTATGAAAGAACTCGTCATCATCGGCACCACCGCCAGCGGAAAAACAGCGCTCGCGCTAAAGCTTGCTAGCAAATTTAACGGAGCGATTTTGAGTCTTGATTCGCTTTGCGTTTATAAATTTATCAATATCGCAAGCGCTAAGCCGACCGCGGACGAGCTAGCCTCAGTGCCGCATTTTGGGGTAAATTTGCTGATGCCCGATGAGCATTTTGACGTCGGGATGTTTTTTGAGGTTTATAAAACGGCTCGCGAATTTGCGCAAAAAAACGGTAAAAATTTATTTATAACCGGCGGCAGCGGATTTTATCTAAAGGCCTTGTTATCGGGTCTCACGCCTAAATTTGAACGCGTAAAAAGTGGTTTAAGCAACGCCCAAATTTACGAGCTCGTTTCAAGCTTGGATCCCGAGTTTGCCGCCAAATTTAGCGCAAACGACACCTACCGTCTGCAAAAGTGGTTTGATATCTACTCGTTTTTGCGCTCTAGCGGGCGAAGCGAGGCCGTGAGCGCGTATCTACGCAAAAATACCCTAGCTCCCGTTGCGTCAAATTTGGCGATTTTCGAGCTTAGCTGGGATAGGGACGAGCTGAGGGAGCGTATCAAAGAGCGCACTAGGGCGATGTTTGAGCAGGGTTTGCTGGATGAGGCGCGGGGGCTGTTTGCGCGGTATCCGCAGCGACCAAAGCCGCTAAACTCGGTCGGTCTAAAAGAGTGCGGCGAGTTTTTGCGAGGCGAGATCAAAACCCAGGCCGAGCTGGAGGAGCTCATCTGCACGCATACGGCGCAGCTGGCCAAGCGTCAGCGGACGTTTAATAGATCGCAGTTTGAGAGTAAATTTAGCGGTTCGGTCAAAGAGTGTGAAATAAAAATAATAGAATTTTTGAGTGATTGATTCTGATTTGCGACTCGTCTCTTGCGCGCTTTTAAATGATTTCGTAAATTTCGCCCTGCGACAGACTACATGTCTAGTCTTGGGACGAAATTTACTTCAAAACATTTAAAATCATCGCAAGATACTTTGCCTTGACTTTTTACATTCAAATTTGTAAATTTTGCGGCTCGTCTCGCGAGCGCTTTTCCGAGATTTTTGCTTCGTTGCACTCGCAACTGTAAGCAGAACGCAAAATTTTCGCTCCGCAGGCTATATGCCTAGCGCACGCTCAATTTTGCTTCAAAACTCGAAAAATCATCTCGCGATACTTCGCCTTATCGTTATTACGTTCAAATTTGAAGTCAAATTTACCAAATTTTCCCACCGAGACCCGCATCTTGACAGTGCTAAATTTGGTTTAGTCAAATTTGGCACGCTGCTAGCTTTAATAAAATTTGCAGTTAAATTTAGTAAAATCGGCAAAAATTATTCAAGACAAAATAGGCGTAGTTTAAATAAATTTTTCTTGCCAGCAAAGGAGCGGACTGGTCGTCCGCGACTGCGGCGGGTATAGAAAAATTTATTCTAAAATCCGTCGTTTATGGGGAATTATAATGTTAGTTCACATCTGCTGCTCGGTCGACAGCCACTATTTTTTGCAACGCCTACGCGCCGACCGTCCGCGCGAGCGTCTCATCGGCTATTTCTACGATCCAAACATCCATCCGTACAGCGAGTTTTTGATGAGATTTCGCGACGTAAAAAGAAGCTGCGAAAAGCTAGGTATCGAGCTCATCTGCGGTGAGTACGAATATGAAAGCTGGCTAGAGGGCGCAAAGGGGCTTGAAAACGAGCCCGAAAAGGGCAAGCGCTGCGCGTATTGCTTTGATTTTCGCGTGGGAAATTCGGCCAAAAAGGCGCTTGAGCTAGGCGAAAAATCTATCACCACGACGCTGCTGATGAGTCCGAAAAAGGACTTCTCGCAGCTAGAATCGGCGCTAAATAAGGCAGCGGGCGAATACGGCCTTGAAACATTTGCCGTGGACTACCGCGCGGGCGGCGGCACGAACGCGCAGTTTGAGCTCGCTAAAAAAGATAAACTCTATCATCAAAACTACTGCGGCTGCATTTTCGGGCTTGCGAGGCAGCGCGAGGCGCAAAAACTACCGCTTAGCGAGCTTATGAGCGAGATTAGCGGGCGCGTGATGCCCGGAGGCATCGAGGAGCGTTTGGAGCTTTACGAAAAGGTGCGGGAGTGCGAGGAAAGGGGCGCGCCGTTTCATCTGTCGCGCAAGTATTTTCTAAACTACCGATTGTTGCGCGCCTACGTCAAATTTGATAAAGCCGCCCTGCCGTCGTATTTTTTGCTTTATTCGCATTTTAAGCGCGAAAACGTCAAATTTAGCGTGAGCGAGGCGGCGCAAATTTGCGACGAGCTGCGAGACGGCGTGACGCTGCTAAATTTGGCTAAATTTAACGAGCTCTCGGGCGAAAAATTCGCTAGCGTAAACGAGCTTTGTCGCCGGCCTGTCGCCGTATCTCGCGAGCTGGAAATCCGCCGTGAGCTGTGCGGAGAATTTAGCCAAAATCCTATAATCGTGCTGGATGAAATTCGCGCGGGCAGATACGAAATCTACGCCAAAAACGAGCTTTATAACGATAGCCGCGAGGTTTTGGTGGCGCAAATTTGAGCTAAATTTAACGCGCTCGAGATAAAAGGCGGACGCGAAAATTTAGCCGCTAAATTTTGCCCCGGCCAAATCAATAATCTTTTTCTTAGCAAAATTTGGCTAAAATCGGCTTTAAATTTTACTCACAAGGTTTAAAGTGATCGACATCGTTGAAATCCAAAAAATACTCCCGCACAGATATCCGTTTCTACTCATCGACCGAGTAACCGAGCTAGAGCCCGCTAAACACATCGTAGCGTATAAAAACGTAACGATCGGCGAGCCCGTGTTTCAGGGGCACTTCCCGGGTCACCCGATATATCCGGGCGTCATGATCATCGAGGGTATGGCGCAAGCCGGCGGCGTACTCGCGTTTAAGAGCATGAGCGACGAGCATCAAGCGGGCATCGAAAATAAAGTCGTTTATTTTATGAGCATCGACGGAGCGAAATTTCGCCACCCGATACGCCCCGGCGACAGGCTCGAGTACCGCCTTGAGGTGCTAAAACACAAGGGTAACATCTGGGTGCTAAAAGGCGAAGCTTACGTAGACGGCACGCTAGCGTGCGAAGCCGAGCTAAAAGCAATGATTGTAGATAAATAAGCGAGCTAAAATGAGAAATATCCATCCGCAAGCCGTCGTCGAGGACGGTGCGAAGATCGGCGAGGACGTAACGATCGAGGCCTATGCCTACGTTAGCAAAGACGCCGTGCTAGGCGACGGCGTACTCGTAAAGCAAGGCGCTAGGATCGTGGGCGACACGCATATCGGCGAGGGCGGTAAAATTTACAGCTGCGCTATCGTGGGCGATATCCCGCAGGACGTGAGCTACCGCGCCGAGGAAAACACGGGCGTTCGTATCGGTAAAAACGCGACGATCCGCGAGTTTTGCACGATAAACTCGGGCACGCACAAAGGCGACGGGATCACGCGCATCGGCGACAACGCATTTATCATGGCCTACTGCCACGTCGCGCACGACTGTATCATAGGAAATAACGTCATCCTGGCAAACAACGCGACCCTAGCGGGTCACGTGGAGCTAGGCAACTACAGCGTCGTTGGCGGTATGACGCCGATACATCAGTTCGTGAGAGTCGGCGAGAGCTGCATGATCGCGGGCGCTAGCGCGCTATCTCAGGACGTCGTGCCGTTTTGCCTGGCTGAAGGCAACCGAGCCTATATCAGAAGCTTAAATTTAGTCGGTATCAGACGAAGATTCGATAAAGACACGGTCGAAGAGATCAATAGGGCGTATAAATTTTTATTTAGAAAAAGCGGGGATCTAAAGGCTGCGGCCAGCGAGCTTTTAGCTGGCGCACAGATAGAACAGGTGCGAAAAATGTGCGAATTTATCCTAAGCACCAAGCGCGGTATCCCGTTAGCAAAAGGAAGAGAATAATGGCGAGAAAATGTAATTTTTGCGGCGAGATGGAGTCAAACGATAGACGCCTTTTTGCGGATTTGGACAATAAGGCTTTCATCTGCGAATACTGCGTGAATGCCGCTTATAATATGATTTGCGGCGATACGAGCCTGCAAGAATCAACTCCTGAAAGCAAAACCGACAAAGACTATACGAATTTAACTCCAAAAGAGCTAAAGGCGGTGCTAGATAACTACGTCATCGGTCAAGATAAAGCCAAAAAGGTCTTTAGCGTCGGCGTTTATAATCACTACAAAAGAATTTTTAGAAAAGGCGAGATCGAGGACGATACGGAGATCTCAAAATCAAATATCTTGCTAGTCGGTCCTACCGGCAGCGGCAAGACGCTGATGGCGCAGACGCTGGCTAAATTTCTAGACGTGCCTATCGCTATCTGCGACGCTACGAGCCTAACGGAGGCCGGCTACGTCGGCGAAGACGTGGAAAATATCCTGACTCGTCTTTTACAGGCCGCAGACGGCGACGTAAAGCGCGCCGAGCAGGGCATAGTTTTCGTTGACGAGATAGACAAGATCGCCAGGATGAGCGAAAATCGCTCGATCACGCGCGACGTGAGCGGCGAGGGCGTACAGCAGGCGCTTTTAAAAATCATCGAGGGCAGCCTCGTAAATATCCCCCCAAAAGGCGGCAGAAAGCACCCAAATCAGGAATTTATCCAGATAGACACCTCAAATATCCTCTTCGTCTGTGGGGGCGCGTTTGACGGACTAGCCGATATCATAGAGCGCAGGATCGGTAAAAACGTGCTGGGTTTCGGTCAAGATAAATGCTCAAAAGACGATAGGGAAAATTTACTAGACGCGCTTGAGAGCGACGATTTGGTGCATTTTGGACTAATCCCGGAGCTCATCGGCAGACTTCACGTGGTTGCTACGCTAAATAAAATTACCGAGGACGATATGGTGCGAATTTTAACCGAGCCTAAAAACGCGATACTAAAGCAATACCAAAAGCTTTTCGCGATAGATAGGGCAAATTTGAAATTTGACGACGAAGCTCTAAAAGAGGTTGCAAGGTTAGCCATCGAGCGAAAAACGGGAGCCAGAGGGCTACGAAGCATAATGGAAGAGGTGATGACCGACATAATGTATGAGCTACCGGAGCTTGCGGGCTACGACGTAGTGATAACAAAAGAGGTCGTAAACGGCAAAGAAAAGCCGATTTTCGTAAAAAACAAAATAAAATAAGCGCATAAGGATACAGATGATTTTAGACCAGATAATAGGATTTTTTTCAAGCGATATGGGTATCGACCTAGGCACAGCAAATACGCTAGTTCTAGTAAAAGATAAGGGTATCATCATAAACGAGCCCTCCGTCGTCGCGGTACAGCGCGAAAAATACGGCAAGCAAAAAATATTAGCCGTCGGCCACGAAGCAAAAGAGATGGTGGGTAAAACTCCCGGCGACATCGAGGCGATCCGTCCGATGAGAGACGGCGTTATCGCGGATTTTGACATGACGGAAAAGATGATCCGCTATTTTATCGAAAAAACTCACCGCAGAAAGAGCTTCCTGCGCCCTCGTATCATCATCTCCGTGCCTTACGGCCTAACTCAAGTCGAGCGTAAAGCCGTACGCGAGAGTGCGCTAAGCGCCGGGGCTAGAGAGGTGTTTTTGATCGAGGAGCCGATGGCTGCTGCTATCGGAGCAAATTTGCCGGTACGCGAACCGCAGGGAAACCTAGTCGTCGATATCGGCGGGGGTACGACTGAAATCGGCGTAGTGTCTCTAGGCGGCCTAGTTATCAGTAAATCTATCCGCACCGCGGGCGATAAAATCGATATGAGCATCGTAAACTACATAAAAGAAAAATACAACCTCCTAATCGGCGAGCGAGCGGGCGAGGATATTAAAATCTCCGTCGGTTCGGCTATCCAGCTACCCGAAGAGCTTAGCATCGTAGTAAAAGGTCGCGACCAAATCAGCGGCCTACTAAGCCGCGTGGAGCTAACGAGCGAGGATGTACGCGAGGCTATGCGCGAACCGCTAAAAGAGATCGCAGATGCCCTAAAAACCGTGCTTGAGATGATGCCGCCCGATCTTGCCGGAGATATCGTAGAAAACGGCATCGTGCTAACCGGAGGCGGAGCGCTGATCCGCGGCCTTGATAAATATCTAAGCGATATCGTTAAACTTCCCGTTTTCGTTGCGGACGATCCGTTGCTAGCCGTGGCTAGAGGTACCGGCAAGGCTCTTGAGGAGATTAAATTTTTACAACAACTCGTAAATGAAGAGTAAAATTTTATTCGTCGCTCTTATAGGCGCGCTGGTATTTTTTTCGCTTGATAGGGGCGCGCTCATCTCGGGATACGTCGTAAATTTAAACAACCGCATAGTCGCCGCCTACGACGACGCGGTCAAATTTGTAAAAGACGGCGTAAACGAGCATTTTAGGCAGCGCGAGGAGATAAAGCAGCTTCGCGCTCAAAACGCCGAACTGGAAAAATCGGCGGCTTTGCTTTCAAGCTTCGCAAAGGAGCTAAACGAAATTTTAGTCGATAAAAACTCGACAGCCTACGAGCCTAGAGTGCAGCTCGTGCGCGCCCTTAGCTACGTAAATATCAGCGACTACGACAAGGTCTGGCTGGATAAATTTAGCGGCTACGACGAGTCTAAAATTTACGGGCTGATTTACCAAGGCAAGAGCGCGGGTATCGTCGTGAGCAAGGACGGTAACCCTATGGCCTTGCTACAAAACGATCCAAAAAGTATATTTGCCGTATCGATCGGCGAGGAAAAAATCCCGGGCATCGCGCACGGGAGCAAAGACGGAATAACGGTGAAATTTATCCCCCAGTGGCTCAGCCCAAAGGAGGGCGATGAGGTCGTCACGAGCGGGCTTGACGGGATATTTTTCAGCGGGATTTCAGTGGGCAAGGTCACGGGCGTGATCCAAGAGAGCCTATATAAAAGCGCGGCCGTAAAGCCATACGTAAGCATAACTATCCCCTCATATCTATACGTCGTAACAAAGGAAAAATAATGCCAAAAAGAACCGACATCAACACTGTTTTACTCATCGGCAGCGGCCCTATCGTCATCGGGCAAGCGTGCGAATTCGACTACAGCGGCACGCAAGCTGCAAAGACGCTAAAGCAGCTGGGCTACCGAGTCGTACTCATTAACTCAAACCCCGCTACCATCATGACCGATCCTGATTTTGCAGATGCGACCTACGTCGAGCCGATAACCAAAGAGAGCATCAAGCGTATCATAGATAAAGAAAAAGTCGACGCCATACTTCCTACGATGGGCGGTCAGGTCGCGCTAAACGTCGCGATGCAGCTATATGAGGCGGATATGCTTGGCGGCGTCAAATTTTTAGGCGCGAACCCGCAAGCTATCAAGAAGGGCGAGGATAGGCAGGAGTTTAAAAAAGCGATGCAAAAGATCGGCATGGACTTGCCGCAAAGCCAGTACGCCTACGACATGGACGAGGCGCTAGCCGCAGCCGCAAACATAGGCTTTCCGCTCATTATCCGCGCTAGCTATACGCTAGGCGGTGCTGGTAGCGGCGTGGCGTATAATATCGATGAATTTAAAGAACTAGCCCAAACCGGCCTAGACGCCAGCCCGATACGAGAAATTTTGGTCGAGGAGAGCTTGCTAGGCTGGAAAGAGTACGAGATGGAGGTCATCCGCGACCGCAACGACAACTGCATCATCGTCTGCTCGATCGAAAATTTCGACCCAATGGGCGTGCATACGGGCGATAGTATTACGGTTGCGCCCGCTCTTACGCTAACTGATAAAGAGTATCAGGCGATGCGCGACGCGAGTTTTAAAATTTTACGCGAGATCGGCGTAGATACGGGCGGCAGCAACGTGCAGTTTGCTATAAATCCAAAAACCGGCCGTATGATCGTGATCGAAATGAACCCGCGCGTGAGCCGCAGCTCCGCACTTGCCTCAAAGGCCACGGGCTACCCGATCGCCAAGGTTGCGACGCTACTAGCCGTGGGCTTTAGCCTGGATGAAATCAAAAACGACATCACCGGCACGCCTGCTAGCTTTGAACCTGTCATCGACTACATCGTGACAAAGATTCCGCGCTTTACGTTTGAGAAATTCCCGGGCGCGAACCCGTATCTAGGCACCGCGATGAAGAGCGTGGGCGAGGTGATGGCGATCGGCAGGACGTTTAAGGAAAGTATCCAAAAGGCGCTCTGTTCGATGGAAAAAGACTACTATGGATTTAACTTCGTAAATTTAGAGAAAAACGCGCTAATTTACGGCCTTAGAAACGCGAACGAAAGCCGCATTTTATACGTCGCGCAGGCGTTTCGCGACGGGCTTAGCGTGGCTGAGGTGCACGAGATGAGCAAGATCGATCCGTGGTTTTTGGATCAAATTTGGCAGATAGTTAAATTTGAAGAGCGTATCGATATGGACATCCTAAACGACGAGCCGCTGCTTCGCGAAGCTAAAACGATGGGCTTTTCGGACAAGATGATCGCGCATCTGATAAATTTAAAAGACAACCTCGACCTCGGTCAAAACGATATTTATTTTGCGCGCGAGAAAGTGGGCATAAACCTCGAATACAACGAAGTAGATACTTGCGCGGGCGAGTTTAAGGCCCTCACGCCGTATCTTTACTCGACGACGAATATCACGAAGCTACCGCATCTTTCGTCAAATTTTGCCGAGTCAAGTTTAAACGCAAATTCGGCGCAAAAAGAGAAAAAAGTGATGATCATCGGCGGCGGCCCAAACCGCATAGGCCAGGGCATAGAGTTTGACTACTGCTGCGTGCACGCTAGCTACGCTCTGCGCGATATGGGCATCAAAACCATAATGTACAACTGCAATCCCGAAACCGTCAGCACCGACTACGACACGAGCGATATTTTGTACTTTGAGCCGATCGATTTCGAGCACGTTAGAGCCGTGATCGAGCATGAGAATCCGGACGGCGTGATCGTGCATTTCGGCGGTCAGACGCCGCTAAAATTCGCCAAACGCCTAAGCATAGCGGGTGCGAAAATCATCGGTACCAGCGCGCGCACGATCGACGTCGCCGAAGACCGCAAGAAATTTAGCGAATTTATCTCTAAAATAGGCGTCAAACAGCCGAGAAACGACACTGCGACAAGCGAAAAAGAGGCGCTAGAAAAGGCTGCGGCTATCGGCTATCCTGTGCTCGTGCGCCCTAGCTACGTACTAGGCGGCCGCGCGATGAGACGAGTGCATAGCGATGAGGAGCTACGCCTCTACATGAGCGAGGCGGTCAAAGTTAGCAACCACTCGCCCGTACTAATCGATAAATTTTTACAAGACGCCGTGGAGCTCGACGTAGACGCGATCAGCGACGGCAAGGACGTCTATATCGGCGCCGTGATGCAGCACATCGAAGAGGCGGGTATACACAGCGGCGATAGCGCGTGCATACTGCCTCCGCTAAATTTGACCCCGCAGATGATCGAAAAGGTAGAAAGCCAAACCCGCGACATCGCGCTAAATTTAGGCGTAGTGGGGCTAATGAATATCCAGTTTGCCATCTACGAGAACGAACTTTTCATGATCGAGGTAAACCCGCGCGCTAGCCGCACCGTGCCGTTTGTGAGCAAGGCGACGGGCGTGCCGATGGCAAAGGTCGCCACGCGCGTGATGTGGCAGGGCGATTTGCGCGAGGCGCTTAAATTTTACGATAACTACGGCGCGGTTTACGAGGAGCGCGGCATACTCAAGCCTCGCGTGAAAAAACACGTCTGCGTCAAAGAAGCGGTCTTTCCGTTTAACAAGCTCTCTGGCGCGGATCTAATCCTGGGGCCTGAGATGAAAAGTACGGGCGAGGTCATGGGTATATCAAGCGATTTTGCAAAGAGCTTTGCAAAAAGCCAGATCGCCGCGAGTAACTCGCTACCTATTAGCGGGCTAGTCTTTTTGACACTAGCCGACGCGGACAAAAAATACGCCGCAAATTTGGCGCGCGAGCTCATAAACCTCGGCTTTAAAATCATCGCCACGGGCGGAACGTATAAAATTTTAAATGACGCGGGCGTAGAGAGCGAGTTCGTCTACAAAATCAGCGAAGGCCGCCCAAACGTCGAGGATAGGCTCAAAAACGGCGACATCGCGCTCGTCATCAACACCAGCGACAGCAAGTCAAACAGCGAGGACGGCAAGAAAATCAGGCAAAACATCATGCGATTTAAGATTCCGTATTTTACGACGATGTCGGCGGCCTTGGCGGCGGCTAAATCGCTCAAAAGCGTGCAAGACGGCAGCGCGCTCGAAGTCAAAAGCTTGCAGGAGTATCTGGGTGGGAAGTGAGCGCATGCCGGCAAATTTAAACATCAAATTTGCCTTTGCGCCCAGTTTTTGCGTTAAATAAAAGCTTAAATTTAGCTCTCTAATTTCACGGCTGGAATTCGTTTTAGATGAGATTAAATTTTACTTCTGGCATTTTGAGTGATGCGAAATAGTCAAATTTCAGCTAAATTTTACCCAGCAAAAAGGAGCGAAAATGTTTGATTTTAAAAAAGAGTTTAAGTAGCTTTACGCGCCAAAGCAGACGCCGCAAATTTTAACCATCCCGCCCGCAAATTTCGTTTGTATCCGCGGCGAGGGCGATCCGAACGAGCCGGGCGGCGCGTATCAGCGCGCGATAGAGGTACTTTATGCCGTGAGCTACGCGCTAAAAATGAGCTACAAAATCGATTATAAAATAGATGGCTTTTTTGAGTACGTCGTGCCGCCGTTAGAGGGATTTTGGCGGCAAAGCGACTCGGCTTGCGGCGAGGCAGACTACGCTAGAAAGAGCGATTTTAGCTGGATTAGCGCGATCAGATTGCCTGGTTTTATCACGCGAGAAAATTTCGACTGGGCGGTACGGCAGGCTGCTTCAAAAAAGAAGCTAGACTGCGGTATGGCGGAGTTTTTGAGGATAGACGAGGGTCTTTGCGCGCAAATTTTACATGTGGGTAGCTTTGACGATAAGCCCGGGAGCGTTGCTAAAATAGACGAGTTTATCGCCGTAAACGGCTATGCAAAGGACTTTGGCGAGCAAAGGGCGCATCATGAAATCTACCTAAGCGACCCCAGAAAAATAGACCCTCAAAAATGCAAAACTATAATTAGACTGCCGATTAGAAAAATTTAGTAGCGATGCGGTTTCTAAGTAAAGCTATAGTACTTGCTCGAGATTCGCCTTTTTATTGTGCCGATTTACAAAATGAGTAGATTAAGAAAAATTATGTCGATTGCATCGCGTAGAGATTAAATTTAAGCGAGATTATAGAGCTTGGCGGTGCGCTGAACTGCATAACGGCAGAGAAATTTGGGCGGTAAAGTTACCACCTTATTTACTATTTTGTTTTGGGGATAATTTCTTTATTAAAGTCGAATTCCCAAATTTTTGGGTCTGGCACGTCTTTTATTTCTTCTTTGCTATACCCAATAGCCTTTAGTCTTTCATTCCAAGTCATTCTAATGCCTTCAGCAATAGGCTTAAATTCCCTTGGCGAAAACTCATCAGTTTTTGTATTATTGCACCAGTAGCAAGCCATACAACAATTCTCTTTGCTATACTCCAAATTTGGTAGCTTCCTATCTATTTCTAGCGTATATCCGCGCGCATCGCTTCTTTTATTATTTAGCTTACCACTTTTGCCAAGCTCTTCGATCTGAGCTAGGC
>CAURKB010000041.1:0-16082 GCA_963525315.1 uncultured Campylobacter sp. | reverse complement strand
GGTTAAAGACTACGAACCTATCGGCTCTAGCATAAAATTTGATACTCAAGACGACGAGCTTGAGCGCATAATAAACCAGCGCGCGAATGCCGTAAAAAGCGACATAGAAGCCGTCAGAGCCAAAAATAAGCAGATGGCGCAGGCTAGAGAGGCTGCTGTAAACGATTCTACAGAGTCCGCGCAGGATGCGAGCAACGACGAGCCTAAAGAAGAGCTTTTTGACAACCCCTCTAGCGACGGTAAATTTAAGAGCGAGGTTTTAGATCAAATCTCGCAAGAAGGCAAACCTGGCGACGAATCTTTTAACCAATCCTTTAGCGAGGATGAGCCTAGCGACGAGACATTTGTCGCGCGTATACCGTCGGTTAAATTCGACGATGAGGATTTGCCTAAGATAAAACTGGTAGACGACGATGATTTGGCGCAGATAAACAACGAGCCGTCCCAAGGCGATATCAAGCCTAATGATTACGAGAATAACGATTTTAGCGGTCTTTACGAGCCTTTGGAGCTTAAACTAGACGTAAATAAAAATTTGCAAGAGATAAGCGAAGCATTGCACGAGATAGATAAAATGGACGCCTCCGATAAATTTAACGACCGTGACGAAACACCTGCTTTGGATGAGATTAAATTTAACGACTACGAATACGCTTTTAAGCAACGCGATACTCAAATAGATAGTAAAGACGCGCCGGCGCAAGACGAGGTTGATTTTAACGGCGAGGCAGCTCTAAATTCGGACTTGCCTTTGTTGCAGACCGGAGCCGATCTAGCTAGCGAAAATGACGCGAAAATAATCGACGAAGTCCACAAAGACGTGCCAGAGGTAAACGATGAGGATTTGCCTCGTCTTAAGGAGGCCGAGCCTGACGTAGAATTAAAACCGGCGATAGATATTTTAGATTACGTTCCTTACGAGCCCGGCGAAGATGAAGACGAAGCGAATGATGATGCGATTTTGAGCGAAGAGCCTAAATTTAGCAAAAATTTAGAACAAGCGACTCAAGCAGACGAAAAAAGCGCAGAAGAGCTAAATTTGCAAATGCCAAGCTTAATGCAAGAAAAAAGCGAGAAAAGCGACGATAAAGAAAATTCGGCACCGAAATTTATTATTAAAAACGAGGAAAAATTGGAAAAGATGCATGAAAGCAAGCCTCAAACGGCAGCACAAGAGATAAATTTAAAACAAACAAAAGAGCGAACGGAGGAGCAAAATTTAGATGCTAGAAGTGTAGCCGGGTTAAATTTAAGCCCTAAAAACGAGCCTGCCAAGCCGGCGCGAGTAGATAGAGCCGCGCTTTTAGCCGATCTTGTCGCAGATGTCGCAGAGCCTTTTGTACCGCAAGGATTTGGCGTAGGCGCAGCGACGGAGGACGACAGCGAAGAAAGAGCCGAGATAAAAAATAAGCTTGATGAGTATCTGCTAAAGCTAATCGAAGGCGGCGGAAGCGACCTGCACGTAAAATCTGGTAAAGTAGTGCGAGGTAGATTTAACGGCGAGATCGTAAAAATGGGCGATAGGGTTTTAGATTACGATAGGGCCGTACTTTTGGCTAAAGAAATTTTGGGAACGAATTATTATAATCTCATGAAAAAAAAGAACGTAGATTTTACGTACAAGCTAAACGATGATTTTCGCTTCCGCGCAAACGTTTTTTTGCAGATGGACGGCGTATCTTTCGTTTTTAGAACGATTCCGACTAGGATTCCTACGATGTCCGAGCTTTTGCTACCGCCTGTTATCGAGAAACTTTGCGATAAGGTAAACAGAGGCATTATGCTCGTAACCGGCCCGACCGGAAGCGGCAAAACTACGACGCTAGCTAGCATGATAAACTATCTAAATCATACGAAAAACTATCATATCGTAACTATCGAAGACCCGATCGAGTTTATATATAATGACGATAAAAGCGTTATTAATCAACGCGCTATAGGACAAGACGTCGATAGCTTTGCCGATGCGTTAAGGGCGTCTTTGCGCGAAGACCCGGACGTTATATTCGTAGGCGAGATGAGGGACCTAGAGACCGTTAGAACCGCGATAAATGCCGCAGAAACCGGCCACTTAGTGCTTGCGACACTTCACACGCTTGATGCCAAAGAAACTATAGGCCGCGTCATAAATATGTTTCCAAAAGAGGAGCAAAACCGCATAAGAATGACTTTTGCATCGGTTTCCGAGGCTATCATCTCTCAGCGTTTGGTCTTAACTACGGCTGGCAAACGCCGCGTCGCCTGTGAAATAATGGTAAAAAATATCAGGGTAAGGGATATGATTCTCGAGGATAGAGATAGCGAAATTTACGATGCGATAGAGCAAAGTAAAAACACCTATGGAATGCAGACTTTTGAGCAACATTTGCTTGACATGTATACCGCGGGCGTTATCACGAAAGAAGAAGCGCTAAGAAGCGCGAGTAGAAGAGAAAATCTCGATATAAAAATCAAAAGCGCAGACCTTGCTAAAAAGCGAGCTATGGTTGCCTCCATCGAGGAAGACGACGAGCTTTTAAAAGAGTTTCAAAGTGAGATTATCGCGCTTAAAGATATCAAGTAAGGCGAAATTTATATAAATTTGGGTATTATCTGCCTCTATTTTTAAGGAAAGGAAAACGATGTTAGAAGGTATCGTTAGAGAGAGTATCGGTAAAAAGGCGTCAAAAGCCTTGAGAAGAGATGGTTATCTAATCGCCAACATTTACGGCAAGGGATTAGAGAATGTGCAAGCCGCTTTTAAAATCAACGATTTTATAAAAGAGGTTCGCAAAAAAGAGAGCCTTGCGTTTGACGTAAAAGTAGGCGGAAAAACCTTAAAAGTCGTAGTAGTCGAGTATCAAAAAGACCCTGTGACAAACGCGCTAAAACACGTTGATTTAAAGGTTGCGCTTCCAGGCGTCGTCTCAAAATATATGATCCCGGTTAAGCCTTACGGAACTCCGGTCGGTCTAAAAAATAAAGGCGTTTTGATCATCTCCAAAAGACGCTTAGCCGTAAAATGCACGGCTGAAAATTTGCCTAATTCATTTGACATAGACGTTAGCGGTCTTGATATAGACAATACCGTGTTGGTGCGCGATATAGCCGTTCCTGCGGGCGTCACTATGATCGATGCCGACCGCGTAGCGGTTCTAGGCGTAATAAAAGCTAAATAAGGCTAGCCTTGATACTCATAGTCGGACTGGGGAATCCCGGTCCCGAGTACTCCAAAACAAGACACAATGTCGGCTTTATGCTGATAGATAGACTCAAAAACTCAAATTTCACTGACGTAAGCTCAGCTAAATTTCAAGGCGAGCTGTTTAAATTTCAAAATTTACTTCTTCTAAAACCGACGACCTTTATGAACCTAAGCGGACGAAGCGTAAAAGCAGTCGCCGATTTTTACAAACCTGAGCGCATTATCGTTATTCACGACGACCTTGATCTAAATTTCGGCGTCGTTAAATTTAAAAAAGGCGGCGGAAACGGCGGACATAACGGGCTAAAATCAATCGATGCCTTAATGGGCGCAGACTACGAGCGCGTACGTATCGGAATAGGCAGAAGCGCGCACAAAGGTGAAAGTGCGGTAACTAGCCACGTGCTTGGCGAATTTAGCGCAGATGAAAAAGAGGGGCTGGAAAAGATTTTAGGCTACTGCGAAAATGCACTAAATGAGCTAATAAAAACCGATATCGACGCCGTTTCGCAAAAATTTTCAACAAAAAAAGGCATTTTGTGAGAGGATTAAATTTGGCATTTGCGACTTTTACGTTTTCTCAAATTTTATGGCTTTTTAAAGCGCTCAAAAATCGGTTAAATTTAGAGTCCAAATTTAAAGTCTTGCGCCTAATCTTCTTTACCGTAAATTTTATAAATTTGCTTAAAAACTTTACTCGCAAGTTTATAAAATTTACGAAAAAAACGCTCGGACGAAAGCTTAAATTCGGATTTTTTAAGAGCATAAAACAAGTCTATTTTCCGTCTAGCCAAAAAGCGACAAATTTAAGCGTCATTATGGCGGCAAAGGATGCATATTTGCAGCATGGCTCAAATAATAAATTTGCAGGGCAAGTTTACGGTATTTTCGGTATCGCCGCTTTTGTATGCATTCCATCGTGCGTAAAATTTGATCTAAAAGAGCTTAAATGAACCTTTACGCTCGTTACGTCGGTTGGCTTTATTTTAAATACTTCGCGATCTTGTTTATCGCGCTCACGCTTTTTTACGTCGGTATCGACATCCTAACCAACCTAAAAGATATGCCCGCAAGCGCGAACCTAAAGCTACTTTATTTCGGACTTACCTCGCTTACGGCGGTAAACTACGTCTTGCCGCTTGCGCTCATTTTTGCGCTGATAACTAGCAAATTTAGCATGATCCGTAGCAACGAGCTTGTGAGCTTTTACGCGCTGGGTATCGACAAAAATCGCCTAATAAAGCCGCCTTTTTACATCGCGCTTGCTATCACGTTTATTTACGTCGGATTAAATTTTACGCCGTTTGCCTACTCTTACGAATACGCCAGAAATATTGTTAAACTCTCGCATTTATCGCGTACGAGCTCGGATATTTTCTTAAAATTCGAGGGCAAATTTATCTATATAGATAGCCTCAGCCCGATTAGCGGCGAAGCTAAAGACGTTCGGATATTTGACGTAAACGGTAGCGATTTGCGCGCTGCTACGTTTGGACGTAGCGCTAGATTCGTAGATGACGCGTGGCTTTTAAAAGAGGCGAAAATCGTAAATTTACCGCAAAATATCAAACTGGGCGAAAAAGGACTCGATATCAAAACGCCAAGCGGGTTAAAAACGCTTGAAGGCTTTAAACCAAAAACGATAGAAAGCGCGTCGGCGGAGAATTCGGCGATCACGATTTCTGATGCGGTGGATTATATTTTAGCGTTTAAAGACGAGGGTATCGGGCTAAATTCGACCAAAACAACTCTTTACAACCTTGCTTTTGCGCCGTTTTTTGCGCCTTTTATGGTGCTTATTATTTACTATTTTTTGCCGGTTACGGGACGATTTTTCAACCTCGCCTTAAAAAGCTTTATCTTCACGATCGCCTCGCTTTGCGTCTGGGGTGCACTTTTTGTTATGATGAGGTTTGCCAGAAACGGCGTCGTCTCGCCCGAGATCGGCGTGCTTTTACCGATTATTTTACTCGGCGCATACGCTTTTTATCTACATTTTAAAAGTCGTTAAGAGAGATTTAGGCAAAATTTCTGTAAAATCTAACTATTTTTAAACAAGGCTAGTTATGGATTTTACGAATTTGGCACAAAAATACGGCACCCCTCTTTACGTTTACGATTTTGACTATATGGCGCACCGCTACGAAGCGCTAAAAAACGCCTTTCACGCTAGAAAATCTCTCGTATGTTACGCGGTTAAGGCAAACTCAAATTTAAGCGTTTTGAAATTTTTAGCCGGGCTTGGAGCCGGATTTGACTGCGTGAGCGTAGGCGAAGTTAGGCGCGCGCTGCTAGCGGGGGCTAAAAACTACCAGATCATCCTAAGCGGCGTGGGTAAGCGCGACGACGAACTAAAATTTGCGCTGGAAAACGAAATCCTTATGATAAATTTAGAAAGCGAAGCCGAGATGAACCGCTTGGAAGCGATCGCAAAACAGCTAGGCAAGTCCGCTCGCATCAGCATCCGTGTAAATCCCGACATCGACGCTAAAACCCACCCCTACATCTCAACCGGACTAAATGAAAATAAATTCGGCGTAGATCTGCAAACGGCTAAAAAAATGTATCTACACGCTAAAAACTCGCCGTATCTCGAGCCCGTGGGCATCCATAGCCACATCGGCTCGCAGCTAACCGACATCAAGCCCGTTATCGAAGCGGCAAAGATCGTGGCAAATTTGGCTCGCGAGCTAAAGGCGGCGCAAATCGACATCAAATTTTTTGACGTCGGCGGCGGCATAGGTATCGTTTATGGCGACGAGAGCGAGCCTGATCTATACGAATACGCGCAGGGTATTTTGGCAAATTTAAGCGGCCTGGACGTTACGGTAGTTTGCGAGCCGGGACGCTTTATCGTCGGCAACGCGGGATATTTTCTAACTAGCGTGCTTTACGAGAAATTTAACAAAGAAAAGCGCTTTGTGATCGTAGACGGCGCGATGAACGACCTTATCCGCCCGAGTCTTTATCAGGCTAAGCATAAAATTTTTGCTCTTAGCGGCGGCAAGACTCTTTGCGAGTGCAAGACTGAGCAGCTTCGCGAGCTCAAATTTACTCCTTGCGACGTTGTCGGGCCGATATGCGAGAGCGGCGACTTCCTCGCAAAAGATCGAAATTTGCCGCCGTTAAACCCAGGCGATCTCGTCGTCGTCAAATCAGCCGGCGCATACGGCTTTGCGATGAGCAGCAACTACAACACTCGCGGACGCGCCGCGGAGGTTGCGGTAAAGGGCGGCGAGGACTTTATGATTAGGCGCCGCGAGAGTTTTGAGGACGTAGTGGCGCTGGAGCGCGAATTTCTAAGCTAGGGAGCGAAAATGCAAAACATAAACGACCTTAGAAGCGAGATAGATAAAATCGACGACGAGGTGCTAAAGCGCCTAAACGAACGTATGAATTTCGTGCGAAAGATCGGCGAACTAAAGCAAACCAGCGGCAGCGCGATCTACCGCCCCGAGCGCGAAAGAGCGATCCTAAACCGCCTAGAGGGGCAAGACTCCGCCTTTTTAAACAAAGCCGCGATAGAAGCGATCTATCTTGAGATTTTTGCCGTCAGTAGAAACCTCGAGATGCCTGAAAAAGTCGCCTATCTAGGGCCTGAGGGCACCTACACGCACCAAGCCGCCGAGAGCCGTTTCGGCGCGATGAGTGCGTATCTGCCGCTAGCTAGCATCGAGGCGGTTTTTACCAAACTAAAGCACAAAGAGGCCAAATACGGCGTCGTACCTATAGAAAATAACACCGAAGGTGCGGTAGGCGCCACGCTAGACTGCCTCGGACGGTTTGATAGCGTCAAGGTCGTAGCCGAAATTTACATGGATATCCACCACATTTTTGCAAGCAAATGCGAAAATTTAAAAGACATTAAACGCATCTACTCGCACCCGCAAGGCTACAATCAGTGCCGCAAATTTTTAGACGATCATATGCTTTCATCAGTCGAGTTTATCCCGGCAAAATCAACCGCGCAGGCCGCGCAGCTAGCCGGCAGCGAGCCAAATTCGGCCGCCATCTGTTCTAAGATCGCAGCCAAGCTTTACGGCGTGCCGATCTTGTTTGAGACGATCGAGGATAATGCCGCAAACCGCACGAGATTTTTTATATTAAGCGATTTTAAAAACGAGCGCGCGCAAAGAAATAAAACCTCTATCTTAGCAAAGACCGAGCACCGTCCCGGCGGGCTCGTGGAGTTGCTGCTAGCCTTTAGAGACGAGGGCATAAATATAACCAAGCTAGAGAGTCGCCCGATAAAACAGCGCGAATTTAAGGCGAATTTTTATATAGATTTTGATGGGCATATAGACGACGATAACGTCCAAAAAGCGATACAAAAAGCGATAAGCTACGGCCACGAGATCGCGTGGCTAGGAAGCTACGTCGCGTGGGAGGAGTGAGATGAAATTTAACGAAAATTTGGCAAATTTAGTAAGCTACGAGGCGGGCAAACCTATTGAGCTTGTCGTACGCGAATACGGCATCGACGTAAAAGACGTCATCAAGCTAGCCAGCAACGAAAACCCGTACGGCACGAGCCCTGCGGTAGTAAAAGCGATCGGCGAGATAGTAAATAAAATGCATCTCTACCCCGACGATAGCTACTTTGAGCTAAAGGCCGCGCTAGCGAGCAAATTCGGCGTCGGCGAAAAATCTATCGTAATAGGCTCTGGTAGCGATCAGATAATAGAATTTGCCGTACATGCAAAGGCAAACGCTAATAAGGGAATTTTGACTGCGGGCATAACATTTGCGATGTATGAAATTTATGCTAAAGCAGCGGGCGCGAAGGTCTTTAAAACAAAGAGTAAAGAGCATGATCTAGGCGAGTTTTTGCAAATTTACAAGGCTAATAAAGACGAAATCGGCGTGATATTTTTGTGTGTGCCTAATAATCCTCTTGGAGGCTGCCTAGACGCCGAGGAAATTTATAAATTTTTAGAGCAAATCGATGCCGATACGCTCGTGGTTATCGACGGCGCGTATCAGGAGTTTGCTAAATTTAAAGACGCAAAAAAAGAGATAAAGCCGCGTGAGCTCATAGCTAAATTTCCAAACGCGGTATATCTGGGCACGTTTTCTAAGGCTTACGGCCTAGGCGGTATGCGCGTAGGATACGGCCTCGGCGAGCAAAGCGTGATGAACGAGCTAGGAAAACTAAGGGCGCCGTTTAACATAACGACGCTTAGCTTAAAAGCGGCTATCGAGGCGCTAAAAGACGAAGAGTTCGTAAAAATGACGCTTGAAACAAATTTTAAAGAGATGAAAAAATACGAAAAATTTGCTGATCTTCACGGTATAAAGCGTCTGCCGAGCTTTACGAATTTTATCGTTTTTGAATTTGAGCGTCAAAACGCGAGCGAGCTTGCTCAAAATCTGTTAAAAAAAGGTATAATTTTACGTGATCTAAAAGGCTACGGATTAAATGCGATTCGCATAACGATTGGATTGCCGAATCAAAACGACGTAGTTTTAAAACAAATCGAGGAAAATTTAAAATAAATGGATTTTAAAGCAATATTTCAACAAATCGGGCAAATTTACCAAAATCTCTCGCTAAAACAGCGGCTGGTGGCTATGGGGTCGGTTGCTTTAGTGGTTGGATTTTTAGTATTTTTAAGCATTTACAAAAGCTCAAACGTAAACTACGACGGATATAGCGTTCTTTTTGAAAATACCTCTGCAGCGGACTCTGCGCTGATAATCCAGCAGCTTGAAAAAGATAAGGTTAAATATAAAATTTTAAATGAAGGCACTATTTTAGTGCCAAATGCCGACGTTTACCGCGAGAGGATCTCGATCGCGTCGCTTGGGATTTTAAAAGACGGCAAGGTCGGATTTGAGATTTTCGATAAGCAAGAATTCGGCGCGACGGATGCCGAACAAAAGGTTAAATTTCAGCGCGCTTTGGAGGGCGAGCTAGCGCGCACGATCGAAAGCTTAGCGCCTATTAAAAAAGCTATCGTTCGTATCGCGATACCTAAAGAGACGCTTTTTACAGAGCGAGCTACGCCGCCAAGCGCATCGATCGTTTTAAATTTAAAAGACGGACAGAGCTTAAATTTAAAGCAAATTACGGGTATTAAAAATTTAGTCGCCGCCGCGGTAGCAAATTTAAAACCTGAGCAGGTAAAAATCGTGAGCGAAGACGGAGCTCCGCTAGGCGAAGAGGACGGCGAATACGACAGCGATCAAATCACCCAACAAATAAAATATAAGCGCGACGCCGAGCAAGGCCTAGAAGAAAAGATCATAAACGTCCTATCTCCTATCGTGGGCGGTTCTGATAAGGTCGTAGCTAAGGTAACTATAGATTTTGATTTTGCCAGAAAAGATAGCCAAAGCGAGACCTTTGATCCAAATTCGGTCGCTAGAAGCGAGCAAAACGTCGAAGAAAAGCGCCAAGGCAGCAAAGAAGCCGAGGTGCAAGGCGTGCCTGGAGCCGTAAGTAACATCGGCCCGGTCGAAGGTCTGCAAGACGGCAAAATGAAAGAACTCTACTCTAAAAGCTCATCCACGACGAACTACGAAATCTCAAAAAAGGTCGAGCGTGTCAAGGATCAGTTTGCTAAGATAAACCGCCTAAGCGCCGCAGTCGTAGTAGACGGAAAATACGAAAATAAAAAAGACGAAAGCGGAAATCCGACTAAAGAAGTAGTCTACGTGCCGCTTGATGAAAAGCAGTTAAATAGAATCGACGCTCTCATCCGCCAGTCTATCGGCTTTGATCAAAACAGAGGCGATGAGGTGACGGTTAGTAACTTCGAGTTCCAGCGCCCGGACGGACAAACTCCTGCTAGCAAGGTAAATTCGTTCTTTGAGCTTTATATCTTGCCTTTTGCGCCGCTGCTAAAATATATATTTGTAGCGATTTTGCTCTACTTTTTCTACAAAAAAGTTATCGTGCCGTTTATGTCTAAGATGCTTGAGGATGTCAAAGAAGAAGAACCAGAACCGATGCCAGATATCGTCGAGCTTGACGATAGCGAGGATACGCTGGAGAAATTTAAGGCCGCTAAGAAAAAGGTCGAGGAGCAACTGGGCGTAGGAGGCGACTTTAACGAGGACGAGCTGCGCTACGACGTGATGCTCGAAAAGATGAAGCTAGTGGCTCAAGAGCGCGCCGAGGAGGTCGCGGTACTACTCCAAGATATGATAAAAAACGACGCCGAATTTAGTAATCGTAAGGATATTTGATGGCTTCTATTAAACTCACGGAACAACAAAAGATGACCTATGACGATCTGTCGATGCCAGAAAAGGTCGCTATCTTGCTCATACAGCTCGGCGAGGATGCCACGACGCAGCTTTTCTCGCATATGGAAGTCGATGTGATAACCGAAATTTCACGCTACATCGCTACGGCAAGAAGCGTCGATAAGGCTGTGGCTTCGGCGGTTTTGGACGAATTTTACGCCTTGATGCAGTCAAACCAATATATAAGAAGCGGCGGACTTGATTATGCGAAGGAAATTTTATACCGCACGTTCGGTCCGGAAGCCGCACAAAAGATCCTCGACAAACTTGCCAAAAGCATGGAAAACTCAAAGAGCTTCGGCTATCTTACCAAGGTTAAGCCTCAGCAGCTTGCCGACTTTATCGTTACCGAGCATCCTCAGACCATCGCGCTTATTTTGGCGCATATGGATTCAACCAGCGCAGCCGAGACGTTGTCGTTTTTTCCTGATGAGCTTAGGAGCGAGGTTGTAGTTAGGATGGCGAATTTAGGCGACATCAGCCCATCTATCATCAAGCGCGTCTCAACCGTGCTTGAGGGCAAGCTAGAGAGCCTAACCTCCTACAAGGTCGAAGTAGGCGGTCCAAGGGCCGTCGCCGAGGTGCTAAATCGTCTCGGTCAAAAGGCGTCTAAATCTACGATCGAATACATCGAAGACGTCGATGAGAAGCTTGCTACGACGATCAAAGAGCTTATGTTTACCTTTGAGGATATCAATACCCTCAACCAAGCAGCTATCCGCGAGATACTCAAAAACGTAGATAAAAAAGACCTTATGATCGCCCTAAAAGGCAGTGGTGACGCGCTTAAAGAGAAATTCCTCTCCAGTATGTCCCAGCGCGCCAGCGACTCGTTTAAAGAAGAGATGCAATTTTTGGGCGCGGTGCGCGTAAAAGACGTCGAGGACGCTCAGCGCCGCATAGTAGAGCAGGTTCAGGCTCTAGCCGAGAGCGGAGCGTTCCAAATAGGCGAAAGCGATGAGATGATAGAATGAAAAGCAGTTTAATATCAAGCGAAAAAGCCAAAGAGCATTTTATAGAAAATTACAGATTTAAGGTGCTGGGTCAAGAAAAAAAGCAAGACTCGGCTCGTGCGCAGGACTCCGAGGATCAAAAACCTAACGCAGGCGAGCAAGAGAGTTCAAATTTAAACAACATAAAAGAGCAAGGCGCGCATTTTAAGCCAGAATCAAGCTTTATCGAGGAGCTGTTAAAACGCACCGACGAGATGAGCGGCAATATGATAAAGCTGCAAATGCAAATAGAAAATCAAGAAAACGAATTTGCTAAACGCCTAGAAAGCGAGATCCAGCGCGCCAAAGAAGACGGCATAAGGCAAGGCGCAGAGGAGGCGGCGGCTAAATTTAACGAAGAACTAAAAGCGCTTGAGAGCAGGTATCTGGGCTCAATAAATAAGCTAGAGGAAGCGGCGGCTAAATTTGAAAATCTCATCGTATCTAGCGAAGCGCAGCTTCCGACTACTGCTATCGAGATCGCAAAAGAGGTCGTAAAAAAAGAGATTTCTCTAAATTCGGCAAACATAGCCGCAGCCATATGCAAAGAGCTTTTTGGCGAGATCAAAGACGCCAAAGAGGTGCAGGTTAAAGTAAATCCGAAAGATTACGAGTTTATCAAAGAAAATTTTTCCGGTCAAAACGTCAAAATTTCTGCCGACGAAGCCATCAGCGCGGGCGGAGCAATCGTACTTAGCGACGCGGGAAACCTCGAGGGCACGATCGAAGCCAGACTAGAAAAAATCAAAAAGATAATAGGGCAATGATAGACGTAAAATCTATGAACGTGCAGGAGCTCGAAGCGCTTTGCGGGAAGCTCCGAGATAAAATTTTACAAACCGTCAGCGCAAACGGCGGGCATCTGAGCTCAAACATCGGCGCGGTCGAGCTTATCGTCGCGATGCACTATGTTTTTGACGCCGCAAAAGATCCGTTTATATTTGACGTTAGCCACCAAAGCTACGCGCACAAGCTAATCACCGGACGCTGGGATAAATTTGATACGCTTAGAAAATTCGGCGGTATCAGCGGCTACACCAAGCCCTCCGAGAGCAAATACGACTACTTTATCGCCGGACACAGCTCTACCTCGATCTCGCTAGCAGTCGGTGCGTCAAAGGCGATCAAGCTAAAGGGCGAAGACCGCATCCCCGTAGCCCTTATCGGCGACGGCTCGATGAGCGCGGGCATCGCATACGAGGCGCTAAACGAGCTAGGCGATATCAAAAATCCCTGCGTCATTATCCTAAACGATAACGAAATGAGTATCAGCAAGCCCATCGGCGCCTTTAGCAACTATCTCTCGCAGATGATGGCGGGGCCGCTGTATCAGAAGTTTAAAAGTCGAGTCGAGAGATTTTTGAGCTATATGCCAGACGGCGCCGCATACATGGCGCGCAGGATGGAGGAGGGCATCAGGATATTTACGCCCGGGATGTTTTTCGAGGAGCTAGGACTCGAGTACATCGGTCCTGTAAACGGCCACGATGTGAAGGCGCTAATCGAGGCTTTTAGCGTCGCAAAAGGTATGAAAAAGCCTGTCGTCGTGCATGCGCAGACGCTAAAAGGCAAGGGTTACGAAAAGGCCGAGGGGCATCTAGCAAGCTGGCACGGCGTGAGCCCTTTTGATCTGCTAAGCGGCGAAGCTATCAAAAAATCAGCCGCCAAATCAGCCACCTCGCTTTTTGCGGAAAATTTGACCGAGCTAGCTAGCGAGCATAAAAATATCGTCGGAGTGACCGCCGCGATGCCTACGGGTACGGGCATAGAAGAGATTTCCGGATAGATTTTGGGACGTCGCAATCGCCGAGCAGCACGCCGTCGCCTCTATGGCCGCGATGGCCAAGGAGGGCTTTAAGCCCTTTATCGCGATTTATTCGACATTTTTGCAGCGGGCGTTTGACCAGGTCGTACACGACTGCGCAATCATGAATCTAAACGTCGTCTTTGCGATGGACCGCGCGGGTATCGTCGGCGAGGACGGCGAAACGCATCAGGGCGCGTTTGACGTTAGTTATCTAAATTTGATCCCGAATTTGACGATTTTTGCGCCTCGCTGTGCCGATAGTTTCAGGCTCGCGATGCACTACGCCTACGCTCACGAGGGGCCTTGCGCTTTTCGCTATCCGCGCGGAGCTTTTGCGCTGGCGCAGGGCGAATTTGAAGCGCGCGAGCTAAAGCTCGGCAAGGGCGAGATTTTGGTCGAGGGCGGCGGAGAAGCGGCCTTTATTGCTTACGGCAACGCCGCGGGCAAGGCAAACGCCGCGCGCAAAATTTTACTAGAAAAAACGGACGGTAAATTTGACCCGAGTCTTGTTGATCTAGTGTTTGTTAAGCCGCTTGACGGCGAACTTTTGCAAGAGCTCGCGCGCAAGCATAAAATTTGGTACGTCTTTTCCGATACCGCAAAAAGAGGCGGCGTAGGCGAGATTTTGGCCGCGTTTTTGCAGGAGCGGCGCATTTTTGACGTGCGCATAGTTAGCTTTGAGTTTGACGACGCGTTTATCCCACACGGCGCTACGGCTGATGTTGAAAAGGCTCTTGGTATAGATGCGGCAAGTATTTGCGAGGAAATTTTATCCGAAACGGCAGATTAAATTTAAACTGAAGCGTTTTTGCGCGTTTTGGCGAGCGTATTCGGGCGGAAAAGGCGAAAAACTTGGGCGAAACAAATCTTTTTATGCTAGGTCTTGCCGCTCTTGCTTTGATTTACCATGCCTTAAGCGTCACGGGCAAATTTGCGCGCGCTAGGTATACTTTGCTTGTTTTTATCTTCGTTTATCTTTTTATCGGACTGGTTTTGCTGCGGATTTTGGGTTAAATTTATACTAGGTTTGTTTTGTAGATTTTGATTTGTGTTGGTTTTGCTCGTTGCGACCTTTTGCGCTAAAGAGGCTTAAGCGGGTTTATAAATCACGCCTTTGGTCTCATTAAATTTGGCCAAAATACCGCTAAATTTAAGCAAAATAACAAAACGTAATGCGGATTTTAATCAAAGACTAAAATATCGCCTGGATTAAATTTGAGCTATTTTTGCTTCTATCTAACGTAAATTTTAGCAGATAATAATTTATATTACCAACTATAAAGAAGTTTTAAATAATTTTTTTGTATATTTAGGAAAAAATACCAGGAAAAACGATGAACTATATGGAACTTCTTAAAAATCGCGGCCTTAAAGCCACTCCGCAACGCCTCAGCGTACTAAAAATCCTAGATCGCCACTCTCATCCTACGATCGATGAGCTATACGAAGAAATTTGTGCCGAAAATCCTTCCGTATCGCTAGCGACGGTATATAAAAACCTAAATATGCTCAAAGACGAGGGGCTAGTCGTCGAGGTCAATATGCCAAACCAAAAGGCGCGTTACGATATCTTTAGTCATCCTCATATACACGTGGTTTGCGAAAGCTGCGGGAGCGTAGAGGACTATGATTTTTGCGAGGCGCTGGATGCGTATAAGGAAAATTTGGAGAGAAAATTAGGCAATCTAATCGAAAAGATGAATGTGCTAGCGACCGTCAAGGACTGTAAAAACTGCCGCAGATAGCATCGGCTCGTTTTTGGATTTTTAGGGCTTTGCGGATTTGGCTCGTTTTTGGCTCTATTTTAGCGACGTTTTGGGTTTAGAATCGGCTCAACGAAACCTAATCGGAGCCTATCTTATTGATTTTAGCAAAAATACGATAGAGTTTTTTTGTAGAGATATCGCTTTGTAAGCGCCTTATTTGTTTTTTGTATCTTTGCCGTTATAATATCTAAATCCTACTTTGTCTTGCTTGCTACTTATAAAAACATAGCTTACATCTTAACTTGCCGCTCATTTTGATGACGTTTTTTCGGTAAAGGCATAAATTTAACTATCGTTAAACGTAAACGGCGAGTAGGATTAAAATTTGATAGGTCGCATATAGACGAGTTAAATGCGTAAGTTTAAAAATAAAAATGGAATTCTTTTATCTTTTTGTCTTGCTTATTTTAAGTTATATTAAGATATTTTATCTAGCTTTATAAAGCGCGTCGGCATCGCTTTGGCTAAAATATATAGATATATTACAAAAATATTAAAAAATAAATCTAATATAAAAATATTGCCTAAAATCGCTAATTTTAATAAAAAATCTCAAAATCTATACAATAAATAATCCAATAATTTTTGTATTTAGTATTACGTATTATCATATAAAAACTACTTTACAAAGTAACAATAGCGTTTTAATAGGTGTTACAAGTCGTTTGGTATTATTTTTTATCATAAAAAATCTTATTACAGTATTGACAATGATTATCTTATAAGCTATAATGCCAACATAAATTTTTTAAGTTTAGGGAGCAAATATGAAAGCATTTTCTCTATCTAGACTAACGGCCGCGATATTGGTTCTTGCTAATTCAGCCGTAGCCGCAGAAGATATAACGCTTGGAGAAGTCGCGGTAACCGCAAACAAAATCAGTGAAAATTTAAAGGACGTGCCTCAAAGCATCAGCGTAGTAAATAGCTCCGAGCTAGAGGAGCGAGGCGTAAAAAATGTAGAAGAGCTAGTAAAAACCATACCAAATATCACGGGCGTGGGCGGGATGTATGAGGGTATAAGCACCAGAGGGCTCAATCCTTCTATATATACGAGTTCCAATCCCGTCACTGTCTACGTC
>CAURKB010000040.1:0-16121 GCA_963525315.1 uncultured Campylobacter sp. | reverse complement strand
AAAATTTAAAGGCCTATGAGGAGTTTTTGGATGCGCAAAAATCGCCTAAAAAAGCGCAAAAAGTAGCCTCAGGCGAAGAGTTTTTTTTGTCGCAAACTCCGCCTGCGGCTAAACCGGTTAGTATCCAGCCCGCTAAAATAGAGCCTAGCGACGCTCCTCAAAACGGCGAAGATATACTACTAAATATATCAAGAGCGGCTAAAGAAATAAGCCAAATCGCAAACCTAGACTCGCCGCCCGCGCGCCAAGAGCAAAACTACGACAAAAAAATAGACGAAGTCTCTAAGCAAGTAAGCGCGCTAAGCGAAAAGATAAATTTGATCGCAAATATGTTTTGGGAGGAGAAGACCGCGGCTAGAAACCACATCGCGATACCGCCCGAGTTTGCCGAGATTTATAAGGAAGCTAAAAATAGCGGGATGAAGGACGAGCATCTAGAGCAGATAATGAAAATAACCGTAGAAAACGTACCGCCTCAGATGAAGGCTAGTCCGACTGCGGTAAAAAGGTATTTTAGCTCGCTACTACGAAAGATGCTGCCTTGCAGGAGCGACGAATTTGACGGCAAACAAAAGATAATGATGCTAGTAGGCCCGACCGGAGTGGGTAAAACTACGACGCTAGCAAAGCTTGCCGCGCGTTTTGCCTACGGCGAGGGCAAGAGGGCAAAAACCGGCATAATAACGCTTGATACGTATCGTATCGGGGCGGTCGAGCAGCTGTTTCAATACGCTAAAATGATGAAGCTGCCGATACTTGACGTTATAGAGGCCGATGATTTTAAAAATGCGCTAAAGCAGCTAAATCACTGTGACGTGATCTTGATAGATACCACCGGTAGCTCGCAATACGATAAGGAAAAGCTGGCTAGACTAGAGACTTTTTTAAAGCGCAGCGATACGGAAATAGACGTAAATTTAGTGCTTTCGGCCGGATCTAAGGTCGAGGATTTGCTAGAGGTTTATAATAGCTTTAGCTTCCTTGACGTGGATACTTTTATTTTTACCAAATTTGACGAAACGAAGATTTTCGGTAACGTATTTTCGCTAGTTTACGAAACGGGTAAGCCCGTTAGCTTTTTGTGCCTAGGCCAAGAGGTGCCCGACGATATAATGGCCGCTAGGAGCGAATTTTTGGTCGATTGCGTATTGCAGGGCTTTAATAAGGACAAAAAATGAATAACCAAGCCCAAAAGCTACAAGATATGGTAAGCGCCCGAACTAGGGCTAAAAATACTAAATTTATAGCCGTAACGAGCGGAAAGGGCGGGGTGGGTAAAAGCACGATAAGCGCAAATTTAGGCAACGTCCTAGCTAAAAGCGGCTACAAGGTCGCGCTTTTTGACGCCGATATCGGTCTAGCTAACCTTGACGTTATCTTAAACGTGCGCGCGGGGAAAAATTTGTTGCACGTATTAAAAGGCGAGTGCTCCCTAAAAGATATTTTGATCGAGATAAAGCCGAATTTAACGCTTATTCCTGGCGAAAACGGCGCAGATATACTTAAATTTAACAATCAATTTTTATACGAACGGTTTTTTGACGAGTCGCGCAGTCTGGACGAGCTTGACTTCGTAATCATAGATACGGGAGCCGGTATCGGCAAAAATAACGACTTTTTCCTCGAAGCCGCCGACGAGATAATAGTAGTTACGATGCCAGATCCCGCAGCTATAACCGATGCTTACGCCGTGATTAAAATGACGGCTAAGCAAAAAGACGATTTTTTAATGGTTTTTAATATGGTAAGAAACGAAAAAGAGGCTGCTAGAATTTTCGAGCATATAAAAAAGGTAGCGGAAGCAAATATCAAAGACGCTCCGAGGCTCGAATTTTTAGGCTATATCAGCGAGGATAAGGACGTATCTAGGAGTATAAAATACCGCACACTCTTTACCGACGATAACGAGACGGGGCCTGCTAGCGAGCAGATGAAACAGATAGCATCAAGGCTTCTTAAAAAATTGGAACAAAAAGTGCTTGATACGGGTACGATTAGCAGTTTTAGCGCGTTTTCTAGGCGTTTGCTGGAACAAATTTAAATTTTAGGATTTGATTTTGAGAGCTGAAAATTTTATAGCGTTTTTTACGGTTTGCGGATTTTTTGCCGGCGTGGTTTTCTCGGCGCTAAAGCTTAACGAGCCTTTGGAGATGATTATGTATACTTTCGCTATCACGCTTTTTTTTCATCTTTTGATCCATATCATTATCATAAACTATGTCGATATCACGCTTAAAAAGCCTTTTGATAAGGACGAATACGAAAAGCGCTCCGATTATCTAGTCTCGGAGCTTGGGCTTAGAGAAAAGCGCATGGATACTATTTTGGGTCAGCTTGGCAGCGAACGCGTCCTAATAAAGCAGACCTTGGGTAGGAGCGACGAAAGCAATGCAAAAGCAGCCTAATCCCTACGCCCAAACGATAAAAAAAGAACAAGACGATATCGTACTAGCTTATACGCCGGCGCTTAGAGCTATGGCGTTTAGATTAAAGGAGCGATTACCGGCTCATATCGACGTTAGCGATCTAATGGGCGCCGGGCTTGAGGAGATGGTTAGGCTGTCTCGTAAATACGACAAAGAGCGAAACGACTCGTTTTGGGGATATGCGCAAAAACGAGTTTACGGCGCTATGCTTGATTTTTTACGCGGGCTTGACGTGGTTAGTCGCGCAGATCGTACTTTGGTTAAAAATATCGATGCATTGGTGAACGAATACTTTAATAAATTCGAGCGCGAACCTGAGGACGAGTATCTAGCCGCTATGCTTGAAGAAAGCGTGGAAAAGATAAGAGAGGCTAGGAACGTAAGCGCCGTCGTCGGCGTGCTTAGCATTGACGATCAGATGGAGCTTATGAGCGAGGAAAATACGTTTGAGCGAGTGGAGAGAGAAGATCTGATAGAAAAGATAACTCAAATTTTAAACGAGTTCGAGGAGCGCGACCAGCTCATCGTTCAGCTTTATTATTATGAGGAGCTGAGTCTAAAAGAGATCGGCGAGATCTTGCAGATATCAGAGGGGCGCATCTCTCAGATACATAAGCGTTTAATGGAAAAAATAAGAAAGAAACTCGAAGGTAAATAATGGCGGATATTTTAAGTCAAGAAGAGATCGACGCGCTGCTTGAAGTCGTAGACGACGAGGAGGCGAGCGAGTCTATAGGCGAAGGCGGCAAAGAAGAACAGCGTCAAGTAATAATCTATGATTTTAAGCGCCCAAATCGCGTCAGTAAGGAGCAACTACGCGCGATAAAGGGCATTCACGACAAGCTAGCGCGAAATTTAGCCTCTCAAATCTCAAGCGTTATGCGCAGCATCGTAGAAATTCGTCTACACAGCGTAGATCAGATGACTTACGGCGAGTTTTTGATGAGTTTGCCAAGTCCTACCAGCTTTAACGTTTTTTCTATCAAGCCGCTTGACGGCAACTGCGTTTTAGAGATAAACCCAAGCATCGCATTTCCTATGATAGATCGCTTGCTAGGCGGCAACGGCGAGGGCTTTGAGACTAGCAGGGAGCTAACCGATATAGAGATAAATTTACTCGACGCGATCTTAAGGATGATAATGCAGCGCCTGAAGGAAAGCTGGGCTACGGTGACTGATATGTATCCAAACGTAGAGGCAAAAGAAAGCAGTCCAAACGTCGTGCAAATCGTCAGTCAAAACGAGATCGTGATAATGGTCGTGATGGAGATCATAGTCGGTAACTCAAGCGGTATGATAAATATCTGCTATCCGGTTATCTACTTAGAGCCGATCTTAAGCCGCCTAGCTAACCGCGATATAATGCTAGGCGAAACGAGCGCGAAAAAGAGCAGAAACAAAGAGCTAAAAACGCTAATCGGACGCGCAGAGGTGTTATACGAGGCGATACTGGGCGAAAGCATCGTGAGCGTGAATGAATTTTTAAATTTAAAAGAGGGCGATATATTGCGCCTTGACCGCTCCGCAAACGATAAAGCTATCGTCACGATAGATAAAAAAGAGGTATTTTTAGCTGAGGTCGGACTGCATAGATTTAGAAAATCTATCCGCATAGAAGAGCTAATCAGAAGCGATAAAGACGAGATCAAAAATATCTTGGAAAAATACGAAGAAGAGCGTAAGGCTAAGCTCATGAGCTACGACCAAGACGACGAAAACGAAGAAAATATACTAGACGAGGACGAACGAGATGAATGAATTTTTTAAAATTTTCGCAAACGAGATAAAAGCTACGATCGAAGGACTGACCGGCAAGACGCCCGGAGTGGGCGAGAGAAATGAGTACGACGCCCCGGGGCAAGAGGGCATCAAACCTCCTCTAGCCGTGGCTAACGTGAGCGTAAGCGGCGATATAAACGCAAAAATAATGCTAGCGGTTACGCCCGTGCTAGTAAGCGCGGTAAGCGAGTGGATGCTCGGCGAGGAGGAGATATCTCGCAACGAAAATTTAAGCGAAGATGAACTAGATGCGGCAAAAGAGGTGTTTTCAAATATCCTGGGCGCGTTTTCTACGAGTCTTGGCGCGCAAAAAGGCATGCCAAAGCTCAGTTTTGAAATCGCAAAAGTAAATTTTCTCGACGAAAATGCGATTTTAGACCTTAGCGCGTATGAAAAAGTATACATCTATCCGGTTAAAATCGCCGATTTAGACGAGCAAATCGCGATGATAGCGGACTTTTCGTTCGTTAAATTTTTTAGCAAAGACCAAAAAGAAACAACCGCCGCCTCGCCTTCTCACTCGCCAAAAAGCGAGCTAAGCGCGGACGAGATGCGAAATATCGGTCTGATTATGGACGTTCGTTTACCTATTCGCGTGCGTATCGGCTCAAAAAAGATGTTGCTAAAAGACGTACTCACGATGGATATAGGCTCGGTCATAGAGCTAAATCAGCTAGCAAACGACCCGCTTGAAATTCTAATCAGCGACAAAGTCATAGCTCTTGGGGAAGTGGTCATCGTAGACGGCAACTTCGGTATCCAGATCACTCAAATCGGTACTAAAAAAGAGCGCTTAGAGCAGCTGCGTTAGGGCTAAATTTGAGTAATTTTTCTAAAGGCGTTTAAAATCAAGCCGCGGTCTGGCCGAATTCAGAGCAAAATCGCGGCGTAGGCTAAATTTGCAAGCGAGCGTATTTTTAAAAACAGCGTATTTTTAAAAACCAGGAAATAAATTTACGCGCTAAAAGCTAAGGCGGCGGTTTTGCGGGTTTTGGCGGATTTTGCGCCGTTTGATACCAAAACCTTTGGTAAATTCGGCCAAATTTAAACCGTCTTAGCGATTTTACAAATTTAAAATATACTTAAATTTATCTCGAATTTAATCGTGCGTCATCTATTTTTAAATACGTTTTAGCTATCATCGCTTTTACGCTTGCGCGGTAAATTCGGTAGCGGTTTACGGCTCTAGCGCGTAAATTTAAACTAAAAAGAGAGACGATGGATGAAATCTTAAACGATCTGGCTAAATTTAGGGATTTTATGACATACAAAAACCCGAGCGTTACGTTTTTCGGCTCGGCTAGATTTGACGAAAATAGCAAATACTGCAAAATGGCTTTTAGCCTCGCAAAAGAGCTTGCCGACGGCGGTTTTGCCGTGATTAGCGGCGGAGGACCCGGCGTGATGGAGGCGGCAAATAAGGGCGCGTACGAGAGCGGCAAAAGCCCGTCTGTGGGGCTAAATATCGTACTTCCGTTTGAGCAAGTGACAAACAAATACGCCACTACGAGCTTTATTTTTTCCAACCTATCTGCGCGCAAATTCTCTCTTATCGAGCGCTCGAGCGCATTTTTGGTATTTCCGGGCGGTTTTGGGACGCTTGACGAGCTGTTTGAGATCCTGGTGCTAGCGCAAATAGGCGCTAAAAAAGCTAAAATTTTCCTCATCGGTAGCGAGTTTTGGAGCAAGCTTGACGATTTTATCAAAACCACGCTGATACGCGAAAAGGCCGTCAGCAAGGAGGATTTGTCGCTTTATACGATCAGCGACGATTTGGACGCCGTAAGGGATGAAATTTTGGGGATATTAAACTAAATTAGCGTGCTAAAATTTTACGAAATTTGAGGATTTGGCGATGCCTGACGGGATGCGAGACGGGGCTACTATTGCGCTTTTTGCCCCGTTTTTATCGTTATTTGCGGCCGTGTCGCTCTCAAATTTGACGCCTCTCGCGTCCATTGCCGATTTTAACTGCCGCTGTTTTTGCCGCTACGACGGCGCATACGGTACGCAAAAATTTAAAGCTCTAAAATACCGCAAGGCTTGAGGGTTAGTTAAATTCGGTCGGTGAATCTGCCGGTTGCTTTTATCTAGCGCACGGCGTTAAATTTTGATTTTTGTAAATTTGTTCGCGCGGTTTGGTTTGTGTTTTTTTCAAGCGGATTTGCCGATATACTTGTCTTTTACGTAAAATTCGGTAAATTTGACTGCGTCACTGTCCTTTGCAAATTCTGCATTAACGCCTAGGCGGATAAAATCTAGAGCCGATCAAGGCGCGAAAGCTAAATGCCTCGCCATCCTTGGCTCGCAAATTTATAGCGTATTAAGCTATTTTTTATATAATCGCGTCAAATTTATACGAAATTGTCTTATTGTGGGGCTAAGGCGAGATTTGTAAATTTTAAAGCTGAATTTAAAATACAAAACTTTAGAGCGCGGTATTTTTAGATGATTTTTGCGGCTGTGCGGTAAATTCTCGGCGTAGATAGAATGTCCGGTTCATCGAGCCGAAAATTTACAAACTCCGTAAAAAGCGCTAAAAAGACAAGCCCTCACAATAGGAAAGAGAAATGAAAATACTAATGGCCATGAGCGGCGGCGTCGACTCCACCATGAGCGCGAAAATGCTGCTAGAAGCGGGACACGAGGTCGTGGGCTGCTATATGAAACTGCACAAAAAACCCGGCTATCACGAGCAAAATATCGGCAAAGTCGCCCGCGCGTGCGAGTATCTGGGCATAAGCTATCATGTGCTCGATCTGCAAGACGAGTTTGAAAGATACGTCTATACGCCGTTTGTTAGCTCCTATAAGGAGGGTAAGACGCCAAATCCATGCGCACTTTGTAACCACTTTATAAAATTTGGCGAGCTGTTAAAATTTGCCAAAAGTATCGGCTGCGAAAAGCTTGCTACAGGCCACTATATCCGCGTGCAAGACGGCTTTATCAGAGTCGCCGCAGATCCTAGCAAGGACCAGAGCTACTTCGTCGCGCAGGTACCAAAAGAGATAATCGCCGATATGATTTTCCCGCTCGGAGACAAATTTAAAAAAGATATAAAAGAGCTGGCAAAATCTTTGCCGAGCTTTCGCGAATACGGCGAGCAGGCCGAGAGCAGCGAGATTTGCTTCGTCGAGGACACCTATATCGAGGTGCTAAATAAGCACTACGAGACCGACCTGCCGGGCGACGTAGTCGATAGCGCGGGCAGGGTGATCGGGCGGCACAACGGCTACATGCGCTACACGATCGGTAAGAGGCGCGGATTTGAGGTATTTGGGGCACACGAGCCGCATTTCGTACTCGCTATCGATGCGGCAAATAACCGTATCGTAGTGGGTAGCAAAGAGGAGCTTGAGCGCGGCAAGATCGCGGTAAATAGCCTAAATTTGTTCATAGACGAGAGCGAGTTTGACTGCGACGTGAAGGTGCGCTACCGTAGTATCGGGCTAAACGCGCGCGTAAAAGTGTTAGAGGGCGGCACGGCCGAGGTCGAGCTAAAACAGAGCGCGTTTGGCGTGGCTAGCGGGCAGCTAGCGGTATTTTATAGAGGCGAGCTGGTTATCGGCAGCGGATTTATCCTATAAACGATACGTAAACCGGCTAGATTATGCAAGAGCGGGTGTAAATTTAGTTTTTGCGCGCTTTTGCAAATTTGGCCGCTAAATTTAATCAGACCCCACTTGCTTATAAAATATCCGCGCGTCAGGGTAAATTTTGTATACTTAAAAATCCGTCGGCGCAATTTGGGTAACGTAAGTCGTAAAAGTAAAAAGGCAGGCATCTTTACTTTGCCTATTTACGGCTTTTGCAAATGTCCGCGCAAGCAAAGGTGCGCGGCTGCGCAAACATTAAAATAAGCGCATTTTGCTACAAAAAGTTAGAAAAATAAATCGTCGTCGGCAAATCGTTTTTGATCATAACGCTAAATTTCTTTGTTAAATCTGATATTTGAGATTTAGTTATAATTATTTAGTAAGGTAATCTTGCGGCGATAAATTTAGCGGTTTATTATCTTAAAAGCTCCCTTGGATATAAATTTGACAGCGCGGCATTTTGAATAATTTTTATCAAATTTAAATCTATATACGTGCATTTTATGATCTATAGTTTTAAAAATTTCGCCAAATTTGATTAAATGCTTGCTAAATTTTATTAATTTTTTATTCTAAGATAAGTAGAATTCAGCCTAAGAAATCGGGTCGATTTTACCTTTTCAAAGGACACTTCATGAATTTATCAAATTCAAAATGGTTTATCGTTTCAGGTGCGGCGCTCGGCGCTTTAGGCGCGCTGCTCGTATATTTTGGCAACCCCGGCAACATGGGCGTTTGCGCGGCTTGCTTTTTACGCGATACGGCGGGGGCTCTGGGCTTTCACCGCGCCGGAGTCGTGCAGTACGTGCGCCCGGAGATCATCGGGCTTATCTTGGGCGGCTTTTTGGCTAGCGTGCTTTGGACGAAGGAGTTTAGCGCGACCACGGGCTCGTCGCCTTTCGTGCGCTTTTTTCTCGGATTTTTCGCGATGATCGGCTGCCTCGTGTTTTTGGGCTGCCCGTGGAGGGCGTTTTTGCGTCTGGGCGGCGGCGATATGACAGCGGTTGCTGGAGTCGTCGGTATTTTTGCGGGCGTGTGCGCGGGCGTATTTTTCAAAAAGCTCGGCTACGGCCTCACGCACGAGACTAAAACTCAGGCCGCGATAGGCGTCTTGCCGACGGTTATCGGTATTTTGTTGCTTGCCGCGCTTGCATTTGGACTAAAGCTCGGTGAAAACGGAGCGCTTTTTAGCTCCGCAAAAGGTCCAGGTTCCATGCACGCTCCTATCCTGATCTCGCTTGGTTTTAGTATCGTCGTGGGCGCGCTAATGCACAAGAGCAAATTTTGCAGCGTCGGGGCGTTTGGCAGGCTTTTCAAAAAAGATTTCTCGATGTTTGCGGGGATCGTCAGCATCGTGGTCTTTGCCAGCATCGTAAATTTGGCGCTCGGGCAGTATAAATTCGGCTTTGAGGGCCAGCCTATCGCGCACAACGACGTGGTTTGGAACTTCCTTAGTATGACGCTGGCCGGGCTTTGCTTTAGCCTCGGCGAAGGCTGCCCCGGCAAGCATCTCGTGCAAATGGGTACGGGCAATCTAAGCTCGGTAATCTTCGTCATCGGTATGGCGGCGGGCGCGGCCGTAGCGCATAACTTCTTGCTCGCCAGCTCGCCAAGCGGCATAACGGCGGCGGCTTCGTGGGCGGTGACGATAGGGTTTGTTTTTGCGGTTTATGCGGGATTTTTTCACAAAAAATCCGCTTGATTCCCCATAAACGACGGATTTTAGAGTAATTTTTTCTATGCCCGCTTTGGTTACGGACGACGAGTCCGCGCCTTTGCGGGTAAGAAAAAATTATTTAAACTACGCCTATTGCGTCTTGAATATTTGTCGCACATCTTGCTAAATTTGTAAATTTGACTGCATAAATTTAAAACCTTGCTAAATTTGACATTTTCGCGGTGCGGGTCTGGGCGAGCGAAAGACGAAATGTCGAATTTTCAAATTTGATTTATATAAAAATCGAGCCAAAATTTGCCAAATTTGATGGCGATCGGGAGTAAAAGCGGGCTAAACATCATGGTCTAGCCCGCAAGAAATAAAGCTTTTTCTAAAAAGTAGTCAAATTTGCTCGGCGCGTATATCAAAGCCGAGCCGAGTAAATTTAGCCTAAAAGTCCGGCGCCTTTGATCGCTTGGCTGCGCTCTTTTGCGTAGATGCGTTCGCCTCCTATGACGTCGTATTTCCAGATCGGTGCATTAGCCTTAAAGTCCTCTACAAACTCGTTTATCAGCCGCAAGGCAACCTTTCTTTGCGGGCTAACGACGCCTGCGACGTAGGAGCTCTCGTGTACCGGCACGTCGCCTCGCGAATGCGCAAAAAGTACGTATGCACCCAGATCCTTCGCCTTTTGCTCCCAGCCCGCTAGCCATTTGCGCAGGATCGGCTCGTAGATATCAAAGCTAAGCGCGCTTATGCCGCCTTCCTCGCGCACGATGCCCGTAAACGTGATGAGTGCGCCGCAGTTTTTGTCTTTAAACTCGTCGTACCAGGCGTTTGTGATCGCTTTGGCGTCGAGGCTTCCTTCAAAAATCTGCATCTCAGCCTCCGCAAACCGGCGGTAAAATGGAAATTTTATCCCCGTCTTTTAGCGGCGCGTCTAGAGAGCTCGCGATCTCGTCGTTTACGGCGACGGCGCAGATTTTTAGCCACTCGCCGAGCTGTGCGTATTCGCCTAGTTTTTCTTTTACTTCGCTTAAATTTGCCGCTTCTAGCTTTAAATTTTCCATTTTGATTGGGCCCAAAAACTCGATTTCTACCATAAATTCGCCTTTGAAATTAAATTTTTTTCTTGATTTTACTTAAAAAAATATTTAGATATACTTACGCCAAATTTTAAACGAAAGAGCCGTAATGAACGAAATATTAAGCAAAATAAAAACGCCCACCTACGTCTGCGAAGAGGCCAAGGTACGCAAAAATCTCGAAATTTTAAAACGCGTCAAGGATGAAAGCGGCGCGAAAGTGCTAGTCGCCCTAAAAGGCTTTGCGTTTAGCGGCGTGATGGGGCTTGTCGGCGAATACCTAGACGGCGCGACGTGCAGCGGCCTGCACGAGGCTAAATTTGCTGCAAAATACGCTCGAGGCGAGATTCATACGTATTCTCCGGCATTTAAAGACGAGGACATAGATGAGGTGCTAGCGCTCTCAAAGCACGTGGTTTTTAATTCCTTTGCGCAGTGGGCTAAATTTAAGCAAAAAGCCCTAGCCGCGGGCGTTACTTGTGGGCTTCGCGTAAATCCCGAACTCTCCGTCGCGCCGACTGACGCTTATAACCCGTGCGGTCGCTATAGTCGCCTGGGCATCACTCGCGCAAATTTTGACGCAGACGCGCTTGAGGGCATTACGGGGCTGCATTTCCACGCGCTTTGCGAGGAGAGTGCGCAGAGTCTGGAGACCGTGCTAATGGCGTTTGAGGAGAAATTCGGCGAGTTTATCCCGCACATGAAGTGGGTAAATTTTGGCGGCGGACATCACGTGACAAAAGAGGGCTACGACGTGGATCTGCTCATAAATTTGATCAAAAATTTCCGCGCAAAATACGGCGTCGAGGTCTACATAGAGCCCGGCGAAGCGGTGGGTTGGCAGACGGGATTTTTAGCCGCTTCGGTGCTTGATTTCGTGCAAAACGAAAAAACCATAGCCATCCTAGACGTCTCGGCCGAGGCGCATATGCCAGATACCGTGCTGATGCCGTACCGACCGGCGGTGCGAGGCGAGAGCAAGGGCGGTAAATTTAGCTACCGTTTCGGCGGAAATACCTGTCTAGCAGGCGATATCGTGGGGCTTGACGCGGGCGAGCCGGAGTATAAATTTGATGCGCCGCTAAGCGTGGGCGATAAGGTGATATTTGAGGACCAGATCCACTATACGATCGTGAAAAACACGACCTTTAACGGCATAAAGCTGCCTGATTTGCTGCTTTTAAAAGAAAACGGCGAGCTTGTAACCGTGCGGGAATTCGGCTTTGAAGAATACGAGAGGCGAAACTAAATTTGATGCCGGGAACTGCGTCCTTTAGGGTGTAAATTTGATATTTTAAGGCGCCGTTTGGGCCGTAAATTTAATCAAATTTTGCGGCGATCTTTTATTTGACTTGCTCCTGGCGTGCGGGCCTCATAAACCTGCGCCTTTTTAGCGATAAATTTAAAATTTTAGCTTATCAGCCGCCGAATTTACAGCAAATTTAATCCCAAACAAAGTTAAATTTAATATAAATAAAATCTAGCTTATATGAATGAATTAATATGGCTGATTATAAATTTGCCCCCGATTTTGATAAAAATGCGCCGTAACAGCCTAAAAAAGCGGTACTTCGGCGCTAAGCTTGCATTACGCTATTTTTTGATATAATTTCACGAAAATCCGCGAAATTTAGCTTTTGGCTGGATGCCGAATTACGTGCGGCTTTGAGCGGACGAACAAAAAACAAGGGAGATAGCATGACGAGAATTTTGAGTTTGCTTTCGGTTGTCGCCTGTTGGGCCTTCGCTATCGAGGCGAGTCCTAGCACCAACCAGTATCAGAGCAATGTCTGGGCTGCCGGTAGAATCGAAAACATCAAGCCTTACGAAGACGGTTTGGGACCGATTTTTACGTTTATTCAGGGTAACGACTACTTCGCTATAGCCGTTTTATCGTTGATTTTAGCCGTGATTGGGGCATTTACTTTGCACTTTTTGATTATCGGGCCAAAGCATTTTAGCCACGACGGGAACAAAGTCTATGCATTTAGCGTAATAGAGCGCGTAGCTCACGGACTAGCCGCGATCTCGTGGATAGTGCTGGTACCGACCGGTATCATCATGATGTGGGGCGCGGAGCTTGGCGGCGGGACTTTCGTTAGATTTTGTAAAAACATCCACGGATTGGCTACTAGTATATTTGCGGTATCCGTATTACCGATGCTGATAGCTTGGACTAAAAGAATGCTACCGACGATCTACGACATCAGATGGATGCTGATCGTAGGCGGATATCTTTCAAAAGTTAAGCGACCGGTGCCTGCAGGTAAATTTAACGCCGGTCAAAAAGCATGGTACTGGGTCGCTATTCCAGGCGGTATAGTGATGATACTAACCGGCGCAGCGATGTTCTTCTTAGATTTTAAAACGCCTGACGTCGCTACTTGGCTAGGCGTACCGCAAATCGAAGTTTTAAGAGCTTCTGCGCTTATTCACAATGTACTTGGTATAGTTTGCGCCGTATTTTTCCTAGTACACATATATATGGCTGCTATCGCGATACACGGCGCTATCTGGTCGATGGTAACGGGATATAAAGAAGAGGAAGAAGTTTACGTACTTCACCACTACTGGTATCAGGAACTCATCTCTAAAAACAAAATCCCCGTATCTGAATACGAAAAAACTTACGCGAAATTAAAATAATAAAAAAGGAGAAGTTTTTCTCCTTTTTTATTTTAAAGCCTAGCCTAAAATTCGCCTTTTTATACAAAATTTAAAATCTTTTAGGTAAAATTCCCCCTAGACTTCAGGTTGAAGAGTAATAAATTTTAAGGAAAAATCAATGCAAATCGATTGTAGAAATTTGGCTTGTCCAGAACCCGTCATCAGGACTAAAAATGCGCTTGAGAGCCTAAAAGTCGGCGAAAAGCTCGAGATTTTAGTAAATTCCATAGCTCCAAAAGAAAACATTAGCCGTTTTTTAAAAAATCAAAACGTCGAATTTAGCGTAGAACAAAACGGCGCCGAGACAAAAATCACCGCCGTTAAGGGCGAATCAAAACTTGAGTTAGCAAATTTTGACGAATTCGTCTGCGAGATCACGCCAAAGGCTAAAAAAACAGCCCTTTATCTAAATGAAGAGCGCGCCGGTAGCGGCGACGTAGGCGTTAATTTGCTGTCTAAATTTTTAGGAGCGCTTTTGCAGGTAGAAAATAAACCCGAATACGTAATCTGCGTAAATAATGCCGTTAAAATGACTACAAACCGCGCGCATGCGAGCTTTAAACCGCTTAAGGATTTAGAGGCTACGGGCGTTAAAATTTTAAGTTGCGGTAGCTGCCTAGAGGCATACAAACTCGTCGGCGATCTAAGCGTCGGAGAGATATCAAATGCCTACGAAATCATGCAAATTCTAACTTCTCACGAGCAAATCAAACTATGATTTACAACGACAAACGTCTAACCAAATTCGTCAAAGCGGCGGGTTGAGCGGCCAAGCTTGACCCGTCGGGTCTACACAAAACTATCGGCGATTTAAATTTAGCTCACCCGAATTTGCTCTCAAACATCGGCACGAACGAGGATGCGAGCGTATTTAAGATCACGAACGATATCGCGCTCGTGCAGACGCTAGACTTTATCACGCCGGTGGTAGACGATCCGTTTATATTCGGCCAGATCGCAGCCGCAAACAGCCTAAGCGACGTATTTGCAATGGGCGGCAAGGTGCTAAACGCGCTAAATATCGTCGGTTTTGACAGCTGCAACCTAAGCGGCGAAATTTTGGGCGAAATTTTACGCGGCGGACGGGATAAGGTCGCCGAATGCGGCGGTGTAATCGTGGGCGGACACACGATAGAGACGCAGCAGATGTATTACGGACTTAGCGTCACGGGCGTCGTTTCGCCAAGCCGCTTTTGGTCTAACAACTCCGCGCGCGAGGGCGACGCGCTTATACTTACAAAGCCGCTAGGAACGGGCGTTTTAAGCACGGCGATCAAGGCCGATCTACTAAATTCGGCGCAGATAAAGCAGGCGGTAGAGACGATGCGGCAGCTAAATTTTTATGCCGTGGACGTGCTAAAAGGTATCAAAGTAACAGCGGCGACCGATGTTACGGGATTTGGCTTTTTAGGGCATCTAAGCGAAATGCTAAACGATAAAATCAGCTTTGAAATTTACGCGGGTAACGTACCCGTGATAGCGGTCGCGCGCGAGTTTGCCGATATGGGTATCATCCCCGAGGGCAGCTACAAAAACCGCGAATTTGCGAGTAAATTCGTCTGCGGCGAGGCCGATATCTTGCTTTACGACGCGCAGACGTCGGGCGGACTTTTGCTAGCCGTGCCGCAAAGCGAGGCAAATTCGGCTTTATCCCGGCTAAAGGGCGCCGGCTACGAAAACAGCGCCGTAGTGGGCGTAGCTACGGCAAAGACGGAGTTTGGGATAAATTTGATTTAGCGCTTGCGACAAAATTTGTCGGCTTAGCCGGTAAGCTTTTAGTTTAAAAATCTAGTTTATTAAACTATGCTTAAATTATTGCCAAATATACTCGGCTATCTAGCGCGTAAGTCGTAGAAACGGTGCCAAACCGAGCGATCATTACTTTTATCATTTACTTAAAATTTGCCGCCTCGTATGCCGGTTTTACATATTTGACCTAAAAGCCGTCCCAAGATCCCCATCATTTTAAATTTAATTTAAAAATCGCAAATATCCTTGGCATAAATAGCCAAATAAGCGCGAAATCGCCGCCGCATCTAAATTACCGATGGCTATGCGTAGGATAGTCTTGCCCGCCGCATCAAATTTAACTAGAGCTTCAAGTTAAGGCGTAAAAACTCTCGGTTAAGTTAAATTTCTGGCTAAAATCGTATAATTACCCGACTTTAGTAAAAGGAGAAAATATGAATTTTTTAGAAGCGATGAAATTTCGCCACGCGTGCAAGATTTTTGACGAAAATAAAAAAATTAGCGCGGGCGAGTTTGATTTTATCTTGGAAGCGGGCAGACTAAGCCCGAGTTCTACGGGGCTAGAGCAGTGGGATTTCCTCGTCGTGCAAAATCCGCAACTAAGGCAAAAGATCCGCGCCGTCTCGTGGGATCAGCCTCAGATTACGACTTGCTCGCATTTGGTAGTTATCCTGGCTAAGATAGCAGAGGTCAAAGGCGTCGGTAAATACGTGGAGAAAATGATCGAGCGTCGCGAAGACAAGGCTCCTGATATAATCGGCGACAGGAAGAAATTTTACGGAGATTTTCTAACCGGACGTTTCGGCGGCGATGACGAGCTAATCTATCATTGGTCGAGCAAGCAGTGCTACATAGCTGCTGCAAATATGATGACGGCCGCAGCTAGCCTAGGCATCGATAGCTGCCCGATCGAGGGCTTTGACGAGGCGGCGCTAAACGGCATCTTGGGTCTTGATACGAGCAAGCAGCGCGTAGCTATCGTGGTGCCGTTTGGTTACCGCCTAAAGCCTCAACCTAAAAAATATCGCCGCGAGATAAACGACGTCGTAAAGTGGATTTACTGATTGCGGCTTTTGGCTGTTAGCGATTTGGTTCGGCGGGCTTCTTGGCAGCGCGCCCGTGATGAGCGTAAATAAAAACTCCTCGGCAGATTTCATAGCCC
>CAURKB010000039.1:0-16320 GCA_963525315.1 uncultured Campylobacter sp. | reverse complement strand
TGTATCCGCCTTTCTCTTTTTCTTGGGTGGCGGAAGGGGTTTCTACTTACGAAGCGTCGCCCCTTCCGCCCCCAAACCCCCACCTACCCCACTGCACGTGAGAGGTGGCGACATAGCTTTGCTGACGCAAAGCGTCGCGAGTTTAAATTTAGCATTTTTGCAGTGCGGGTCTCGGCGACCCAAATTTGCAAATTTGACTTAAAATTTGAACGCAAAACGATAAGGCGAAGTATCGTGAGATGATTTTAAATGTTTTGAAGTAAATTTCGTCCCAAGACTAGACATATAGTCTGTCGCAGGGCGAAATTTACGAAATCATTTAAAAGTACTCGCGAGACAAGCCGTAAAATTTACAAAATCATCGCGCCGATTACGCCGCCGATTAATAGCGGTATATTAAAGAAGATGAAAGTCGGCACGCACGTATCGTAGATGTGATTGTGCTGGCCGTCGGCGTTTAAACCGCTTGTTGGCCCTAGCGTGCTATCGCTAGCGGGACTGCCCGCATCGCCCAGAGCCGCCGCGATACCAACTAGCAAGATAATAGCCGCCGGAGAAAAACCGAGCGACAGCGAAAACGGCACGTAGATCGCCGCGATGATCGGTATCGTGCCAAAGCTCGTGCCGATGCCCATGGTAACTAGTAACCCGATAGCTAGCATCAGTATCGCGCCGCCTATTTTGCCGCCTACCACCTCGCTAGCAAAGCTCACTAGCTGCTCGATACCGCCGCTCTCGCGCAAAACCGAGCCAAAGCCTGCGGCAACTAGCATGATAAATGCGATAAAGCCCATCATCGCTAGGCCGCTGTCCATGATTTTGTCGATTTTACGGTACTCGATACCGCCCAAAACTATCATAACTAAAAGCCCAAGAAGCGCGCCAAGAGGCATGCTTTCGGTATAAATTTGCACCCCAAAGGCTACTACCGCGCCGCCTAGCACCGCCCACTCTTTTTTAGTCATTTCTAGGCTTGCGGCTATCTGCGCCTCCCTCTCTTCGTCGCTTTCAAATTTAGTGTGCGCGTAGTCGCGTCTTTTGCGGTAAAAGACGAAAATCGCTAAAAAGAGTCCGACTAGCATCGAGGCTCCGCCTATCCACATCACGTCCGAGATCTGGCTCATCTGCACCTCTACGCCGTTGTTTGCTAGCTCTTTTTGGATGATGCCGTGAAAGATAAGGCCAAAACCGACGCTAAGGCTAACATAAGGCGCCTTTAGACCGAAAGTAAGAGCGCACGCCACGGCTCGGCGGTCGATGCCTAGGCGGTTCATCAGCGGCAAAAGAGGCGGAATAAGAATCGGGATGAAAGCGATATGCACGGGAATCAAATTTTGCGATAAGCAAGCAATCGCAGCGATGATAAGCGCAAAATAAGTGCTGGTTTTTGCTAGAGCCTTGCTAACGGCGTTTATGAGGATCGCAGTTAGGTTCGTGTCGGCTATCGCGGCAGCGAGCGCGCCTAGCAGGATGTAGCTAAGCGAGGTTTCTAGGTTGCCGCTCATACCCGTTATCAGCGTCAAAGTAGTCGCCTTTAGCGCGCCCAAAAAGGCCTCTACGCCCCCAAATCCGCCGTGATAGATGAGCCCCGCGACTAGAGCGGAGACGAGGATGGAAAGCAGGATGTTAAACCTTAGCAAACAAAGCGCGGTCATCACGATGATGCTGATTACGACGGGATTGGTTAGCATTTTGATCCTTTTTTGATTTTTAAATTTATCATAGCGCTAAATTTACGACTCGGTGCGAATACGGTCAAATTTAAGCATAGCCCTTAAAGCAAAATCAAGCAAACTAGGCATCGGGCACTAGAGCCACCTTCGCAGCGCAAAAGGCTAAATTTATCCTCGGCGAATTTGGCTCAAAATTTAACCCTAAATCAACGGCGCTAAGACGAACCGAAGTTAAAATTATCGCATTTTCTTACGCTAGAACCCAAATTCGCCGTTTAATTACGCCTAGCCCATTTGCCCGACTTTGCGCTAAATCTATGAGCGAAAAACAAGCCCGTAAATGCCAAATTTACGTGCGTTAGGCAAAAGCTAGATTGCCCAGTCGCCAAACGGCTTTTATTTATCGATACGGCTCACATCCTTGGACGCAAATTTCCTTGCAAGTAATCGCTTCCGGTTACTTTTAATAATTTTATAATATAAAAATTAAAGTAAAGTAAAATTTAGTCTAGCCGGAGCGCAATCTCGTAAAAACTACCAAAAGAAAACGATATTTAAACCGCTCTTAGCGCGTCTAAAGTCGCGGCTTTAGCTTTCGGCGGCTGTAATCCTTGGTAAATACGAGCGCTAGTGGCGCGAATTTCGTAAAGTAAATTTAGCCCAAAATCCAAAGCTCGCCTTGTTCCTCGTATAAATTTAGCGATTTAAAATCGCAAACCGATATTTATTTTGCGTGCAGCTCTTTTGCGTATTTTGATTTTTCCAGATTTTCGATTAGCTTTTGCGTGCGCATATCCCTAGCCTCAGGCACTAGATGAAACCACGTGTCGTGCAGAAATTTACGCGGGAAATAGCTATCTTTATAATCCCCTATCATCTCAAAACCGTTATCTTCGATAAGCTTTTTTACGTCTTTTAAAAATTTTTGATTATCCGCGGCGTGCGGGTCGTTTAGATCGTAGCAATCATCGCCCGCAACGGCCGGATAGGTAAAGATAAATTTAATCCCCTTTTCTTGCTCCAGCTTTTTCATAAATTTTAAATTTCGTCTAAAAATATCGTTTATGCCGATCTTGCTACCCGAAAAATCGGTGAAAAATATATACTGCTGGCAGGGCATCTGGGTGTCTCTTGCCTCGTCTACTTTGCCGACGTATTGATAATCTCCGCGCTCGCCGTTTTTAAAATTGGGCGAAAAATCGTGCACGGCTTGCGGCCAACGATGGATAAAGTTGTTAAAATTTATCTTAAACGCCGCCCTATCCCTATAGTCTCTGGTTACGGCGTTCATAAAGGCTTGCGGCGGGATTTGCGAGATAGTTTTTAGCTTTTCTAAAAACGGCAAATAGTCGTAAAAATGATGTAGCTCGAAAAAAATCCCGTAGTAATAAGTATCGGGCGGTATGTCGCCGATATAGTAGCGATACTCCAAAGGCAGGATAAAAATATCGCCTTTGTGGGCGAATTTAGCCGCGCGGTATAGCCTATGAAGCAACGGATAGCCGCCGTGGTCGCCTAAATTTATCGTTAGCTTGCCAAAGTGCTTTTCAAGCATCAAAGAGTTTATGCCGTGGTATGAGTTTGAGCCGCTTTCTACGATGATGCGGTTTTGATCGGTGGTGTTTGTTATGAGATAGTTTTTATACGCATAGTGATGAGCCGACGAAACTCTGATGAGAAACATCGCAAACGCCACATAAGCTCCAATCAAAGCGAGCGTCAAAACGGGAAGCGCGATAAGGAAAATTTTATATTTTCTCAAATTTAATCCTAAAAGTTAAAATACAAAAACGGAGACTCCTGCGCTCCGGAGCTAAAAACAAAAGCCAAAGCAAGCAAAAATGCCGTAAACAGCGCGGTAAGAAAGCCGAATTTTGCTCTAGCGGCCATTTCGTTCGAGTTTCGCCCGAAAACCGTAACCAAAAGCGTGACGCCTATGATTGCGCAAAACGTACCCATGGCTATTTGCGGCGTTTCTAGGAAATTTATTTGATTAAATCCTAAAGAATTGCTTATATGCTCTAAATAGTTAAAATTCATCTTAACCGAGCTGAAATCAAACATGCCCTTTAGCACCTTCATCGCGCTATCTAGGTCTCTAGCGCGGAAAAATATCCAAGTGATATTTATAAAGTTAAATGTTATAAACCAGGCTAGAAATTTATTCATAGGGCGAAAATGCGCGCCGTAAAATCTACAAATCATCATCGCAAATCCGTGCAGCGCGCCCCAGATGATAAACATCCAGCCCGCTCCGTGCCAGAGTCCGCCCAGCAAAAACACCGCAAAAACGTTAGCGTAAGTGCGGTATTCGCCCTTGCGGTTGCCGCCTAACGGAATATAGATATAATCGCGTAAAAATCTCGAAAGCGTCATGTGCCATCTGTGCCAAAAGTCTTGGATGTTTAGCGCTTTGTAAGGGGAGTTGAAATTTAACGGCAGGATAATGTTAAACATATATGAAATGCCGATGGCCATATCGGTATAGCCGCTAAAGTCGAAATACAGCTGAAACGTATAACTAATGCTCGTTATCCATGCCTCACTCATGCTAAGCGTAGGGTAAATATCAAATCCATGAATAGCAAATCTAGCGAAAAAATCGGCCACTACGACCTTTTTAAAAAGGCCGATCGAAAACAAAAACAGCCCGATGCTTAAATTTTTATAGTTTACGCGCTTTAGGCGTAGATTTGCAAACTGCGGCATCATCTCGGCATGGTGGATGATAGGACCGGCTAAAAGATGCGGAAAATATGTAACGAAAAGCGCGTAGCGAAGGAAGCTAGGCTCTTTTACTTTTTCATGATAGCAATCCACTAAAAACGCTATTTGCGTAAAAGTAAAAAAGCTGATGCCAAGAGGCAAAACGATGTGATGCAGCGGCACGTCTGCACCGAAAATTCCGTTAAAATTCGCTATCAAAAAATCGGTGTATTTGTAGTAGGCTAACAAGGCTAAATTTGCCGCGACGCCCGCCCATAAAATAAGCTTTTTGCGGGAAGGGTGATTGCAAAGCAGATGACCGACGTAGAAGTTAAACGTAATCGAACATAAAATAAGCGGGATATAAATAAAATTCCAATATCCATAGAAAAACAATGAGGCGACGGTGAGCCATAAAATGCTTAATTGAATTAGCTTAAATTTATTTAATATAAAATAAATGCTAAAAGTAATCGGCAAGAAAAAAACGATGAATGCAAATGAATTAAAAAGCATCTCACTCCTTGTTTAAAAAAGAGTTTAAATATACTCAAATTTGATTTAAATTAAGCTTTTTAATCCTAAATTTGATAAAATCGCTCAAATTTCACCAAAAGGATCAAATTTGAGAAGCGACATCATCAAAAAAGGCTATACGCGCGCGCCGCACAGAAGCTTGCTAAGAGCGACGGGACTAAAGGACGAGGACTTTGAAAAGCCGTTTATCGGCGTGGCAAATAGCTTCATCGAGATCATCCCGGGACACTTTTTCCTCAACAAATACTCCGAAATTTTAAAAGACGAGATCCGCAAAAACGGCTGCGTGCCGTTTGAGTTTAACTGCATCGGCGTGGACGACGGCATCGCGATGGGGCACAGCGGGATGCTTTACAGCCTACCTAGCCGCGAGCTGATCGCAAATTCGATCGAAACGGTGATGAACGCTCATAAGCTAGACGCTCTAGTTTGCATGCCAAACTGCGATAAAATCGTGCCGGGCATGCTTATGGGCGCGCTTCGCGTAAACGTGCCGACGGTTTTTGTTAGCGGCGGCCCGATGAAAAAGGGCTACACCAAAAAAGGCGAGCCGATCGACCTATCCACGGCGTTTGAGGCGGTGGGTAAATTTGAAACCAAAGAGATCAGCGCCGAGGAACTAAAAGATATCGAGTGCAATGCCTGTCCGAGCGGGGGCAGCTGCTCGGGGATGTTTACGGCAAACTCGATGAATACGCTGTGCGAAGCGATGGGTATCGCGCTAAAAGGCAACGGCACGGTGCCCGCGCTTACTCCTGAGCGCGAGAAGCTTATCAGGCAGGCGGGACGCCGCATCTGCCAGATAGCGCTCGATGAAGAATACAAAATCCGAAATATCGTGAACGAAAAATCGATCCAAAACGCCCTCGTAGTCGATATGGCGATGGGCGGCAGCAGCAACACCGTGCTGCATATCCTGGCTATCGCGCGCGAAGCGGGGGTAAATTTGCAGATCGCAAGCCTAAACGACATCAGCCGCAAGATCGCCCACATCGCCAAAATCAGCCCGAGCTTGCCAAATATCCACATGGAGGACATCGACCGCGCGGGCGGCCTAAGCGCCGTGATAAACGAAATTTCGCGCCGCGACAACGGACTGCTGGATCTGGGCGCGCCGACCGTCACGGGCGAGAGCCTAGGCGAGCGCGTCGGAGCTAGCGCCATAAAAGACGAATCGGTCATCCGTAAGGTCGAAAGCGCCTACTCGCAGGTCGGCGGGCTGGCGATTTTGTTTGGAAATTTAGCCGAACAGGGCTGCGTCATCAAGACCGCGGGCATAATCGGCGAGCGCAAATTTAGCGGCAAGGCCGTGTGCTTTAACAGCCAAGACGAGGCGATAGAGGGGATCTCAAGCGGCAAGGTAAACAAAGGTGACGTGGTCATCATCCGCTACGAAGGGCCGCGCGGAGGCCCGGGCATGCAGGAGATGCTAAGCCCTACGAGCCTAATCATGGGGCGAGGGCTGGGCGCGGACGTGGCGCTGATCACGGACGGCAGATTTAGCGGTGCTACGAGGGGGCTAAGTATCGGACACGTGAGCCCCGAAGCTGCCGAGGGCGGTATGATCGGTCTAATAGAGAACGGCGATATAATCGATATCGACGTGGATACGTACGCGATAAACGTGCGCCTAAGCGAAGAGCAGATCGCAGAGCGCAGAGCTAAATTTAAGCCGATCGAAAAACCGCTGCCGTTTCGCTGGCTACGAATGTATCGCAAGCTGGTAACAAACGCTAGCAACGGAGCGATTTTGGAGGCGTAGGACTTTATATCTAAGATATTTTGTTCAAAACGCTAGGTTCTCTTTGATCTAAATGCACGCAAAGCGGTAGCGACTAAAGAGAACCGCTTAAATCATTCTCGAAAAAGCAAAATCAGGCGGCAGATACCAACCGAAAATCACGGTAAAAGATATAAACAAAAACAAAATATATGATTATAGATTTTATATCTTAGAAAATAATATCGCAAATTAATCTAGCTGCATTTTAATTTTATTTAATAATATTTTAGCTACAATTCTTACTTTTTAGCGTCAAGTTTGACGACCACGTTTTTTAGGATACCTAGATGACTACCTCATAGATACGCTTTTAATCTCGAATTTTAGTCTCGCGGGGCGAGGAAATTAATACAAAGAAAATTTATGTTTAAAGAATTTAGAACGAAATATCTAACGAATTTCTGGAACGTCGGGCAGGCGATGATTATCCTAGCCATCGTCGCGACCGTGTATTTCGGGATTTTCGGCGGCGGATGGGCGGTGACCGGCGAGATGACGCGCTGGGGCGGCGAGTTTTTGGAGCTTTTCGGGATGGATCTTAGCGGCTACTCCTACTACAAGATCACGAACCTTGACGGCAACCCGCTCACGCGCTTTGAGGGGCTTATGCTAATAGGCATGTTCGTCGGCGCTACGATCGCGGCCTTTATGGCAAATAAAGTCAAATTTCGCCTACCCGCAAGCAAAATTCGAGTTTTTCAAGCTATCGTCGGCGGCCTGCTTTCGGGATTTGGCGCGCGTCTAGCCTTTGGCTGCAACTTGCTTGATTTTTTCACCGGACTACCGTATTTTTCGCTACACACGTGGCTTTTTGCCGTGTTTATGGTGCTTGGCATCTACGTCGCCGTCAAGGTCGGCAAACTGCCTATCTTTATGCCTAAAACCGAGCTTAAAAACTTCGGCCCAAAAGGCAAAGGTACGACGCACGACAAAGGCCGCGCCGACCGAAATTTCGCTATCGGCGTGATTATCGCGATTTTAGCGATTATCTGGTTTGCGTATCTTTTGATGCAGGCGCCAGCGCTTGATCTAAAAGTCAAAGCTAGCATCTTGCCGCTTGGACTACTTTTTGGACTAGTTTTCGGCTTTATCATCTCAAAGGGTCAAATTTGCTTTACTTCGTGCTTTCGCGACCTGTTTTTATTCGGCAGAGACGTTGCGACCAAGGGCGCGTTTTACGGCATGATCATCGCCACGCTCATCGTTTTCGTGCTGATGCTAAACGGCTACGTTGGCAAGGTTACGAATTTCTCGCCGGCGGTTGCGATCGGAGCGTTTTTATTCGGTTTCGGCATCGTATTTGCGGGCGGCTGCGAGTGCGGCTGGACGTATAGAGCCACCGAGGGGCAGCTGCACTTTATGATCGTGGGCGTCGCAAACGTCGTAGGAACCATGGTGCTAGCCCTTAGCTACGACGCGATACCTGCGTGGATCAAAGACGGCCCTAAAATCCAGCTTTTAGAGGTATTTGGTCTGCTGGGCGGCCTAGCGGTAAATTTATGTTTATTCGTTTCGGCGCTGCTGCTAGTATTTATCTACAAACGAAATTTCTTCGCCAAAGGAGGCTACTAAGATGCATGAAGACGATTTTGAAATAAGCTATACGCTCGATATCCTAGGCGAGGCTTGCCCGATGCCCGCCGTCGCGACGCTAGAAATCCTGCCGAAAATGAAAAGCGGCGAGGTACTAGAAGTGCTTTGCGACTGCCCGCAGGCGATAAACTCGATCCCTTACGACTCTAGAAATAGGGGCTTTGAAGTGCTTAAAATCGAGCAAGACGGCCCGACGCTTAGATTTATCATCAAAAAGCCTTAGTTTAAATTTCGGCGTGGCGCAGGGTTTTGACGCGCCTTGCTATATTTTGCTACGGCGGGCGGGTAAGTTTGCCGCTTGCAAAGTAAATTTTGCTCGCTCGGCCGCGGCCGCTTTTTGCTTATCTTGTGCGGTCAAATTTACTATCCGTGCGGCGTTTTGCGTTGCAGTTTTCGTCATGCCAAAAATTTACCCGCCGCGCGCGTATTTCGTATTTTTGCGTTTAAATTTGCAACCCCGAAAAACTCGGAGCAAATTTAAAGCGCGAAATTTGAAACCTAAAATTTCCCGATTTGGCTCGCGCCAGTCAAATTCAAACCGGCACATAAGCCTTAAATTTTGGAATTTTGCTAACGCTAAATTTAGCCGCAAATTTACTCAAATTTACTTTGCCAGCTCAAAAATCTCTTTGATATTTTCCTTCGTGTATAGCTTATCTTTGCGCCAGTTTGCCGCGTAGTCGTAGGCTAAATTTATGGCCTCATCTAGCGTCTCGCCCTCTATGCCGACGGCTTTTAGGCTAACTGGAGCGCCGATTTTGCTAAGCCACGCTTTAAAGGCATCGATGCCCTCATCGGCCGAGTTTACGCCGAAAATCTCGCGCGCAAAACGCTCGAAAGCGCCCAAATTTCGGCTCTTATACCACTTCATCCACGCAGGCATTATGACTGCTAGACCCGCTCCGTGCGCGCAGTTTACGACCGCGCTCATGGCGTGCTCGAGCATGTGGTTGGGGTAGGAGTAGCCGTGCGTGCCGACGTATGTTAGGCCGTTTAGCGCCATCGTTGCCGCCCAGGCAAACTCGGCTCTAGCATCGTAGTCGTCGGGGTTAGCTAGTAAAATTTCAGTCGTTTTCATTACGGTTTTGATGTTGGCTTCGATGTAGAGGTTGATGATGCTAGGCTGTACGCTTGCTGTGAAGTACCCCTCTATGCTGTGCGCGATGACGTCGGCGGCGGAGTAGGCCAGATACTCGCGGCTTACGCTTTTTTGCAGCTGCGGATTTACGACCGAAACTAGCGGATACAGGACATCGCCGTGAATGGAGAATTTTTGCTTCGTAGCTTCGTTTGTCACGACCGCGCCCGAGTTCATCTCGCTGCCGGTCGCCGCAAGGGTGATAATGTCAAAAATTTTTAGCGCGCGGCTTGGGTTTTTACCAGTGAAAAAGTCCCACACGTCGCCCTCGTATGGCGCGCCTGCGGCGATGGCTTTGGCGCTATCTAGACAGGAGCCTCCGCCTACGCTTAGCACGCTATCGGCGTTAAATTTCCTAGCTAGCTCGATGCCTTCGTAAACTTTGCTTAGCACAGGGGTGCTAACTACGCCGCCAAGTTCTATAAACTCTATGCCGTTTTCTTTTAGGCTTGCTACTACTGCGTCAAAGAGCCCGTCTTTTTTGATGCGGTCGCTGCCGTAGATCAGTAGGGTTCTTTTAGCGTCAAATTCGCGCATATAAAGCCCGATATTTTGCTCTTTACCTCTACCGAATTCGATTTTTACGGGGTTGTGAAAAGTAAAATCAAACATCTCGTTCTCCTTAAAATTTTAGCTTCATTATAGCGACAAAAGCTAAAATTTAAGTAGAACGAGATTTGCGGTTCAGCGCTTATTCGCGCAAATTTCCAAAGTATTTGTCGCTATTTTTCTCGACGTGCTTGATGTTAAAATGGACGAATTTATATCCGCCAAAAAGCGCCAAAACCCAAAGAAAAAGAAAAAATATCGCTTCTATCATTTTTATCCTTAATACGCGTGATGATCGCGCTCTATCTCGCTAGCGGTGATCTTTTTGCTATCCATCGCGCGCCAGACCGCGACGATATAGCCCAAAACTACGGGCACCAAAAAGCTTACGTAAAACATTACGTTTAGCGTGTAGCGGCTAGAACTTGCGTTTTTGATCGTTAGCGAGCTTTGTAAATCGCTAAACGACGGATAAAACGCCGTGCCGTTTAGCCCCGATATCAAAAATAACGCGGTAACTACGAGCACGACGCCCGCGCCAAAAGGCACGATGCCGTAGATGCTTTTCGTAAACGCGCCCTTAAATACGCCAAACAGCACGCCGCAAACGCCCGCGACCGCCGCAACGGCTATCATCGGCATATCGGCGAAATTACGAGCGTATTTAAACGCGACTACGGAAACTTCGCCCGCTTCGTCGTAACCAAAGCCCGGCTTACTAAGCACCCAAGCGGCAAAAGCTAGAAAAAACGGTAAAAACAAAATCGTATTTTTTAGCGCCGCTTTTCTGGCGTTAGCTCTTATCTCCTCATCGTCTATATTGTTGATGAGGTAGAGCGCTCCGCCTACACGAGAGAGAAAAAACACCGCGATGCCTAGCGGATAGAGCATGATGTTGCCCAGCGCTTCAAGTCCTCGAAACGGCGTTTGCCACTGCACGAAGTTGTGCTCGTTTAGTAAAAAATCGCTTCCCGAAAAAAACGTACTAACCGCCATACCGATGAGTATAACTCCCAAAGAGCCGTTTATAAAAAGGAAAATTTCATAGGTTTTTTGACCTAGGAAGTTGTCCGGTTTTTTGCGGTATTCGTAGCTCACGGCTTGGAGGATAAAGCAAAATAAAATCGCCAGCCACACCCAGTACGCGCCGCCAAAGCTCGTCGCGTAAAATAGCGGAAACGCCGCAAAACACGCGCCGCCGAACATTACGAGCGTGGTAAAAGTAAGCTCCCATTTGCGCCCGATAGAATTTATCACCATGTCCTTTTGAAGCTCGTTTTTGCAAAGCCCGAAAAGCAGCGTCTGCCCGCCCTGAACGAACATCATAAACACTAGCAAACCGCCTAGCAAGCTAACTACGCACCACCAGTAAATTTGTAAAAATTCTAAACTAAGCATGGTTTTCAAATCCTATTTTTATCTGTTTTAGCATGATTTTTATCTCGGCTATCAAAAGCGCCGTAAATAAAACGGCAAATAGCCAGAACGAAATTTTGACGTTGGTGTCGGCTAAATTCGTCGCTCCCACGCCTACGGTCATGAGATCTTGCACGACCCACGGCTGGCGCCCTACTTCGGCTACTATCCAGCCCGCCTCGATCGCCACTAGTCCTAGCGGGATACTAAATACGCACGCCCACAGCAGCTTTTTGAAATTTTCGATATCGTTTGCCATCGTAAGATACGTAACGACCAAAAATAAAGCCAAAAAGTAAGTACCAAGAGCCACCATCAAGTGAAAGCTATAAAACGTAGTGCCGACCGGCGGTACGGCGCTTTCCGGGGATTTTAGGTAGCCGTAGCCTAGAAATTTCATATTTTGAGCCAGAGTTTGCTCTGCTTGCTCCATCGCGGCTTTATCGCCCGATTTTTTAGCGGCGTTGTAGCTAGCTAGCGCGCTAACGGCTAGCGAGCCTTTGGCCATCTTGCTTGCGACGCTTTCTATATTTTGCGCTTCGTTGCCGTAGACTAGATCCTCGATGCCCGGAGTAAAGCTATCAAATTTTCTAGTAGCCATGATTCCAAGCGCGTAAGGCACTTTTAGTTCGAGTAAAAACGTGTCCTTGCCGTCGCCCGGTTTTTTAGACGGATCTAGCACGCCCATGGCGACTAGGCCGGCGTTTTGTTCGCCTTTATAAAGGCCTTCCATCGCGGCTAGTTTCATCGGCTGGGTGCGCGCGACCTGATATGCGCTCTCGTCGCCGCTAAACATCAAAAATAGCGACGTCGCAAGCCCGAAGCTCGCCGCTACGACGATGGATTTTTTAGCCATGACCAGGTAGCGTCCTTTTAGGATAAACCACGCTGAAATTCCTATAACAAAAAGCGCGCTAGCGACGTAGCCGCTAGTTACGGTGTGTAAAAATTTGATTATGCCGACGGGGCTAAGCGCTACTTCAAAGAAATTTTCCATTTCCATTCTAGCGGTTGCCGGGTTAAATTTCATACCCACCGGATACTGCATCCAACCGTTTGCGATAAGGATCCAAAGCGCGCTTAAATTTGAACCGATAGCCACAAGCCAGGTCGAGATGAGGTGGAATTTCTTGCTAACCTTATCCCAGCCAAAAAACATAACGGCAAAAAACGTCGCCTCCATAAAAAACGCGAGCAAGCCCTCGATAGCTAGCGGCGCGCCGAAGATGTCGCCGACAAACCAGCTGTAGTTCGCCCAGTTGGTGCCGAACTCAAATTCCATTATGATACCGGTAGCTACGCCGATAGCGAAGTTTATACCGAAGAGTTTGAGCCAAAATTTGGTGATTTTTAGCCACTGCTCGTTACCCGTTTTGACGTAAATACTCTCCATAATGGCGATAATAAAACTAAGTCCCAGCGTGAGCGGAACAAACAAAAAGTGGTAAATCGCGGTGAGCGCAAACTGCGCGCGCGACCAATCGACCGAAGCGATTTCAGACATTTTATTCCTTTGTCAAATTTGAGATTACGAAGTCGGCTTTGGCCTCGTCGCTCTCAAATTTCGAATTTAAACTTTCATCAAAGATAAATACTTTTAAAATCCCGAACATTATGAGCAGCTTGATGGCTATGACGAGCCACAGGCTCTTTCCTAGTTTCATATTTCTAAAGCCGTCGATATACAAAGACGATATGTTTTTGAGATATTTTTTAATCATAGCTTAATATACTACAGAAATTTAACTTAAAACATTATTTTAAAGTTTCCGTTTTATAAATTTTTTTCTTTAGCTATCAAGCGTTTATAAATTTTAAATAAGGTATAATCGCGCAAAAAATTAAAAGGCGCGATATGCAAAAAAATCCAAACGAAACAAAATATATTTTTATAACCGGCGGCGTGCTAAGCTCGCTAGGTAAGGGCATCGCGGCGGCTTCTATCGCTACGCTTCTTAAAAATACCGGCTTAAAAGTAAGCATGCTAAAAGCAGACCCATACATCAACGTAGATCCGGGCACCATGAGTCCGCTCGAGCACGGCGAGGTTTTCGTCACCGACGATGGCGCGGAGACCGACCTTGACCTCGGGCACTACGAGAGATTTTTAGACGAGAGCCTAAGCCAGGATAACAACTTCACCACGGGCCGCGTTTATAGCTCCGTTATCGAAAAAGAGCGCAGAGGCGATTATCTGGGCAAAACGATCCAAGTCATCCCGCACATCGTGGGCGAGATCGTCGATCGCATCAAAAAGGCGGGCGAGGGTCGCGACGTATTGATCGTTGAAATCGGCGGTACGGTAGGCGACATCGAGGGCTTGCCATTTTTAGAGGCTATCCGCGCCCTTCGCATCGAGGTCGGCCGCAAACGCGCGATGAATATTCACCTAACCCTCGTTCCCTTTATCAAGGTCGCAGGCGAGCTAAAAACCAAACCCACCCAGCACAGCGTCGGTGAGCTGCGCCGTATCGGCATTAGCCCCGATATGATCATCTGCCGCGCCGAACAGCCGCTAAACCGCGAGCTAAAGGATAAAATAGCCGCTAGCTGCGGCGTAGAGCGCAACTGCGTCATCGAGAGTATCGACTCGGCCAGCATCTATCAGGTGCCGCTCGCGTTTTATAATCAAGATATTTTGACTCCGATCGCCGAAATTTTAAATTTGGGCGAGCTAAAGCTTGATATGCGTAACTGGGACAGCCTAGTTAAGCGCATCATCGCGCCGACGAAAGAAACCAAGATAGCATTTGTGGGCAAATACGTCGATCTAAAAGAGAGCTACAAGAGCCTAACCGAAAGCATCATCCATGCGGGTGCGAGCCTTGATGCGAGGGTAAATTTAAAGTGGATAGATAGCGAGAAAATCGAGCCTTCAAACGTCGATGAACTACTAAAAGACGTGGGCGGCGTGCTTGTCGCGGGAGGTTTTGGCGAGCGCGGCGTGAGCGGCAAGATTGAAGCGATCAAATACGCCCGCGAAAACGGCGTGCCGTATCTTGGCATTTGTCTGGGCATGCAGCTAGCGCTCATCGAATTTGCCCGCAACGTGCTAAAGCTCGAGGACGCAAATTCGGTCGAATTTAAGCCAGAGTGCGTAAATCCGATCATCTACCTCATCGATAGTTTCATCGACGCGCACGGACGGGCGCAGATACGCACGCACCAAAGCCCGATCGGCGGCACTATGAGGCTTGGCGCTTACGCCTGCGACGTGAAGCCGGGCTCGTTGCTAAGTCAAATTTACGGCGGCGCTAAATGTATCAAAGAGCGCCATCGCCACCGCTACGAGGCAAATCCGAAATATAGAGCCGAATTTGAAGCAAACGGCCTGATAGTTAGCGGCGAGAGCGACGGATTGATCGAGGCCGTCGAACTTAGCTCGCCCGCATCTGGCGCTAAAAACTCGCATCCGTGGTTTGTCGGCGTGCAGTTTCATCCGGAGTTTACCAGCCGCCTAACGAGTCCAAATCCCGTAGTTTTGGGTTTTATCAAAGCGAGCCTAGAAAAATCGAAATAACCGAATTTAGAGCCGCTCGGCTCTAAATTTTCTTTCCCGCGACAAATTTATTCAGGATTACTTTTATGAATCTTTCGGTAGAGTTTTTGCCGTAGCTAAAATAAAGGCTAGGCTCAATAAGCTCGACTTCGTTGATTAAAATTTTATCTTTTGCGCCGATTAGGTCTATCCTTGCGTAGACGGGATTAAAGGCAAGCCTGGCTAAAACGTCTCGCGCGACGTTTAAAAAGGCTACAGTCGGCTCTACCGAGCTAATCTTAACGCCGAAATTCGAGTTTGCCCTATAATCGTCGCTAGCAGGCGAGCAGCGTACGGCGTGAGAAAAAACGCCGCCTAAAAATATCAAGCAAATTTCGCCGCTAACGGCGATCTCTTCGATAAAGGGCTGAAGCAAAGCCCCGTTTTTATATTCGCTTAAATTTGATATTTCGTCGATTTTGGCTACTCCATTGCCGCTTTGTCCGACAAGCGGCTTTATCACGCCGCCCGGGCAAATTCGCCTTAGCTCTTCTATATTTTCATCGCCGCTTAAAAGCGTGCTAGGGATCGCGGGAAGTCCTAAGGCCTCAAGTTCTAAGAGGTACTTTTTCGATAAATTCCAGCGCACGATCTCGGCGTCGTTTATTATCTTCGTCCCGCTTTTTTTAAGCTCGCTTAAAAACGATAAAAATTTAGCTGCGTCTAGGCTGTAATCCCAAGCCGCAAGCGGCAGAATCAAAGAATCTTCGTCTAGTGAACCGACGTCTAAATTTTGCCACGGCACTATCTCGCACGGCGCGCCGCCGTCGCTAAACGCGCGGCTTAAATTTCGCAAATCCTCGTTGCCATTCGCGTAAGCAAGACAACTTAAAATAAAAATCCTCACGCGCTACTCTACCCCAAACGCAGACTTTGCGACTACGGCCGGTACGCCGGCATCGTCGTAAAAAATATCCACGTTTACTTTATAAAGCTCTTGTATTAGCTCTTTAGTTATGGTTTTTTTAGCTTCGCCTTTGGCTTTTATCTTTCCGCCGCTTAGTAGCAACACCTCGTCGCTAAACTGCGACGCCAGCGATAAATCGTGCAGTATCATCACAGTGGTTATACCGTGCTCGCGCGTAAATTTCCTAACGCAATCTAAAAGCACGCACTGATGGTGCATATCAAGAGCCGAAACAGGCTCGTCCAAAAGTAAAATTTTAGGCTTTTTGATAAGCACGGAGGCAAACATCACCATCTGGCGCTGGCCGCCTGAGAGCTGCATCACGTCGCGACCGGCTAGGTGCAAAATCCCTAGTTTTTTCATTATCTCTACGGCCGAGTTTATTTGCTCGTCTTTTAGATAAAGCCCAAGACTATCCATAAGCCCTAGCAAAACGACCTCAAGAGCCGTTAAACTCGCGTCTACGTAGCTATCTTGGGG
>CAURKB010000038.1:0-16364 GCA_963525315.1 uncultured Campylobacter sp. | reverse complement strand
ATCTAGGGCCTCACCTAGTCTATCCAGCTTACTTAACGAGCCGATGTACTCAAAGTCGATTTTCGGGCTAAATGTGGCGATATGCAGGCGTTTTTGCAGGTCGATCGCTTTTTTGGCGTAAACCGACGCGTTTAAAAAGTCGTTCGCGCCGTACGTCGCCTCGGCCATGCGGTCGTAGAGCTCGATGACCTTAAAGTCGTTTTTGCGTAGCGTCTCGACGGCCGTTATCGTCGCGGCGGCGTCGGTGAGCCTGCCTAGCCCCATCAGCGCTTCAAATCTATAAAAAAGCACGGGCGAAACGTCGGCATACTCCTGCCTAGACGCGATAGCTAGGGCTTCGTCTGCCACGCGCAAGGCGTCGTTATACTTTTCCGTTTTTATCAAAACGGAGGCTAGCTTGATGAGCCACTCCACTCGGTCTAGCATGTCTGGCACAAGGATATTTTGCGAGGCTAGCTCGTGCGCGGCGGCGAAGCGCGATAGGCGCATATAGCAGTCAAAGAGCTTAAATTTAGCCCCGATTTTATCGCCTACGCCGTAGTTTTCGGTCAAATTTACCGCCGTAGCGCAGTCGTTTTGACGGATAGCTTCATCCGCCAAATTTAGCGCAGCCTGAGCTAAAACTGCGCTTGCGTCCGTATCGTTTAGATCGCGTACGGCCTGGGTATAGCGCAGGACGGAGTCAAATTTACGCTCTTTTAGATAGAGCGCGACCTGCTCTTTTAGCGCCTTGGCGCCGACGTCCGTTTTGCCGTATTTGTCTATAAGCGCGTCATAGTGCTGGTGCAGTTTAGTCGCGTTGCTCTCGTCGTTTCTTGCAAAAAATAGCTTATCTAGCGCATTTTGCACGGCGGCGGCATACTGCCCGTCCGTAAACTCGGTTTGGTATCTTTTTAGGTAGTCGTAGGCTTTTTGCGTGTCGGGCGTGCCCGTTAGCGCGATGCCTAGATTTTTTAGCACGGTTTCGTAACCATCGTCGTTTTTGTCTAAGCGAGCGAGTAAAATTTCATAAATTCTCGCGGCGATATAGTCCATATTTTTCTCGTGAAATACCCCAGCCAGCGCCATTAGCTTGGACGCGTCGTTTAGTAGGTATTCTTGGTTTCTGTTTAAAATTTTAAGCATAAAGTCCTTGGCGCGGTCAAATTTCGCCTTGTCGATGCTACCTTGCACGAGGCTAAGAGCCGCGCGGCTAGCGACGTCTAGCGTCTGCGCCGAGTATAGCACGTCCTCATACATCCTCACAGCCTCATCCTGCCTACCGGAAGCGTAGAGCTTATCGGCAAACTCAAGCTCGGCTAGCTTGGTAAAATTTGAGCTTGGATGCTCGCTTTTAAGGATATCTAGCGTGTAGCTCGCATCGCTAACGAGCTCTTGTCTAAGATAAGCCCTAGTTACCAGATATAGCGCCTCGGGGTAGTTTTCGTCCGATACGAACCTACGCATCCACGCGCGCCCCTCGCTTGCGACGTCTGCTGTGCCAAGCCCCTCGAAGCTATTTTGCGAGTCTAAAATTTTATCCAAAGCGCGCAGCCTATAGAGCAAAAACTCGCTGGCGAAAATGCTATTTGGATAGCGGCGTAGCGCCGTTTGCGTAGTATTTATCGTCTCGTCGTAGCGCTTGGCCTCATAGCTTTTTTTGACGTCCAGATACATGTTTATATCATTGCTATCGCTACTTTCTATCGGAGCCTTGTTTAGATCTAGCGGTCCGACGCTAGGCGCGGTCATCTGCTCAAATATCGGGGCGAAATTTATCCCCGCGTTTGCTTGTTTTTTAAATTCGTTTAAATTTTGATCTATCACGATGGCGTGGCGTTTGGCTACTCCGCCGTTTTTACTAAACGGCACTGCGGACGCGCCATAAAGAGGCTCGCTAGAAGATATCAAGCGAGAACTCGCGCGCGGCACGATATAGACTCGCATGCCGCTCTTTTCCTCGCGAAATCTCACCTCCGCAAGAGCCAAAATTTTATCCTCGACCTTCGGCAACGCGCCGCCAGGAAGGTCGCAAAAATAAAGCTTGCGGTCGTAGGCGAGGATCTCCTCTTTACAAACAAGCCCCTTCTCGTCGCTGATGTTTATCACGGTGTAGGGCCTGCCGTCCTCTGCGCCCGAATTTACGCTCAGGCTAAAAGAAAACGTCAAAATCGGTAAAAAAAGTAAAAAATATTTTCTCATGCGACCATTATACCCTTTTTCGTTTAAAAAGCGCTATAAAAGCGAATATTACGCGCTTTAAAGGCTATTTTTTTACTAAATTTAGCGCGTTTGGATAAAATTTTATTTAGCCTAAATTTAACTTTACTATAACAAGAAATTTGGATTTTAAAGCGGCGCGGCTACGGATAAATTTAATCGCCTCACGCCAAAAACTCCGCCCGCTACGTCAAATTTGACGTAGCAAGTCCGGCTTTTAGGATTAAATTTTTAAAATTTGCCCGCCTCGGCGGATAAATCCGCCTTCCGAATTTGACCGCTTGCCGCTACGCCCCTTTTGAGATATTAACGAGCTTAAACGCGTATCCGCTAAATTTCGCCCTGCAAAGCGCGACCGTGCCCTTCATCTGCGGCTCTAACCTAAATTTAGCCCTTATTTCTACGCCCTTGGCCTGCACGCTTGCTATATCGCCGTCTTTTACCTTTGCGGCCGCGGCAAACGACGCCGAGCCGATTAGCTCCTTTACCTCGCTGCTTAAATTTGACCCGTCCGCCTCATCCATAAAAAACACGACGCTACCGTCAAAGCTCTCGGGCTCTTTTAGCGGCGTAAGCTTGCCATCCGTTTTAAACTCACCCTGCGCGCCGTCAGCCAAAACGACGTTTTTGCCGAGCATTTGCAAAAACTCGAATATATTTTTCGCATCCGCGTGTGCTAAAAACGAGCTATCTATCACGATATTTTCGCACTCCTCTAAAAACTCCGCTATCTGCTCAAACTCCTCCTCGCCGACGTTGCACTCGCCGCTTAGGTATCCTTCGTCAAGCCCTTCAAAATATTCGCGCGTTTGCTCGTCAAATTTAGCCGCGTCAAGCGAGTATTTACAAAGCAAAGCTAGCACGTAGCTAGCCGATCCGATCTCGCAGCGAACGAGATTTTCAGTGCCTAAAATTTTATCCTCAAAGCAAGAAATATATAAAAATTCATTTTGCTTTATCTGCTTTGCTAGCTGCGGATTTTGCTCGCAGAGCAAGCTTGCCAGGCTCAAAGTTTTTGCATTTTTAAATTCGCTAAATTTCATCTTTTATCCTTTAAATTTAGCTTGGATTTTATAAAAATTTATTTTAAGAGGGGGTAAATTTGCGCCGATTAGACGCAAATTTGGTTATTTTTCTAGGCCGAATTTGACAGCTGCTTTAGCAAGCTCGAGGGTAGCGTCTACGAATTTATCTTTTTTCGTTGCGTACGGTAAAAACAGCGGTATCTCCGTGCAAGCCGCGATATATGCATCGGCCTCGATAGCTGCGATCGTGTCGTTAAAGAGCCCGACATACTCTTTTAGCTTGTTTGCTTTTGCGCCCTTGTAAATGCAGTCCATGATGTTTGTCATCAAATTTTCCGGGATTTTCACGCACTCTAGGCCTGCGGCGATCAGCTCGTTTTCGTAAATTTTAGCCGCTGTCGTACCGGTAGTGGCGATGACGGCGATCTTTTTAGCGTGCGGGAAATTCGACTTTATCGACGCAGTCGCGATTTTAGCTATGTGCAGGATATTTACGCCGCACTCGTCGGTTAGACGCTTGGCAAAATAGTGAGCCGTGTTGCAAGCTATACAGATAGCCTCGCAGCCGGCGTTTTTTAGCCTGGTTGCAGACTCTTTTATAAAAGGAAACGGATCCTCGCCTCCGTGCAAGATATACGCCGTGCGGTCGGGGATCTGTGGGTAGTTGTCGATGACGATAGGGATATTGTCTTGGTCGTTTGATGCGTTTGTGAGTTCGACGATCTTAGCGTAGAGATCGATTGTGGCGAGCGGCCCCATGCCGCCTAAAATTCCGATTCGTTTCATGAAAAAGTCCTTAAATTTAAAAAAGCCGAGAGCGAAGTCTCGGCTAAATTTGGCTCAAAATTCTTAGAGAAGAACAGGAGCGATGAGGAATGCTAACGCAACCGAAAGAGCAACCATGATGGTGCCAGGTACGAAGAATGAGTGGTTAAATACAAATTTACCGACTCTTGTCGTTCCCGTATCGTCCATAGCGATAGCGCCCAAAGTCGTAGGATACGTAGGAAGCACGAATAGTCCTGAAACAGCGGCAAATGAAGCAACCAGGATCCAAATTTGGCCTGAGTTTTCAGGCGTAGTCATACCTAGCGCAGCAGCGACCGCAGGCATCATAACGCGAGTGGTTGCAGCTTGAGAGTATAGCAAGCAGCTTAGGAAATATAGAGCAACGGCTAGTACAAATGGATACTGAGTAACGACGTTTTTAGCTACCTCTTTGATGCTATCGATGTGGCCGTTAACGAATGTAGTACCAAGCCATGCGATACCGATGACGCATATGCACGCGTTCATACCGCTTTGGAAAGTGCTGGTTGAAAGCAATTTGCTAGTATCGACCTTACAAAGCGTAGCGATGAGGAAACCGATAGTAAGCATAAAGCTGATGATAGCGTTATCTCTGGTTAGGATAGGTTTTTCGATTAAACCCACACTCTTTGAAATAGCAAGTGCATAGCAAACAACTACTAAAACGCCGATAGCAAATATCGCAACCGATCTTTTTGCATAAGGTTTAAGCTCGTGATATTGTGCCTCTTGTACCTCAGCAACAGCTCCTCTGGCTAGTCTATCTTGATAGATAGGGTCTTTTGAGAGATCTAGATCATAAAATTTATTTACGATAAAGGCTGTAATAAGCATACCAACGAAAGTAGTAGAGATGCAGATAAAAAGTAGCATCGGATAGCTAACACCTAGAGGCTCGCAAACGCCGCTCATCGCAACAAAAGCCGCAGATATAGGGCTAGCGGTGATCGCTACTTGAGATGAAACGACCGAAAGCGCAAGAGGCGCGCTAGGTTTGATGTTTTGCGTTTTAGCAACCTCTACGATAACAGGAATCATAGAAAACGCAGTGTGACCAGTGCCCGCTAGTATCGTAAGCAGATAGGTAACGATAGGCGCTAGGTAGTTGATTTGTTTTGGATTTTTGCGCAAAATTTTAGATGCGACCTGAACCAAATAATCAAGTCCTCCTGCAACTTGCATCGCAGTAATCGCAGAAATAACTGAAGCGATAATGAGGATAACGTCCATCGGAATACCGCTCATCTCCACCTTCATACCAAGCATCGCTAAAACGATAACACCAAGACCGCCGGCATAGCCGACACCCATACCGCCTAGCCTAACGCCCAGGTAGATACCTCCGAGTAGGACTATAATCTGTAAAATCAGCATTATATCCATAGAAAAAACTCCTTGTATTAGATTTTTTTACTTACTAAATTTAAAAGGCGCCGAATTTGACTTCGGCGCTCCACGACTTTATTCTAAATTATTTGCCCATGTGAGGGTTTAGCATATTTTTAGGCTCTAGGATCTTGTCTATCTCCTCTTTTTTCAAATATCCTCTCTCTAGGCATATATCGCCTACGGCTTTGCCTGTTTGCAACGCTTCTTTAGCGATGCTTGCAGATTTTTCGTAGCCGATGTACGGGTTAAACGCAGTCACGATACCGACTGAGCCAAGCACTGCTTTTAAGCACTCTTCTGGATTTGCAGTTAGATTTCTGATAGCTTTCTCTGCTAGCGTTCTCATTGCATTTTCAAGGATAAAGATAGAGTTAAATAACGCATAAGCGATGCCTGGTTCAAACGCATTTAGCTCAAATTCGCCACGCTCAGAGCAAAGCATGATAGTAACATCGTTTCCGATGACTTCGTAGCACGCTTCGCCTACAACTTCTGCGATGACTGGATTTACTTTACCTGGCATGATAGAGCTGCCTGGTTGAAGTTGTGGTAAATTTATCTCGTGAAGTCCGCATCTTGGACCTGAGTTCATAAGGCGAAGGTCGTTTGCGATCTTTGAGAGGCGAACGGCAGCGGTTTTTAGCGCACCACTAACATGGACAAAATCTGCTGTGTCTTGTGTGGCTGCGATGAAGTCCTCAGCTGGTTTAAAATTAACACCAGTGATCTCTTTTAGCTTTTTCTCGACTACAAATTTATAATCAGGATGGCAGTTGATACCTGTACCTATCGCAGTTGCACCCATGTTTAGGTATGTCATTGATTCGCGTGCGGCAGTGATTTTTTCGATGTCGCTTTTGATGTAGCTTGCAAAAGCGTTAAAAGTATATCCAAGTGTGGTAGGAACGGCATCTTCTAGCTCTGTTCTACCCATTTTGATGATGTCTTTATACTCTTTTGCTTTTTTGTCAAGTTCGCTCTTTAAAAGCTCCATAGCTTTAAGCAAATCAGTAAGTTTAGCGTAAGCTGCTACTTTGATAGAGCTTGGATAAGTATCGTTCGTGCTTTGACCTAAATTTGTATGATCGTTTGGATGAAGGTATTGGTATTCGCCTTTTTTGTGTCCCATAGACTCAAGCGCGACGTTTGTGATGACCTCGTTTGCGTTCATATTCGTGCTCGTTCCCGCACCACCCTGGATCATATCTACGACAAATTGATCTCTAAATTCACCAGCGATCAGTCTATCGCAAGCTTTAGCTATCGCATCGGCTTTGTCAGCGGCCAAAACACCCACTTCTTTGTTTGCTAGTGCAGCGGCTTTTTTGATCTGAGCGAAAGCTTTTATAAAGTATGGATATTCGCTAAGCGGTCTTCCGCTAAGGTGGAAATTCTCAAGCGCTCTGAATGTTTGCACACCGTAATAAACGTCATCAGCTATTTCTAGCTCACCTATGAAGTCGTGTTCTCTTCTGGTTCCCATATCGGTTCTCCTTGTGATGAAATTGAATAATGAAACTATAGCGCAATTAAACTGATTTTTAAATTAAGATTTTAATTTTTTATTTATTTTTTATTACGAATTTATCATTTTTTTAAGCTTTATTTTATGATGAAAGCGCTAGTTATGTCCGTAAAAACGTAGATATATAAATTTTGATATTAAATCAGATCTTAAGCTAAACTAGCTATATATGCTTTTAAAGCATCAAAAATTTGTAAGATATTTTCGTTTTATTTTATCATTGAGACTATTTTTTATTAATAAACTTAAAAAAAGATACTAATATTATCCTATAAATTTAAGCTAGTGTTTATTTAATTTTACACGCGCGTTGTCGCGCCGAACCCAAAAGAGGCAAATTTAATGTTAGTTCTAAATATATTTAGATAAAATATCCCAAAAATTTATAAAGGAAAAAGATGCAAACGAGCTTTATGAGGCGTCTAAACACGGCAAAAGCGCTAGGCATGACGTCCGGGATTTTAGTTATTTTAAATTTACTCTCGCAAGAGATGGTTTTGCCTAAAAGCCTCTTTGATATCGCAACGAGTGCGCGCGTAGCGATGTTGTTCGTCTCCGTCATCTGCCTTTACGGCGCGATATCAAAGGTAAACAAACTTGCAGGCGGAGGCGTATTTAAGCTTTACCGCATTTTTATCGCGGTTAGCAGCGCGATGATTTTGTTAAGCTTTAGCGCAAACTATGCCCCAGCCAGCACGCACAAGGTCCTATTTTTCGTTATTTGCGGCACGGCCGTACTTGCGTTTTTGCTTTGGATAAAGATAAATTTAAAACTCGGCGCCGTAACGCAAAATGCCCTATTTGCAGGCTACGCGGTACTTTGCATCGTAGGCACGCTTATCGCCGCGGCGCTAAAGTTTTTGCTTACCAAAGCCCTGCGCGACCCTTATCCTATCGAGCTTGCGGTGCTTGGCATCTACCTAGCGCTAGGGTTTATCTACGTGCTTGCTTGGTTGAGGGTAGATCACGTCGAAAATCGCAATCAAGACTGAACAGATCCCGTCAAATTCGCATTTCAGGTAAATTTAGACGACAAAAGCGAAAAATCGCGCGATTATGCTAAGCTCGTTTAAATTTAAGCAAAGCTAAATTTAAATTTATCGTAAATTCGTAAATTTAAACTAGCGACGACTTTAAATTTAACTTTACGAAACTCTAAATTTAGCTTAAAGTTGCTTGAAACTATCGTTCGTTTCGGCTTGCTTTTTAGCGCGTTTACTAGCGAAGTTGCTTAGCTAATGTTGGCTTTTATCTATCGAAAGGCCGCTCCCTGCGCTCGGGCGCCCAAAATTTAATCAAAAAGTTTTGCCTTTTGGCTTAGAGATTTTATATTTCTTCGGTAGCCGCGCGTTCTTTTTACTTGCTTTATACCAAAACAGCTACGATAACCGCCGTTAGAAGTAAAATTTAGTAGACCGCTCGCTCAGGCATAAAAGCTCGCATCGCTGCGGCCTCGGTCGCCGAGCGAGGCAAAACCGGAGAATTTATAATTTTACAATCGCCAAAAATCGCTATAGCCGCGTTTTAAAATTTACTAAAACTATGCCTTGGATAAAGCGGCGATTAAAGCAAAAAAGCGCAAATCTATGTTTTATTTTTTCATTGACGTAAATTTGAGATTGCGGCATATTGGCTTATAAAAAATTTAGGAGTGACTTTATAATGACAAAATGTTTAAAATTTGGTGCTAATATTCACGCCGTTAAATTTTAAGGAGAAAAAATGAGAAAATTTATACTTTTAGGAGCGGCTGCGGCGATGGCATTTGCTGAAATTACTACGGTTCAAGTTAGTCCCGAAGCGATAAAAAACTACGAGCAGATCGTAGATATCAGAACGCCTTCTGAATGGGCGGAAACGGGCGTGATAAAAGGTGCAAAGACAATCACTTTTAACCCCGCCGACAAAGATGGCTTTTTAAACGAGCTAAAGGCTAATCTCGATCTAAAAAAACCAGTCGCGCTAATTTGCAGGAGCGGGCGCAGAAGCGCTGCCGCGGCTATGGCGATAGATTCGCCGGAGCTAAATATAATAAATCTTGACGGCGGCATGAGTAGCCTGATAAATCAAGGCTACGAAACCGCGCCGTATCAAAAATAATCCGCAAATTTCTTCAATCCGTCAGGCTTAAATTTACGCTAAATTTTAAGTTTGGCGGAGCAGACTTGTGCTCTACTCGCGCGCAAGACGGCGGCAAATTTTAAATTCTCGCCGTTTTTACAAATTTATAAAAAGCATTTAGCGCAAATTTGACGATTTTTATTAAATTTCGCCCAAAATTTACGCCAAAAACAGCCTCGGCTTTAGCTTTAGCAGGCAAACATACGCAGCCAGCGCGCTTTGCTCTCTTATATAGTTGCGGTCTCCGTTTAAATTTAGCCTCTCTATGATGCACTCGCCGTCCTTTGCGTAAGCTCCTACAAATACCGTCCCCACGGGCTTTGCCTCGCTACCGCCGTCAGGCCCCGCGATACCGCTGATAGCTAGAGAGAAGTCCGATTCGCTCGCCTTTAGGGCGCCTTTTAGCATCGCCATCACGCACTGCTCGCTCACCGCGCCGTAGGTTTGCAAAATTTCATCGCTAACACCCAGCCAGTCGCGTTTCATCTTGTTTGCGTAGGTCACTAGCGAGCCGTTAAATGCCGCAGAAACTCCGGCAGAAGCGCCGAATTTTGCCGCAGCAAGCCCCGCAGTGCAAGACTCGGCAAAGGTAAGCTTCAGCCCGCTTGACGTAAGTACGCGCGCTACGTGAGCCGCGACGTCTTCGCCTTCAAAAAATTTGCCCGAAAAGAGATTTTTCGCGCCGTTTATAAAGCCGCCGATTTGACCGAATTTATTCGCTTCTACTCTGATTAACGCCAAATTTGACAAAATTTGAGACGAATAAATTTGCACTTCGTATGTTTTAGCTAGCGGTTCGAGTAGGATTTTCGCGCTCTCCTCGTCAAAGTCTACCAAGTGAAAATATCCGAAATCGCGCTGCGTTTTGATCTCTATGGCGGGCAATTTTTGATTTGCGTCGGCTTTTATTAAATTTACGTAAGTTTGGTCTAATCTTACTAAAAAGCTCTCGTCGCTAAAGATTTCTGCTCTACTGGGAGCCAGCATCTGAGGGGATTTTAGCTCCAAAACGTCGCCGCCAAGCGTAGCTAAAATTTTAGCCGCGACGGAGTAGTTTTTGTTCGACGCAAATATACAAAGACCGTCCGAGCGCGCACAAAGATGCTCGATGATAAACGGCAGTTCCTTGTCGCTGCGACTAACGAACCTAAACTCGCCCAGCTCGCCGAAATGCCGCTTGTAAGCGCAAATAATATAATCTAAAAAAGGCGCGTTTACGCCGATATCTTCGCCGATGATCAGTAGTGCGTTTTTCACTGTTTTCTCCTTTAAAAGCTAAAAATATCTTACATAAATTTAGCTTAAAATAGCGTTTTTTCAGTAGCGTTTAATCGCCGTTTGGATAAAATCTTCCAATTTTTTACTTCAAGGCGAACCTATGGATTACAAAGATACATTATTGCTTCCAAACACCGAATTTCCCATGCGCGGCAACCTGCCGGAAAACGAACCCAAACGCTTAAAATCGTGGTTTGAAGATAGAAAAATCTACGAAAAAATGAAAGCCAAAAGGCAAAAAGCCGCCAAAAGCTTCACTCTGCACGACGGCCCTCCATACGCCAACGGCAACATCCACATCGGACACGCGCTAAACAAAACCTTAAAAGACATCATCTTAAAAACGCACTATTTCTTCGGCGAAAACGTGAGATTTACGCCGGGTTGGGACTGTCACGGGCTACCGATCGAGCAGCAAGTCGAGGTAAAACTAGGCGAGAAGAAAAAAAGCCTCAGCAAAACGCAAATTCGCGAGCTTTGCCGCGAACACGCCAGAGAATTTATCGGCGTACAAAAGGAGAGCTTTAAACAGCTAGGCGTCGCCAGCGACTGGGACGACCCGTATCTGACGATGAAATTTAAATTTGAAGCCGAAATTTACAAAACGCTTTGCAAAGTCGCCAAACGCGGACTTTTGATCGAGCGAAGCAAGCCGGTGTACTGGAGCTGGGCGGCTAAAAGCGCTCTAGCCGAAGCCGAGGTCGAGTACGAGGACAAAGAGGACTACAGTATCTACGTAGCCTTTAAGCTAGGCGAAGAAGCAGCCGCAAAAATCGGTGCAAAAGACGCTCGAGCGGTCATATGGACGACCACGCCTTGGACGCTGCCGGCAAACCAAGCCATCTCGCTAAACCCGAGCGAAATTTACGTTTTAACGTCTGAAAATTTGGTATTTGCCAAAGAGATGCTTGGCGAACTAGAAAAAGAAGGGCTAACTAAGGGCGAAATTTTAAAAGAATTCGCCTCCGCCGAGCTTGAAAACCTGCACGCTATAAATCCGCTAAACGGCAGAAAATCGCTATTTATCCTAGGCGATCACGTCACGATGGACGGCGGTACGGGCCTGGTTCACACAGCTCCAGGCCACGGCGAGGACGACTACCACGTGAGCCTAAAATACGGCATCGAAGTCATCATGCCGGTTGATGAAGGCGGATTATACGACGAGACGCTAAAGGCGAAAAAGTTATTCCCCGATGACGTAGTAGACGAGCTAATCGGCATGCATATCTTTAAAGCCAACGAGAAAATTTTAGAGCTTCTAGGCTCAAATTTGCTAAAAGCGAGCAAATTCGTCCACTCGTATCCGTTTTGCTGGAGGACGCATAAGCCGGTTATCTACCGCGCTACCAAGCAGTGGTTTATCGCTATGGACGAGCCTAAAATCGAGGGCAAAACGCTACGAGAAGTCGCGCTAAAAGAGCTTGAAAACGTTAAATTTTATCCTGCAAGCGGCGTAAAAAGGATAGGCTCGATGATAGAAAATCGTCCCGACTGGTGTATCTCGCGCCAACGAGACTGGGGCGTGCCGATAGCGTTTTTTAGGCATAAGGACACAAAAGAGCCGATATTTGACGATGAAATTTTAGATAACGTCGCGGCGATATTTGAGCAAAAAGGCGCGGACGCGTGGTGGGATAGCGAGATAAAAGATCTCCTGCCGGCAAACTGCAAATACGATCCGCAAAATTTAGAAAAAGTTATGGACATCCTCGACGTCTGGTTTGACAGCGGCTCGACGTGGGCTGCGGTGCTAAAAAGCGGCGACTACGATGCGGGCAGCTATCCTGCGGATATGTACCTAGAGGGCAGCGATCAGCACAGGGGTTGGTTCCAAAGCTCGCTACTGCTAAGCTGTGCCGCGCAAGGACGAGCGCCGTATAGAAGCGTGCTCACGCACGGATTTACCGTCGATGAAAACGGTCAAAAGATGAGTAAAAGCAAGGGCAACGTCGTGGCTCCGGCTGACGTCGCTAAAACCTACGGCGTGGAAATTTTACGCCTTTGGGTTGCGCTTAGCGACTACTCCAGCGACCTAAAAATCAGCGAAAACATCCTAAAACAAGTAAGCGAACAATACCGAAAAATACGCAATACGATAAGATTTCTACTAGCCAACGTAAACGATCTAGAAGATATCGAAACGTCAAATTTCAATATCCTAGACCGCTGGATACTAAGCCGCGCGAAAAAAGCATTTGACGAGGCCGAAGCGGCGTTTAGAAACTACGACTTTTCAAAGGGATTTAGCCTGCTGATGAATTTCGTAAGCGCTGATTTAAGCGGCATTTACCTTGATATCTGTAAAGACCGCCTATACTGCGACGCGAAAGACAGCGATACGCGCCGCTCGGCTCAAAGCGCCATGGCGCTAATCACTAGAGCGCTACTACCTCTCATCGCTCCGACGCTAACCTACACCGTGGATGAAGCGATGGACTATGCGCCTAAGATCATAAAAAACGGCGCGACCGATGCATTTGATCTAGAGTATGCGCCGCTAGATTTTGAGTTTAACGTGGACGACGAGCTGCTAGTAGCTAGCCGCGAGAAGTTTTTCGAGCTAATCGACGTACTCAAAAAAGATAAAAAGATAAAATCGACCTTAGAGCTCGTACTACAAACCAGCTCAAATTTGATCCTAAGCGAAGATATAAACGAGATTAGCGACTGGTATATGGTTAGCGACGTCCAGAGCCTAGACGGCAGCGACGGCCTAGCTGAATTTGACGTCGGAAACGATAAATTTAAGCTTGTTTTATCAAAACGCTTCAAATGCCCGAGATGCTGGAAATTTACCGCTAAGCACGACGGCGAAACCTGCCCTAGATGCGAAAAGGCGCTAAATGCTCTCTGAGCCTGTTAGCTTTAGCTTCGTAGCGGCGACCATCGCGGCGATACTCGCGGTTACGGCCGTTGGCATCGTAGCGGTAAATAAATTTAAGGATAAAAAATGATAACTTTAAAGCAAGCTCTAAAGCTAAGCGAGGGCGAAGTAGCCGAGCTTAGAAACGAGCTAGAAAAGAAAATTTTCGCAGATAAAGAACTTGGCGCTTACGTAGAGCAGCTGGCAAATTTGCCGCTTGACAAACTGGGCGCGGGCGTGCCGATCGCTATCAAAGACAACATCCAGGTAAAAGGCTGGAGCGTAACGTGCGCGTCTAAAATTTTACAAGGATACGTAGCGCCTTATAACGCGACCGTAGTCGAAAAGTTACTCGCGGCGGGCTTAGCGCCGTTTGGCCGTACGAATATGGACGAATTTGCCATGGGAAGTACGACCGAGAGCAGCTACTACGGCAAAACGCTAAATCCCCTAAACCGCGAAAGAGTACCGGGCGGCAGCTCGGGCGGCTCGGCGGCTGCGGTAGCGGCAGGGCTAGCGGTTGCCGCTCTTGGCAGCGATACGGGCGGCTCGATACGCCAGCCTGCGGCATTTTGCGGATGCGTCGGACTAAAGCCCACCTACGGGCGAGTTAGCCGCTACGGTCTTGGCGCTTACTCCAGCTCGCTCGATCAAATCGGCCCTATAACGCAAAACGTAGAAGACGCCGCGATCCTATACGACATCATCGCAGGCCACGACGATAAAGACAGCACGAGCGCGGATATAAAATTTGAGAGCGTCGCAGACAAGCTAGACGCAAACAAAAAGCTCACGATCTGCGTAATCGAAAACTACGTAAACGAAGCCTCTGAGGAGACTAAAAAAGCGCTTTTAAAAGCGGTCGATATTTTAAAATCCGCAGGCCATAAAATAATCTATAAAAATTTAGAAAACTCAAAATGCGACATCGCAACCTACTACATCATCGCGACCGCCGAAGCCAGCGCAAATCTCAGCCGCTACGACGGAGTGAGATACGGACGCAGGGCGGAAGCTAAAAATTTAAAAGAACTTTACGTAAATTCGCGCTCGGAGGGATTTGGCGAAGAGGTGAAAAGACGAATCCTGCTAGGCACTTTCGTGCTTAGTAGCGGTTATTACGACGCGTATTACATCAAAGCGCAAAAAGCTCGAGCCTACGCTAAAGCTAAATACGAGCGAATTTTGAGCGAATGCGACCTCATTTTTATGCCCGTCGCTCCTCGCACGGCGTATAAATTCGGCGATCTAAAAGACCCGCTAGAGGCCTATTTGTCGGATATTTACACGATCAGCGTAAATTTAGCCGGCTTACCCGCCGTCTCAGTTCCTGTAGCCAAGGACGCGGACGGACTAAACGTCTCGGCTCAGCTCATCGCCAAAGCTTGGGACGAAAAAACGTTACTAGAGGGCGCTCTTAGCCTTGAAAATTTAATAAAAGGATAAAAGATGAAGATAATTAAGCGAGCTTTGACCTTCGAGGATGTTCTTTTGGTGCCTCAGTATTCTGAAATTTTGCCCAAAGAGGTCGATATAAAAACAATGTTTAGTAAAAACGTCTCACTAAACATCCCTCTCGTCTCAGCCGCGATGGATACTGTAACCGAGCATAGAGCAGCTATCATGATGGCGCGCCTGGGCGGTCTTGGCGTCATACACAAAAACATGGACGTCGCATCACAGGTACACGAAGTACGCCGCGTCAAAAAAAGCGAGAGCGGTGTGATCTTCGATCCGATCTCCGTTAGCCCCGACGCTACCGTAGGCGAGGCGCTTGATCTCATGGCCGACCTTCATATCTCGGGCGTTCCGGTCGTGGACGAGAATAAAATTTTAATCGGCATTCTCACCAACCGAGACTTGCGCTTTGAGACAAACAGAGGTACTCCCGTAAAAGATAGGATGACTAAAGCCCCGCTCATCACGGCTCCAAAAGGCTGCACGTTAGACGAAGCGGAGAAAATTTTCCACTCAAACCGCGTAGAAAAGCTACCTATCATCGATAAAGACGGGCGTTTAGAGGGTCTCATAACCATAAAAGACCTAAAAAAACGCAAAGAGTATCCAAACGCCAACAAAGATAAACTAGGTCGCCTAAGAGCCGCCGCAGCCATCGGAGTAGGACACTTCGAGAGAGCTCGCGCTCTTACCGAAGCCGGCGTAGACGTCATCGTCATCGACTCCGCGCACGGACACTCAAAGGGTATCATCGACACTCTAAAATGGGTCAAGGCGAATTTAAACGTAGACGTCGTAGTCGGCAATATCGCAAATCCAGCCGCCGTCAAAGACCTAGCGCAGGCCGGCGCTGACGGTATAAAAGTAGGCATAGGGCCCGGCTCTATCTGCACCACTCGTATAGTCGCAGGCGTAGGCGTACCGCAAATCTCAGCCATCGACGACTGTGCAACGCAGGCTAAAAAATACGGCATCCCGGTAATCGCAGACGGCGGCATAAAATACTCAGGCGACCTAGCTAAAGCCCTAGCCGCCGGCGCTAGCTGCATCATGGTCGGTAGCCTGTTAGCAGGCTGCGACGAGAGTCCGGGAGAGATGATAACATTCCAGGGACGCCAGTATAAAACCTACCGCGGTATGGGCAGTATCGGCGCGATGACCAAAGGCAGCAGCGATAGGTATTTTCAAGAAGGGACCGCGCAAGACAAACTCGTGCCAGAGGGTATCGAAGGTCGCGTGCCGTATGCGGGCTCTATAAAAGACGTCGTGCATCAGATGGTGGGCGGCTTGCGAAGCTCGATGGGTTACGTGGGCGCAAAGGATATCGCAGACTTTCAAGAAAGAGCCGAGTTTGTGGAGATCACGAGCGCAGGACTAAAAGAAAGCCACGTCCACGACGTAGTAATCACGCAAGAAGCCCCTAACTACAAAGTCAATTAGTGCTAAATTTAAAAACCGGCAAGGTAAAATTTAATGAGCCGCTTTATCTGGAAAGCGGACGAATTTTGCCCGAATTTGAACTTGCTTACGAAACATACGGCGAGCTAAACGAGGATAAAAGCAACGTCATAGTCGTCTGTCACGCGCTAACGGGCAGCCACCACGCTGCGGGCAGATACGAAAACGAGCAGAAATTCGGCTGGTGGGATGCGCTGGTCGGCGAGGGTAAGGGCATAGATACGAGCAATTTTTT
>CAURKB010000037.1:0-16369 GCA_963525315.1 uncultured Campylobacter sp. | reverse complement strand
GGCACGACGAGTAGGAAATTTTATAATTTCGACGGACAGACGCAAAAGTATTTTCTAGTGCGGCTAAGGCCTAGCGCGAAGATAAATATAAATACCAAAAAACCCGAATTTAACGAGTATAAATTTATAAACTCAAATGAGGTTTTAGGCGACGTAAACCACTTCAAAAAGCCGATTTATAGCAAGGTTATCGGCTACTTTAAAGAGAAAGGATTTATCTAATGTTAATCGTCCAAAAATACGGCGGCACGAGCGTAGGGACGCTTGAGCGGATAGAAAACGTCGCCGCTAGAGCGATAGAGGCTAAAAAAAGCGGAGCGGACGTCGTAGTCGTGGTCTCGGCTATGAGCGGCGTGACTAATCAGCTGGTGGAGTATGCCGAGCATTATACGAAGGCTCCCGACGGCGTGGCGATGGATATGCTGCTTAGCTCCGGCGAGCGCGTTACCTGCGCGCTTTTAACGATAGCGCTGATAAATTTAGGCTATCCGGCGGTAGGTCTAAGCGGTAGGCTAGCGGGCATCATAACAGATAGCGTGCATACCAAGGCTAGGATCGAGGCGATAGATACTAAGCGTATGAAGGAAGAGCTAAAGGCGGGCAAAATCGTCGTCGTAGCGGGCTTTCAGGGTATAGACGAAAAGGGCGATGCGACTACTCTGGGACGAGGCGGTAGCGACCTTAGCGCAGTGGCGATAGCAGGCGCGCTAAATGCGGATCTTTGCGAGATTTATACCGACGTAGACGGAGTTTACACCACCGATCCTCGCATCGAGCCAAAGGCTAAAAAGCTAGATAAAATCAGCTACGACGAGATGCTAGAGCTTGCCAGCCTAGGCGCAAAGGTGCTGCAAAACCGCTCAGTCGAGCTAGCTAAAAAGCTAAACGTAAATTTAGTCACCATAAGCAGCTTTAATCACAACGAAGGAACACTAATAACAAAGGAAGAGAGTATGGAAGCAGTGCTAGTAAGCGGTATCGCGCTAGATAAAAATCAAGCTAGAGTAACTTTAAGGGGCGTGGTCGATAAGCCGGGCATCGCGGCTGAAATTTTCACCGCGCTTGCAGAAAAAAACATAAACGTAGATATGATAATCCAAAACGTAGGCCAGGACGGCACGACGAATTTAGGCTTTACCGTACCGCAAAACGAGCTTCACGTCGCAAAAGAGTGTATGGATAAACTAAGCGCGTCGAGGGAAATTTTATACAACGACGAGATAGTTAAGGTCTCGGTAGTGGGTGTAGGTATGAAAAGCCACACCGGAGTGGCGTCTTTAGCATTCCAAACGCTAGCAAACGAAGGTATAAATATCCAAATGATCTCGACTAGCGAGATAAAAATCTCGATGATCGTCGATCAAAAATACGGCGAGCTAGCCGTTCGCGCACTACACGAAGCTTATAAACTCGATAAATGAGCGATTTTATAAAATGGACGCTAGAAGCCATCCGCGAGGAGGGCTCGCTGATGAGCTGGATGGAGGAGAGGCGCACCGAGTGGACGCCTTTGCTCGCCTCGAAGCTTAAATTTTTACTAGAAGGGCGCGCGTTTATCTTGATAACCGATAGCGAGCGCGGCTGGTTTGAGGAGTATTTTTTAAAAAATATAAACAAACCCACGAACGCTCGCCCCGTGCTGCCTTTTTTTTCGCTAAAGGCGCTTTATCCGTCTTTTGAAAATATCGGCTCGAAAGAGGAAGTCTCGCTGCTTTTAGATATGCTTAGCCTTGCTTTTCCAAACGGTTACGTGTTTTTTTACGTCGGTAAAAGCGCGGATAAAAGCTCGCAGATCGCCAAAGGCAAGGACGATAGCTACATGTGGCTTTTTGACGAGCAGGCGCAAAATAGCTTTTATCTAAGCTCCTCCGACGGCGCGCTAGATATCAAGCTTTTGTCGCTGTTTAGGCTCTTTGATAAGAGCATAGACGCTGCTTTATTTGCGAAAGTAACGCTTTAGGCTATGCGAAGCAAAATCGTAATCACGAGCGATTTTGAAGCCTTAAAAGAGGAAATTTTAGGGCTTTACGGCGTAAATTCGGTTAGATTTTTTTTTGCCGAGGACTTTTTGCTAGAAAACGCAAAAGAGGTCGCCGCCGAGGCCTATATCGCCGAGAGCGAGCCCAAACTGCTGGTTTTAGGCGCTAAAAATTTCCGCGTCGAGGCCCAAAACTCTCTACTAAAAATCATCGAAGAACCGCCTAAAAATATCTTTTTTATCATAGCTTGCGAGTCGAAAAACATGCTCCTGCCGACCGTCCGCTCGCGCCTAGTTGCCGAAAATAGACTCGAAAAAAAGCAGCGAGAAAAAACGGGACTAGATTATAAACGTCTGGAGCTAAAAGAAATTTGCGCCTTTATCGATGAAAAATCAGCTTTTGAACGCTCCGAAAAGCTCGGCAAAAACGACCTAAAAGAGCTAATCGCAGCCATAGCTCTCGAGGCTACGGCGCAGGGGGTCAAATTTAGCGCCGAAGAGCTTGAGTATTTTTTCAAAGCCGTGCGCCTAGCCGAGCTAAATACCAAAACCCACGCGCTTCTTACGCCGATACTTCTTATGATTTACGAAAAAGGGCTTAGATGAAAATTTTTAAAATTAATCCGCAAACTGATTTTAACGAGATTTGCGAGATTATCCGTCCTAGCGACGAGGGGCGAAATTTGATGAAAAAAAAGTCGGCGATCAACTTTTTTTTGATTAAAGATTTGCGCTCGCCGGCGGCCAATATCCTAAAACAAGACGCGCTAAGCGTGGGCGCGGAGCTCGTGACTAACCGCGACGTGATTTTGGGCGGAGCAAATTCGGCCGCTCTTTTAATGGCTACGGATGCGCAAGTTCTTGCGCTTGCCAAAAAAGAGGCCGCTCAGGATTTCGGGCTAAAAAATTTGGCTAAATTTTTAAAATCTTCGTTTAAAAAACCGCAGCGCGCGCAGATAATGGGCGTCGTAAACGTAAATGAAGATAGCTTTAACGCCGCAAGCCGCGTGAACGAAAAAAGCGGTATAGCTCGCATCGAAGAGATGATCGAGCAGGGTGCGGAGTATATCGACGTGGGTGCGGTGAGCTCGCGGCCCGGTAGCAAATACGTCGGACGCGAGGTCGAGTTTGCCAGGTTGGAAAAAATCGTCGCCGAAATTTACCGCCTAAATTTGCACGAAAAGGCGATATTTAGCCTAGATAGCTTTGATATGTACTGCCTAGAGTACGCGCTAAATCACGGCTTTAAGATGATAAACGATATCACGGGCGACGTTGGCCTCTGCGCTCTAGCGGCGCGGTACGGCGCGAGCTACTGCCTCATGCACATGCAAAATAGCCCAGAAAATATGCAGGATAACCCGCATTATGATGATTTGCTAGGCGAGATAGACGCGTTTTTCGAGGCTAAGATCTCCGCGGCGCAGGATCTTGGATGCCGCGATATCGTGCTGGACATGGGAATCGGCTTTGGCAAGACGGCGGAGCAAAATATGATTTTGATAAAAAATTTAGAGCATTTTTTACGCTTCGGTTTGCCGATCTTAGCCGGCGCTAGCAGAAAATCGGTTATAAATTTTTATAGTCCTAGCGAGATAAAAGACCGCTTGCCGGGCAGCCTCTATCTGCATCTAGAGGCCTTTAGAAACGGCGCGCAGATCATCCGCACGCACGATGTGGCCGAACATGCGCAGATGTTTAGGCTGGAAAACGCGATGAGAAAGCTCGCGGCGTGGTAAGCAAAGCAAATTTAACGAGGAAAAATGGATAAAAAAGAGTATTTAGAGGCCGTAGATACGCTAAACGCGTGGGCGAAGGCCTACTACACCGACGACGCGCCCATAGCCACCGACGAGGAGTACGACAAGCTTTATCATAAAGTACTTGATTTTGAGAGGACAAATCTAGGCGATATCTCGATATTTAGCCCGACAAAGCGCGTGGGCGGCGAGGTTAGCGAAGGCTTTGTCAAGGCTCGCCACGGCGCTCGTATGTGGTCGATGGAGGATATTTTTAGTTTTGATGAGCTGCTAGCGTGGCTAAAGCGCGGCGACAAAGAGGGGCTGGAGTTTGCGCTTCAGCCTAAATTTGACGGCGCGAGCTTAAATTTACTCTACGAAAACGGCGCTCTCGTGCGAGCCATCACGCGCGGCGACGGCATAACGGGCGAGGATGTAACTAGCAACGCAAAAGTCATCAAAAATATCCCGCTACAAATCGCCTATAACGGCATGATCGAGATCCGCGGCGAGGTCGTGATCGCTAAAAACGACTTTGACGAGATAAATTTCGCCCGCGCGCAAAGGGGCGAGCCTCAGCTATCAAATCCTAGAAATGCGGCCGCCGGCAGCCTGCGCCAGCTAGATAGCGCAGTGACGGCGTCGCGCAGGCTGAGGTTTAAGCCCTGGGGCTACGGCGAGCAAAATTTGGGCCTTGAAACCTACTCGCAGATGATGGATTTTATCTATTCGCAGGGCTTTGAGCGTGAGGAGTTTTTTAAAATTTGCCGCACTGCCGAGCAGATCGAGGATGCGTATAAGCAGCTCGTGGCGCAGCGAGATAGCAAGCCCTTTATGATGGACGGTCTGGTGGTGCGCGTGCAGAACATCGCGGCTAGCGAGGAGCTTGGCTACACGGAGAAATTTCCTAAATTTATGGTCGCGTATAAATTTCCCGCGATCGAAAAGACCACGCGGCTGCTTGACGTAGCGTTTCAGGTCGGGCGCAGCGGCGTCGTGACTCCGGTGGGCGTGCTAGAGCCCGTAAATATCGACGGCGCGACCGTAAAGTCCGCCACGCTGCATAACTTCGACGAGATCGAGCGCCTAGGCGTACAAAAGGGCGATTTTATCAGCATTATCCGCTCGGGCGACGTGATACCCAAGATCACCGGCGTCTTCAAGCAGCGCAGAGACGGCTCGCAAACGCCTATCGAGCGGCCGCGCGAGTGTCCCGTATGCGGGTCTATGCTGCTTGATGAGGGCGTTTTTATCAAGTGTCAAAACCTCGAGTGCAAGGCTCGCGTGATAAATTCGCTCATACATTTTGCGAGCAAAAAGTGCCTAAATATCGACGGTCTTGGCGAAGCGATCGTAAATCAGCTTTTTGAAGCGGGCTTGGTCGCTAAAATCGCCGACATTTACGAGCTTACGGTGCAGGATTTGGCGCGACTTGAGGGCTTTAAAGATAAAAAGATCGCAAATCTGCTCGGCGCCATCGAGGCTAGCCGTACGCCGGCTTTACACAGCTTTATAGCAAGCCTTGGCATCGAGCACATCGGAGAGGTAGCGGCCAAAAAGATAGCGCAAATTTACCCGCAAAACTGGCGCGAGCTAAGTTACGGTGAAGTCGCCGCGATCGAAGGGTTCGGCGAGGCGATGGCGGAGAGTTACGCGGAGTTTATGCAGGTAAATAGGCAAAATTTGGACGAAATTTTGCGTTTTGTTAGCCCGCAAGCGCAAATTTACGAGACGAAGCAAAGCGCGATAAGCGGCAAGACATTTGTGATAACGGGCACGCTTAGCAAGAGCAGGGATGAATTTAAAAGGGTTTTGGAAGCAAACGGTGTGAGGGTAAGCGGCTCGGTGAGTAAAAAAACCGACTTCGTGCTTTACGGCGAGGAGGCGGGCAGCAAGCTAGATAAAGCACGCGAACTAGGCGTCGCGACGATAACCGAGGACGAGCTAAGGCGGATGATTGAGATTTGATCTATTTGTCGCAAGCCGCCTAAATATCAGCCGAAACAAAGCCGCCGAGCTCATAAAAAACGGCAAAATTTTGCTTAACGGCAAAATTTGCTATAAACCCAGCTTTGAGGTTGGCGAATTTGATAAATTTGACGGCTCGGACGGACTAAATTTAGACGGTACGGCAAGCGTAAATTTGAGTGACGGCAAAAACGGCGACGCCAAAAAGAGCGCGACGACGGAAACTAAAATTTTATGCGACGCAAATTTGACGGACGCCTTAGGGGCTGCGTGCGAAAAAGCTCGTAACGGCGAGCGAAATTTAAACCCAAACGGCGCAAAGATCGAACTCGTCGGCGAAATCTACGTCGGACGCGGCGCTCTAAAGCTAAAAAGCTTTTTGGCGGCTTATCCGCTAGAAGTCAAAGGCAAAAACGCCCTCGACGTCGGATCGAGCACGGGCGGTTTCGTGCAAATTTTGCTGCAAAACGGCGTAAAAAGCGTTACCGCGCTAGACGTGGGCAGCTCTCAGTTAGATGAAAGCCTGCGAGCCGATTCGCGCGTGATAGTGGCTGAAAATACCGACGTGCGAGAGTTTACGGCAGGGTTTCAAAACTCGGCCAAAGATGCTAAATTTGACGGCTCAGAGCAAAATTTAAAAACCCAAATCGAGCCGAATTTTAAGTTCGGCAAATCAAATTTTGCCCGGCAAGACGGATTTTTGGGCGAGCTGAGCAAAGACGCTTTTACGCCTTCAAATTTAAGGCAGATTGGCGCTAAGACGGGCGAGGTAAATTCGGCCGGCGTAAATTTGGCGCCGAAAATCCAAGACGCCGAGCTTGACTCCAGCACCGCCAAAAACGTCGCGCCAAAATTTGATCTCATCACCTGCGACGTGAGCTTCATCTCGCTTAAAGAAATTTTGCCCTCTATCGACGCGCTAGCGGGACAAAACTGCGACATTATCCTGCTTTTTAAGCCGCAGTTTGAGGTCGGCAGGAGCGCTAAACGAAACAAAAAAGGCGTCGTAACGGACGCAAAAGCCGTGCGAGAAGCAAGGGCTAAATTTGAGCTTGCGGCGGCAAATTTGGGCTGGATAATGCGCCAGACGCTTGAATGCGAGGTAAAAGGAAAGGAAGGAAATGCCGAATTTTTCTACGCTTTTAACAAAAGATAATATCACGGCCGTGGCGATCGGACACTTTGACGGCGTGCACCGCGGCCACAAGGAGCTTTTAAAGCGCCTAGGCGAGTACGGCGGGCTGGTCGTGATCGATAAAAATAAGGCCAACATAACGCCCGGCCTAAAGCGCGCCGAATACTCTCGCTACCCGTGTTTTTTGTATGATTTTAATGAGATAAAAGGGCTTAGCGGCGAGGAGTTTATCGCGCTTTTGAAGCGCGATTTTAAAAATCTGCAAAAAATCGTCGTCGGTTTTGATTTTAGATTCGGTCGCGGCAGGGCGTGGGATAAGTATGATTTAGCGCGCATTTTTGACGGCGAAGTAGAGATTGTAGACGAGTTTTGCTTCGAGGGCATGGGCGTGCACAGCTCGGCCATACGCGAGTACATAAAACAAGGCGAGATCTACAAGGCAAACCTTTTGCTAGGGCGCGAATACTCAATCGAAGGTCGCGTGATAAATGGGCAAGGCATCGGGTCGCGCGAGCTCGTACCGACGCTAAATTTGGACATCAAAAGCTACCTTTTGCCGCGTGAGGGCGTATATGCGACGAGAACCCGCATCGGATACAAGACCTACGGTTCGGTCACTTTTATCGGCAACCGCGTGAGCACGGACGGTAACTTTAGCGTCGAGACGCACGTGCTAAACGAAAATATCGCGGACACCGGCAACGTCGCGGTTTGCTTTATCAAGCGGCTGCGCGATAACCGTAAATTTGCAAGCCTAGAGGAGCTAAAGCGTCAAATTTATATCGACATCAAGCAGGCGATGGAGTTTGTCGGCGTGTGCGACCTTTATATCGCTGCCGCAAATACTAAAAGGAGCGAGCCGTGAAGGACGAAATCTTTAAAGAGCCGATAAAAAAGCAGTTTGAATTTGACGCTAGCGTGGCGTCGGTGTTTGACGATATGATCGGGCGCTCGGTGCCGTATTACGCGGCTTCGCAAAAGCTGATCGCCGATTTTTTAGCGCAAATTTTACCGCAAGGCGCAAGCGCGGTAGACCTTGGCTGCTCGACCGCCTCGACACTGCTGGCCCTTTGGCGCAAAAGAAGCGATCTCGCGCTAAAAGGTGTGGATAACGCGCCTGCCATGCTGCAAAACGCGCGCGCAAAGATAGAGGCCTACGGCGCTAGGATCGAGCTTGAGCTAGCGGACATTTTAGAGTGCGAATTTGACTCCCGAGACGCCTTTTTGATGAACTACACGCTGCAGTTTATCCGCCCGCCTAAGCGTCAGGATTTCGTGGCTAAAATTTACCGCGCGCTAAATGACGGCGGCGTGTTTGTTTTTAGCGAGAAGCTCATTTTTGAAGACAAGACGCTGAGTAAAAATATGATCGAAATCTACGAAAAATACAAGCTCGAACAAGGCTACTCGCTCTACGAAATCGCGCAAAAACGCGAGGCGCTAGAAAACGTGCTCATACCATACACCGAAGCGGAAAATAGAAATTTGGCGCTTAACGCGGGGTTTAAGAGCGTTGAATGTATTTTTAGATGGGGGAATTTTGCGACGTTTGTCGCGTTTAAATAACGGCTTGTCTCGCGAGCGCTTTTTGTGGAGTTTGTAAAATTTTGGCTCGATGAACTATGCGTTCTATCTTCGCCAAAATTTTACCGCACAACATTCAAATCCATCTCAAAATACTTCGCCTTGGTTTTCCTATTCAAACTTGAAGTCAAATTTGTAAATTTCTGCTTTAAATTTTACCTAACCGAGACCCGTATCTTGAAAATGTCAAATTTAAATTTGCGACGCTTTGCGTCAGCAAAGCTATGTCGCCACATCTCACGTGCAGTGGGGGTGGAGAGGGCATGGGAGAGGAAGGGGCGACGCTTCGTAAGTAGAACCCCCTTCCTCTCCCGAAGAAAAGAGAAAAGCAGCTCTTTGGTTTTAGTTTGTAATTGCAAATATGGCGCAACCCAAATATCTTCATAACATTAAATTTAACCAAATCAAATTTAGCACTTTCGCAGTGCAGGTCTTGGCCTGTAAAATTTAAAAAATTATCCAAATTTGGCCACGCCCAAACGACTCGCGAAAATACCGCTGTTTAAAGCCAAATTTAGCCTTTCTTAGTAAAATACCGCTCAAGAGTTGCGGGACAACTATTATTTATACAAGGCATTTCATGCAAAGACGCGATTTTTTAAGAAACACTGCGATTTTAGGCGCCGTTATGGCAACTCCCGTCACCGTTTTTGGAGGGAACAAGGCCGTGGGCAACAAGAGGGTTTTTGACGTAACTCTAAATCACGAAATTTTAGAGGCGGGCAAGAAAACCAGGCTGTGGATACCGCTACCGTTTATTAGAGAGTATCAAAGCGTGAGCGACGTCAAATTTGACGGCAATTTCGCTAATCCGTCTGTAAACTACGACGCAATCCCGACGCTTTACGTGGACTACGCCGAGGTGGCAAAGCCTACGCTTAGCGTTAAATTTAGAGTAGAAACCTTTGAGCGAAACACCGATTTTAGCAAGGTTAAATTTAACCCGAACGAAAAGCTAAGTCCCGAGATTGAGCATTTTCTAAAACCGACCCAACATATCCCAAACGACGGCATCGTAAAGCAAAAAGCAGAGGAGATCACTAAAGGCGTAAAAGGCGATCTAGAGCGCGCAAAGGCGATCTACACGTGGGTGGCAAACACCATGCAGCGCGATAACAGTATCCTAGGCTGCGGCACGGGCGACGTAAAGGCGATCCTTGAAAGCGGCAAACTCGTGGGCAAATGCACCGACATAAACTCCGTATTCGTAGGGCTCTGCCGCGCCGTGGGTATACCTGCTCGCGAGATTTTTGGCATCAGAGTAGGGCAGAGCAGATTTTCAAACGAGATGGGAAAGGCCGATGATAAGGGTCTTGCGGCAATCTCTGGCGGTCAGCACTGCAGAGCGGAATTTTATCTCAAAGGATACGGCTGGATCCCTGTCGATCCTGCGGACGTCGCGAAGGTTCGCCTAGGCGAGAAGCTAAGCAACGACGATAGCAAGCTCGCCAAAGTTCGCGAGTTTTTGTTCGGCAACTGGGAGATGTGCTGGATCGGCTTTAACGACGCGCGCGACTTTGTCCTATCGCCGAAGCCCGCGGAATTCCCGCTAAATAACTTCGGCTATCCTTACGGCGAAGTGGACGACAACGTGCTAAATTATTATTCTCCGAAAGATTTTAGCTACGACTACAAGTCTCAAGAGGTCAAATGAAGGGCTTTTGGCTAGCTCTGGCGTCGGTAATAAGCGCGCTGGCGGCGACTCTTTGCTGCCTGCCCGCGCTTTTATTTTTGATTTTCGGCGCTTCATTTAGCCTGCTAAGCTCTGAGGCCATAGAGAGCTTAACCGAGCTGAGACCCTATTTTACCGCACTTGCCGCGATCTGCTTTGCGGCGAGCGCGTTTTATTTTTTCAAAAAGCCAAAATCCTGCGATATCGCAACTCGCCGCAAAAAATGGATCTTCATCTACGTTTTTTTAGCTATTTTTGTGATTATTCTGCTATCATACCCCGAAGTTTTAGGAAAAATTTATGAATAAAATTCTATCTATTTTACTGCTTGCAAGCGTGGCATTCGCAAATCAAAATTTCATCATCAAAGTCGAGGGGATGCACTGTCCGCTATGTACGGCGATGGTGCGTAAAGCTCTACTGAACGTCGACGGCGTCATCAGCGCCAAGGCTAGCCTGCATGACAAAACCGCCCGCGTCGAGACGAAAGACGGCGTGAGCGAGAAGCAGCTGCTAGATGCGGTGGCGACGACTGGCTACACGGGCGAGATAGTTAAGTAAATTTAAGGAGCAAACATGCAAAAAAACGAGGTTATGAACGATTTTAAGAGGCTGTGTGAAATTCCTCACTGTAGCTGCGAAACGGAGCAGATGAGGGAGTTTTTAGCGGATTTTGCGCGCTCTCAGGGCTTTAGCGTAAACATCGACGAGGCTGGCAACATCCACGCCGTAAAGGGCGAGCCTAAAATCTGCTTGCAAAGCCACTACGACATGGTTTGCGTGGGCGCAGCGCCAAATTTAGAGCTCATCGAAGAGGACGGCATCCTAAGAGCCAAAAACTCGACTCTAGGCGCTGACGACGGCATCGGCGTAGCGATAATGATGGGCGCGATGCGGGAGTTTGCAAATTTAGAGTGCCTATTTACCAACGACGAAGAGGTAGGGCTCGTGGGCGCAAATGCCTTTAAAGGTAAAATTTTATCGCCCAATCTGCTAAATTTAGACAGCGAAGAGGACGACCGCGTGACTCTGGGATGCGCCGGCGGCATAAACGTGAGCGCAAAAATAGACGCCGTGAGCGTCAAAAAGAGCGGCAAAATTTACGAGATCGGCGTCACGGGGCTTAGCGGCGGGCACTCGGGCAACGAGATACACAAAAATATCCCAAACGCAACGAAGCTGCTAGCGAAATTCCTAGCCGAGGAGGGCTGTGAGCTAATCAGTCTGGATTTTGGCGAGAGGAGCAACTCGATCCCCGCAAACGCCGTGTGTAAGGTGCTGTGCTCGCATGAGCCAAAGCAGCGCGGCCTGGCGTGGGTAAAGAGCCTAGGCGAGGGCGAAGCGGACGTGCTGGTAAACAGCGGCAAAATTTTGGCGCTAATTAACTCATTCGCTCAGGGCGTGCGCAGCTACGACACGCAGCTTGGTATGGTAAATGAAAGCATAAATCTCTCGACCGTTAAGCAAAAAGAGGGCGTGATCGAGTTTGACTTTTTTGGACGCGCGATGAAGCGAGAGGGGCTTGAAAATCTGGGCTTTGAAACCGCTACGCTGGCTAGCGCGCTGGGTTTTGAGGTAAGAGTAACCGACCGCTCGGCAAACTGGGCGCCGCACGTCAGCGACTTCGCGCATCTAGTGCTCGAAGAACTGCAAAAACAAAAGCCGCAGGCCAAATTTGCCGCCGTGCACGCAGGCCTTGAGTGCGGCGTACTGGTCGCAAAACAACCCGAGCTGCAAGCCTGCTCCATAGGCCCAAACATCCACTCGCCTCACTCCGTGAACGAGCACTGCGAGATAGCGTCGGTGGAGATGATGGCGGAAGTCGTAAGAAGTATCATCGTTAGGCTTCAGTAGTTCGGAGCGGCTTGTCTTTTTGTCCTATACTTCGTTGGATTTAAATTTTACTCGGTCACTACCGACTAGGTAGCTCCCGTCGTAAAATTTAAATCCGCCTCGTCTAGAACAAAAATACTTCGCCTTAAAATTTTTGCGGCGACTCGTATTTTGAGTGTTTTTATAGAAATTATGTTTGCGGCGTCTCTACGTTGTTTTTGAATTAGATTTGACTTCGCTTTGCTCGCAACTGCAAGCAGAGGTCTAGCCTTGACTTAAAATTTCTGCACGACATCCAAATCCATCTCAAAAATACTTCGTCTTAGCTTCTTACATCCAAATTTGATTTAAATTTGCAGCTATTTTATAAAACACGGCTACCAAGAAACAAATTTTGAAAATTTCATCAAATTTAAACCCGCATTGCAGGCTTAAATTTACGGAAAATTCTTATCCTTGCTGCTGCACAGCTCGTTTAAAAAGCACTCTTTGCAGTTTGGTTTTACCGCCTTACAGGTGTAGCGGCCAAAAAGCACCATCGCTTGATTAAGCGTATTTAGCTGCTTTTTAAAGGCTTTGGTTAGATCAAGCTCGACGGCTTCGGGCGTCTTACCCCTACTAAGACCAAGCCTATGCGCCACGCGAAAAACGTGCGTATCCACGGCCATCAAATTTGATCCAAAATGCTCGATCAGCACGACGTGAGCAGTCTTTTGACCCACGCCCGCTAGGCTCATCAGTTCTTTTTCGGTCGTCGGTATCTCGCCGCCAAATTCGCTCATCACGCTCTTTGCCATTTTGATCAAATTTTCGGCCTTGTTGTTAAAAAAGCTACAGGAGCTTATGAGCGCTTTTACGCTGGCTAGATTTGCCTGCGCTAGGCTCGCGACGTCCGGGTATGCCTCAAAAAGCGAAGGCGTGATCAAATTTACGCGCTTATCGGTGCATTGCGCGCTTAACATCACGCACACGAGCAGCTCGTAAAGGCTCTGAAATCTAAGCTCGCTGCCCGCGTCCTTGAAATTTTCTAAAAATAAATTTTTGATAGCGTTTATGTCTTTTTTCGTTCTCATAGCGCCGATTTTAGCCGTTTTTATTTAAATTTTCGATGAATTATAACTTATATTTAATGACTTTCCTGCTATAATCACCCTCGCAAAAATCTAAATTTAAGGAACAAAGATGAATAAAATTTTATTCGCATCTCTTAGTTTGGCTGCGGCTTTAAGCCTAAACGCGGCGGAATACGCCACCGTAAACGGTTCTAGCATAACCGATAAGGACGTAGCTTTCACGCTTGCTGCTATGCCTGGCGTTACTCTTGAGCAACTACCTAAAGACACGCAAAAAAAAGTGATCGACGAAACTATCAACAGAAAACTGCTTCTAGACGAGGCTAAAAAGAGCGGACTAGATAAGACCGACGACTACAAAGCCGCTCTTGAAGAGCTAAAAAACAATCTTGCGCTTGATCTTTGGATGAAGAGAATTTTCGACAATATAAAAGTAAGCGATAGCGAAATCAGCGATTTTTATAATAAAAACAAAGCCGAATTTGCCGTACCTGCGCAAGTAAGAGCTAAGCACATCCTAGTAGCTACCGAAAAAGAAGCAAACGACGTAATAGCCGCACTAAAAGGGCTAAAAGACGATGCGCTGGTTAAAAAATTCGAAGAGTTAGCTAAATATAAATCTACAGACCAAGGTTCAGCCGTAAACGGCGGCGAGCTAGGCTGGTTCGGTCAATCTCAGATGGTAAAACCTTTTGCAGACGCCGCATTTGCTCTTAAAAAAGGCGAAGTAACTCAAAAACCTGTTAAATCGAATTTCGGCTACCACGTAATCCTAAAAGAGGATAGCAAGGCTGCCGGTACCGTTAGCCTAAACGAGGTAAAACCTCAGATCGAAGGTAGCATAAAGATGGAGAAATTTAGAAACGATATCAAAAAAAGAGGCGACGAGCTTCGCGCTAAAGCTAAAGTAGAATATAAATAAGGTCGGTAAAATGGGTGTTTTAGACGTAGTAAAAGCCGGCGTTTTAAGCGGTGATGACGTAACTAGGCTGTATAAATACGCAAAAGAGCAGGGCTTTGCCTTGCCTGCGGTAAACGTGGTCGGAAGCGACTCGGTAAATGCCGTTTTAGAAGCGGCAAAGACGGCTAACTCACCCGTTATCATCCAGTTTAGTAACGGCGGAGCGGGTTTTTACGCCGGTAAAGCGTGTAAGGATGCAGACGTCCTAGGCGCGGTAGCCGGCGCGCAGCACGTGCATCTGCTAGCTAAGGCTTACGGCGTGCCGGTGATCCTTCACACCGATCACGCGGCTAGAAAGCTACTGCCGTGGATTGATGAGCTGGTTAAATTTAGCCGCGAATACAAAAAGGTTCACGGCGTGCCGCTTTTTAGCTCGCACATGCTTGATCTTAGCGAGGAAAGCCTCAATGAAAATTTAAGCACTTGCGAGAAGTATTTAGCGGAGCTTAGCGAGCTTGGCATTAGCCTAGAGATCGAGCTTGGCGTAACGGGCGGCGAAGAGGACGGCGTGGATAACACTAGCGTAGATAACGCGCTTCTTTATACCCAGCCAGAAGATGTCGCGCAGGCATACGAGAGGCTAAGCAAAATCAGCGATAGATTTAGCATAGCGGCAAGTTTCGGTAACGTTCACGGCGTGTATAAGCCGGGCAACGTCGTATTGCGACCGGAAATTTTGAAAAATTCGCAAGCATACGTCGCGGATAAATTTCAAACCCCAACCGATAAACCCGTAAATTTCGTATTTCATGGCGGTAGCGGTAGCGAGCTAAAGGATATCAAAGACGCCGTTAGCTACGGCGTGGTAAAGATGAATATCGACACGGATACTCAGTGGGCGTTTTGGGACGGCGTGCGCGGCTACGAGGCGAAAAATCGCGCCTATTTGCAAGGTCAGATCGGCAACCCCGAAGGCGAAGATAAGCCAAATAAAAAATATTACGATCCGCGTAAATTTTTGCGTGCCGGCGAGGAGTCGATGGTAAAGCGCCTGCTAACGGCGTTTGAGGATTTAAACTGCTTAAATAGAAATTAAGGCTTACGATGGAACCCAAAAAAGAAGCAAAGAACGATAGTTTTACCGATTTGACGCTGCCTGAAGTAAAGGGCAGGCAGTCGTTTTTCGTGTATGCGAAAATTATATTTTTGCCGACGGCGATATATCTGGCGGCGCTTCTTGGATATTTTGGGTATATAGATTTTCAAATCGGCCTACATACGGTCGTTATGATGGGTATTATTTGGGTGATCTCGCTAATCTTTGCTAAAAATAGCGCCGAGCTTGCTTGCTGCTATTTCGAGCAAAGCGGGGCTGATTTTAAGCGAAATTTAAAAGAATACATCATCAAGCATCTTTTGGTTATCGGTAAAGATACGAAATCAAATGCCGGATTTGACGAATTTGTCGCTTATTACACCAGAAATTTGCGTAACGAAAATTTTGCTTCCGTGGGTGCCGGTATCTTCCCGATGCTAGGCATCTTAGGAACGTTTATCAGTATCGCTGTTTCTATGCCGGAGTTTAATTCTTCAAATACTACCGAACTTGAAACCGAAATTTCAACCCTTCTTAGCGGCGTAGCGACTGCATTTTACGTCTCTATCTACGGTATTTTTTTGGCGCTTTGGTGGATATTTTTTGAAAAATACGGAACGAGTAAATTTGAAACGCTAGTGCGAAGGCAAAAAAACGCTACGAGCGGCTTTTTTTGGACGAAAGAAGAGCTTGATAGAAGATATTTGCAAGAGAATTTAAGGCACTTTGAGAAGATCGGAGTGATATTTGAGCACGTTAGTAATGCCGAGTTTTTCGAGGAGCTCGACAAAACTATCGAGGCTAAATTTAAAACTTTTACAAATATCTTAAAAAATGAGGAAGAGGCCGTAAAACTAAGCGGCGGACACATCAAAGAGACGATGAATACGCTGCTAAGATCCTCAAAAGATCAAAAAGACCTCATCAAGGTTCATGCCGAAATCTTAAACGTTATCAACAAATTTAACGGCAACATCAAAGATATGCAGTTAAAATTTGCCGAGCAGTACAACAGGTTATACGACGTGGGCGGCGAGCGTATCGCAAGGCTTGAAAAGAGCGTGGGCGAACTAGAGTATAATGTTAAAAATTTCAGTGAGTCTCTTTCTAAATTTAGTAGTGAAATCTTAGAAAAACAAAAACTTGCAATGGATGGCTTTAAAGAGAGCTTGATCGATGGGGTGCAGGCATTTAAAAAGGCTTTTGACGACGAAGCAATCGAGGCTTATGATGATAATAGCGCGCTCATTGAAGGGCTAAAGCAAGACATCGACGAGCTTGATAAAGAGGCGAATGATATCTTGCAAACCATCGAAAAGGCGAGTATGCTAGATGAAAACGCGTAACGAGAACAAAAGCGGAGACCAGACCTTTTGGATATCGTATGCGG
>CAURKB010000036.1:0-16564 GCA_963525315.1 uncultured Campylobacter sp. | reverse complement strand
CTTTGACCGCTTTTAAAGAAATGATATTTTTAAAAAAGTCGGTAAAAAGAAACTGCATATCCGCAAGCTCGGCTGATACCTTATGGCGCAAGACCTCTTCGTAGCGCGCGAAAATCGCCTCTTTTTGCGCTTGCGTACATAGCGGATTGATATAAAAAATAGACAAAAAATCCCAAAAATCATCCCACAAAGGAAAGCTTTCGTCAAAAGGCAGGCTGATTATCTCATCGTAGTAAAGCATTACGGGTTCAAATTTCTCCTCGACGTAAAAGCTAAACAGCAAGCCCTCTAGCAAATAGCTATCGCTAAATCGTCTAATGCGAAATTTTTGTATCTTTTTTATCTTCTTTAAAAGTTCTTTTTGCGTATCGGTAGTGCAAAAAGGCTCTATCTTATCTAAATGTAGGTTCATCGTTATCCTTTTTGTTTAAATTTATCCAAAACGGCTTTGCCAGTGCGCTAGAGCAGCTTTTGCTTTTAGCTGGCCGCGTAAATTTAGACTGTTTTTAGCCTTAAATTTATCATCAAAAATACGGCAAATTTGCGCTGCGCCAAAAGGCTTGGGGGCGTAGTCAAATTTTAATGCCCTCATGAGCCAAGCCGTATAATTTAGTTCTAAATTTAGCTCCGTAAACGCGCGATCTAACCGCCTCACGTGCACTGCATAAAAAACGCGCTAACCCGCGACTTCTCGCACCAAAATACGTAAAGTATCCCGCCGCTGCCAAAAAGTAGCTCCCCGTCCTCGCCGCTAGGAAGCCCACTATCTAACTGCATCAAAAACTCCATTTTCTCGCCGCATATCGGACACGTCGGCACCTGCGCGCTCTGTATCCACGACGGCTCACCGCCTACGCGAGATAGATTTTGCCTGCCGTTTGATAGCGCCCAGTCCTGCTTGCGCCAGCGCTTAGGCGCTACGCGCAGACGCGCCAGATCCTGCCTCGCCGGCTCGTCGTCTACGTACTCTACCTGCGACCTCTCGCCGATACGCTTTGGCTTGCCCAGCCGGTCGTGTTCGTAAAACGCCGTCTCGCCCTCGCTTATCTCTCTAACGTGCGCGGCTAGGGTTAGGCTAGGCAGCGAGCGTACCGGTAGCTCGCTAGGCACCGGATTAAGCGTGATAAGATGAAAGAGCGGATTTTCCTCGTCCGCGCAAGGCTCGTCTAAAACTCCGCCGATTTTATACTTCATCTCGCTTAAATTTGCTTCCGCAGCTTCCTTGCTTTCGCCTTTTTGCGCTTCGTCCGTCCATAGTCCCCAAGTCGGGTGATTTTTAGCTTGATGCGCGGCAAACGGCTCGCTAAAATACCCCTGCCTAAACGCAATGTGATACGCGCGCTCGCCGCAGTATCTTTTTAGCCTAAACGCTTCGCCGCCGATACTAATTTCATCGCTAGCTTGCGCTTTTTGGACTCGGTTTTCTTCGCGCGGAGCGTTTTTGCCGGATTTGCAGTCGTTTAAATTTTCATCCGCTTGCGAATTTAGCTTGCTAGCGTTAAATTTGACGTCATTTATGACGCCTTGCGTTTGGCTTAAATTTTCATCCGCCAGCTCCGCGCCGTTTGCGCCTCCCGTAAATTTAACCCTCTCAAGCGTAAAGCCTACGTCCTCCAAATAGTAGCCCAGATGCTCGCTAAGGCTGCCTTTATGCTTCAAAAACTTCTCCGCCGCCGCAGTCTCGCAGGCAAATTTTATATTTCGCGGCTGTCTTGTTTGCAGCAGGCACTCAAAAAGCCTTTGTTTATCGCCCCTGCTAGTTTGCGCGTTAGCTAGCCTCTCGCGCCAGATCTGCGAGCTCTCGTAGTCTAGCTCGCGCCACGGATAGCACTCATAGTATGTCCCGTCGTTCGGTCGCAAGCTAAAAATATCGCTAAGAAACGGGTGCAAAAGCGGCGCAAACTCTAGGCTTGCTACGGCGATGATCCCCTGGGCGTTTATTTGTCGCGCGCTATTTTTATCTGCTTGTTTTTTATCTCTTTGCGCCTCGTTTTGAGCCTCGCCCTCCTCGCGCAAAATCTCCATCGCCGTAGAGACCAAAGCCCTAAAATCCTCTTTGCTAACGTAGCTCATAGCGTCATCTAGTAGCGCCCCGCTCTCTCGCCGCCCGCGCAGTAAGCTATCAGCTAGCGTAAAACACGCCGCCTCGTCGCCCTCTAGCCGCCAAAACCGCTCGTATAAATCAGACGCGCCAAAGCCCTCTCGCTCAAAATCCTGCGCTAACGCTAGCGCCTCGTCTTGTTTGCTCATATCGTTTCCTTTTTTAAATTTTTGCGAAAATTTAGCCGAGATTTTAAATTTTTAGCCTGGTAAATTTGACGCAAGGCGCCGTTTATGCGAATTTGGCGCCTTGCTGCTAGTAGTTAAAAAGTATTTTCTCTCTTTTCAAGCACGAGATGAAGGATATACGTCGCCGCAAACGCTACCGCGCTAGGCACGATCCAGCCAAGCATAGAGTCGTAAAACGGCATTTTTTTAACAAGATCCGTCACTAGCGGCACGGAGACGCCGACGATATCAAGGCCGTTTATGGTTCCTACTACCACGCAGACGTAAACGCAGCTGCGGTAAACCAGCTTGCTGGAGTCTATTAGCGGATTGATAAGCGAGAGGATGATAAGCATAATAGCGACCGGATAGATGGCTACTAGTACGGGGATCGAGCCCTTGATGATAGTAGTTAGGCCAAAATTTGCCACACCAAAACCGATCAAACACCACGCCGCGACCCAAATTTTATATTTTACGCGTCCGTCCGTTAGCTCCTCGAAGTACTCGCTAGCAGAGCTGATGAGACCCAGCGTCGTAGTAATGCAAGCTAGAAAAAACGCCGAACCCAGCACCAAAACACCCGCCTTGCCGAAATAATAGCCGCTAATGCGCGATAGCAGCTCGGCTCCGTTTATCTCCGGCGCGTCTTTAAAAAGCTCTGCCGACGTCGCGCCGAGATAGCCCAGCATCAAATAAATCGCCATCAAAATCACGCCCGCCGTCATGCCGGCTTTTATGGTCGATGAAACCAAGTGACGCTCGTCTTTTACGCCCACGGTTCTGATAGCGTTTATCACGATAATGCCAAAGGCAAGCGACGCTAGCGCGTCCATCGTCTGATAGCCCTCGACGAAGCCCTTGGCCGCGGCGTGTTGCGCGTACTCTCCGCTAGGAGCGGCAAACTCGCCTATCGGGAAGAAAAATCCCGCACCAAAAAGCAGCAAAATGAGCGCCAAAAGCAGCGGAGTGAGGTATTTGCCGAGAAGATCGACTAGTTTTGAGGGATTTAGGCAGATATAATAATTTAGCGCAAAATACGCCGCCGAGTAGAAAAATAGCCAAATTTGCAAATTTTCAGCCGCGATAAACGGCTTAACGGCGATATCAAAAGGCATGTTTGCCGCGCGAGGTATCGCAAAAAGCGGCCCGATCGTAAGGTATAAAAGCGCGGTAAAAAGCACCGCAAACACGGGGTCTATGCGGCGCACTAGGCTTTGAAGCCCCTTTGCTCTAGCGATGGCTGCTACGCCAAGCACCGGCAAAAGCACCGCCGTGGCGCAAAAAAACATGATCGCGACGTAAAAATTCTGCCCAGCTTCTCGTCCCAGATTCGGCGGAAAGATAAAGTTCCCCGCGCCGAAAAACATCGCAAAAAGCGTGAGCGAGATGACTAAAAACTGATTTCTGCTAAGATTTTGTTTCATTTTCGCTCCGTTTCGGATTTAAATTTGACAGATTGTATTTGGATAAAGTTGAAATTTCGTTGATTTTGGTTAAATTCGCCGATTTTTAGCGCTTGCGTGTTTCGATTTGAAATTTAACAACGCAGCCGGAGTAAAATTTAAACATTTTAAAGTATAATCGCGCAAAGGAAAAATATGGCGAAAGTAAAAACGGTATTTGAGTGTCAAGCCTGCGGAAATCAGCAAAGCAAATGGGTCGGCAAATGCCCTCAGTGCGGAGCTTGGGATAGCTTTTTAGAACTAAACGCGCAGCAAATCGAGACGCTAAAAGAGATCTCAAAAAACACCGCAAAACCGAGCCTCGCAAAGCAAATCAGCGAGGTTGAAATAGAAAAAATCACGCGCATCAGCACGCAAAATAGCGAACTAGACCTAGTCCTTGGCGGAGGCGTCGTGGAGGGCTCGCTGGTGCTAATCGGCGGAAGCCCCGGCATCGGCAAAAGCACATTGCTACTAAAAATCGCGTCAAATTTCGCCGCCCAAGGCAAAAAGACGCTCTATGTGAGCGGCGAAGAGAGCGCAAGCCAGATCAAAATGCGAGCCCAGCGCCTTGACGCGGTTAAAGAGGGACTATTTCTACTCACGGAAATTTTACTCGAAAACATCCTCGCCGAAGTGCGCAAAAACGAGTATAAAATCCTCGTCATCGACTCGATTCAGACGCTATACAGCGAAAAAATCGCCTCGGCTCCGGGCTCGGTGTCGCAGGTGCGCGAGATCACCTTCGAGCTAATGCGCCTAGCCAAAAACGAAAATATCTGCGTCTTTATCATCGGGCATATCACTAAAGACGGCTCGATCGCGGGGCCTCGTATCTTGGAGCATATGGTGGACGTGGTGCTTTATTTCGAGGGAGACTCCAGCCGCGAGCTGCGTATGCTGCGGGGTTTTAAAAACCGCTTCGGCTCGACTAGCGAGGTTGGAATTTTCGAGATGAGCCAAAACGGGCTAATCAGCGCCAACGACATCGCGGGTAAATTTTTCACGCGAGGCAAGGCCACTAGCGGCTCGGCGATTACTATCACGATGGAGGGCTCGCGCGCGCTTAGCGTCGAGATCCAGGCGCTCGTGTGCGAGAGCGCGTATCCTAAGCGCAGCTCCACAGGCTTTGATAAAAACCGCTTGGATATGCTGCTAGCGCTGCTTGAGCGCAAATTAGAGATTCCGCTAGGACACTACGACGTCTTTATAAACGTAAGCGGAGGCGTCAAGATCAGCGAAACGGCGGCCGATCTAGCCGTAGTCGCGGCGATCATTTCCAGCTTTAAAAATCGTCCAATCAGCAAAGAGAGCGTATTTATGGGCGAGCTTAGCCTAAACGGCGAGATTCGCGAGATATTTAACCTCGATCAGCGCCTAAAAGAGGCCAAAACGCAGAAATTTAAAAACGCGATCGTGCCGTCTAAGCCGCTTGACGCGCAGGGGCTAAAATGCTTCGTCGCAGGCGACATCACGCAGGTTTTGGAGTGGATGTAAAATTTAGCCGCAAAAACTCACACCGCAAAAACGCAAAAGGAAAAAATATGGAAAATCTAAAATGGAAGCTCTCAAAAACGCTAAAAACGGCGATGAGACAAAAAGATATCGATACTTTTACTCTAGCTAAAATCGCCGAGGAGACCTACGCAAAGGCTCGTTTGGATGGCGATTTAGACGTTAGGCAAGAAGTTTTTAAGGTTATCGACGAATATGCGAGCGAGGTAAATTTAGAAATCTTAGACCTCGTTTGTAAAATTTTAGGCTCTAGCGTTAAATTCGGCGACGGCGGAGATTTTTAAATTTGCCGCGACTTTAAATAGCTTCAAAATTTAAATCAGGTACAAAAGCCTAAAACGCTTAAATTTACGGTAAAATCAAAACCCAAATAAGCGCAAAAGCACAGGCTAGGCGTTTAAATTTTATGTATATTCGGCAAAAATGCAGATACGGGCGGTAAATTTTACGCAGCTAGCCAGCTAAAAAATGCAACAATCGCCTTTGCGCAATAAAGCTCGGCAAAAGGCGCCGTTTTTAGCGGTGGCCCAAAAGAGCAAAGCGGCGAAATTTGCAAAAAAATCACGCCGAAAAAATCAGGTTAGGCGCAGCCGAAAAATGCCGTAAAAAACAAGAATTAGGAACAAAATGTTTGGTTATATTAGATTTATCTTAGCGTATTTCGTGCTACTCTCACACGTAGGCGTCGGACTGGCGGGCAAAAATATCGGCGTCTTTGCCGTCGTGATTTTTTACATCCTAGCAGGGCTGGTTACATCAAAGGTCTTTATCAAAATCGCGCCGCAAAGCGCGCAAATAAGCTACTTTATAAAAGATAGATTTCTGCGCGTTTATCCCGCGTTTTTCTTTGCGTTTGCGCTGACGGTGCTATTTTTTTGCGCAACGTCGTACCTACAGCCGCATTTTAACGCAAAAAATTTGCTCCTAAATGCGCTTATCGCGCCGCTAAATTACTTTTTTTGGCTTGATGTTTCCGTCATAGACGCGCCTGTGGGACTAAATTTTATCATACCTCCCGCATGGTCGCTAGGAGCCGAGCTTCAGGCCTACGCCCTGCTCGTGCTAGCGATCAAATTTAGACGGGTAGGCTACGCACTAGCCACCGGCTCGCTAGGCGTTTACGCGGCGGCGAATTTGGGCTTTATAAATGCCGATATCTACGGATATAGGCTCGTTTGCGGCGTATTTTTTATGTTTTATACGGGATTTTTGATCTATCAAAAAGAGTTTGGCAAGCTCGCCGTTTTTTATGCGGCAGTAGCGGCGCTGGCAGGCTATCTTTTTTACTCGCACAAATTTAACGCCTTTGGGGCAGAAACGGCAACCGGCTATCTAGTCGGAGCTGCGGTCGTACTAGCGCATGAGAGATTTAAATTTAAGCTTAAATTTAACGATATCGCAGGATCGCTTTCATACGCGATTTTTATCAGCCATTTTCTTTTTATTTGGCTTAGCGAATTTTGGCTAAGGGGCGTAAATTTAGCCTTCGTGACGGTCGGTTCGGTTGCGTTTGGACTGATTAATTTCTATCTAATCGAACGAAAAATAAACAAAATAAGATTTAAAAAACGAGTTTAAATTTACAAAATTAGACCAAAATTTAGATTGCCGCAGATTCGAGATTTTGCGGATTTTGTTTGCTTTTGTAGACGGCTTATTATTGGTTGCACCGCTTTTTTACCTAGCCTAAATTTAGGGCTATTTGGCTTAATACGTTGCAAGCCGTGAATACGCCGAAAAACTACTTAAGCAGCGGCATATCTTAGACGCCGATTTGCGGCTGATGGAGCCATACAAAAATCGCATTTTAGGCGGTTATTTTAAGTCTTTTAAATTTTACGGATATTTATGCTCGAGTCTAAATTTAAGGAAATAGCGCCTTATTTAAATACGACCGACGGGCTATTAAAGATTATTTTTATGCGCCTCGGTTCTAAGGCAAATTTTACGAAAATCTAGCAAACGGCGATTTAGCCTGCCCTAATACAAAGCTTCTAAACGAGCTCAATCTAAAATATTGACACCAGCGTAGGCCGTCTAAAGCGGTTAAGCGCGGCAGATGCGTCGTTACCGTATCGCGCGGGTTGGAGCCAAATTTTAGTAGTAACCGTAAATAAAAGCTCGCCCGCCGACGCAAAAAATCGGCAGATAGCCTCTAAAATTTACTTTCAAAAACGGCAATTTTACGTAAAATCCGTACCGGCAAATATTTTTTTTAAATCCTTTGCCGGCCGTCAAATTTAAAACGACAAACAAGGATAAAATGCTAAAATCGCTCCAAATATCGGCAAATTTTACGCGAGGCAAAAAGCGTCTAGGTATCTAGTCGGTTTAAAATCCGCGAAGTTTACATTCTATCATAGTCGTCGCTGATGCGCACGATATCATCCTCGCCCAGATACTCGCCCGTTTGTACTTCGATGATGATAAGATCGGTGTTTGCGGTATTTTCTAGGCGGTGGATCTGCTCTTTTTTTATATAGATGGACTCGTTTTGCCTTAGCGGCGTCTGGCTATCATCTATCGTCACCAGCGCTTCGCCCTCGACGACGACCCAGTGTTCGTTCCTTTTAAAATGCTTTTGCAAGCTCAGTCTTTTACCGGGTTTAACCACTATCTTTTTCATCTTGTAGCCGCTACCCTCGCCTAGCACCTCGTAGCTGCCCCACGGACGGTATACGCTCGTGTGCGCTTCGCAAATTTCGGGAAGCGAATTCAAAAAGTGTTTATAAACCTCTTTTACCTTTTGCGAACTGCCTTTTTTAGCGATCAAAAGCGCGTCTTTGGTATCGACTACGAGCAAATTTTGCACGTCTACGAGCGCGGTCGGTTTTTTGGTCAGGATGAAATTTTCGCTTGCGCCGATTTGTAGCGATTCGCCGATATTTTTTATCTTTTTACTCAGCTCGTCAAAGCTACCCATATCGCTCCAGCCCGCATCAAGTGGTACCATTTTGATATTTAGGCTTTTTTGCATTAGCGCATAATCGATGCTGATGTCCTCGATCTTATCCATAAAATTCGGACTTATTTTTAGCAAATTCGGTTCGTTTACCGAGCCCTCTATCGCCGCCGTAACGTCTTTTACAATGCTTGGCGCGTATTTTTTCATCTCGCTTAAAAACACGCCCGCCTTAAAGCAAAACATACCGCTGTTAAAATAATATCCGCCCTCTTTTATAAATTTAGTAGCGGTTTCAAGATTGGGCTTTTCGATAAACCGCTCCACGTCGCCGTTTTTATCGGCCTTGATGTAACCGTAACCGGTATTTGGCTCGCAAGGCTTTATGCCAAACGTCGCTAAAAAGCCCTGACTTGCGTAGCTTTGCGCGATCAAAAGCGCTTTTTTGTACTCCGCCTCGTTCTCGATTAGATGGTCGCTTGGAGTAACCAGCAAAATCTCGTCCTCATCGCAGCAAAGCGCGGCAAACGTAATCGCCGCGGCAGTATTTTTACCGAAAGGCTCGAGAATAAATTTATCTATTTTTTTACTTCCGCATTCATCAAGCGCCAAAAAATAGTGCGCCTCGTTGCAAACGATGATCGTTTTTTGCGCGTGTACGTTGCGTCTAAGCGTAAGGTCAAAGAGCGATTTGCCGTTAAAAAGCCTGATAAATTGCTTTGGCATCAGGGTACGAGATAGCGGCCAAAGTCTTGTACCGGAACCTCCGCAAAGTATAACGTTTGTCATTTTTACGCCTTTTGCTTTAAATTTTCGACTAAATTTAAAAATGTTTCTTGTAATTTTACAAGCAAATTTTGATCCTTGGTCTCAAATCTCGTGACGATGACGGGCGTAGTATTTGATGCTCGTACTAGCGCCCAGCTGCCATCCTCAAATCTCACTCTAACGCCGTCTATGTCGATGATCTCGGCTATCTTGCCTAAGCCTGCTAGCAAATTTTGCGCATCGCCGTTTTCATAAATTTCGACCAAAACCTCTTTTAGCTTTGCAACCAGCTTAAATTTTTGCGTATCGGTCGTTTTTATTTTTATCTCGTCGGTGCTAAAGACCTTGGGTAGTTTATCCAGCTCGCCGTCTAGGTTAAAGCCTTTTGCCACGAGCTCTAGCGCGCGAAACATCGCGTACGTCGCATCATCAAAGCCAAAATACCTCTCCTTAAAGAAAATATGCCCGCTCACCTCGGCCGCCATGTCGATATTTAGCTCCTTCATCGCCTTGTTGATGTTGCTGTGGCCAGTCTTACCCATGAAGCTTTTGCCGCCGTGCGCGTCGATCTCGTCGTACATATTTTGCGAGCATTTTACCTCGCCCAGTACCCTGGGGTTTTTCATCGCAAGGCTATATAGATATGCTAGTTCGTCGCCTTTTATGTTGCGTTTTTTGGTTAGAACCGCGATGCGGTCGCCGTCGCCGTCAAAACCAAATCCTATGTCAAATTCGCCCTTGAGCGCGGCCTTTAGATCGCTTAAATTTTTCTCCTCGCTAGGATCTGGGTGATGATTTGGGAAGTTGCCGTCGGGTTCTTGGTATAAAATTTTAGCGTCTAAATTTAACGCTTCGCAAATTTCTGGCAGAACCGCTCCGACTGCGCCGTTTGCGCAGTCGATGACGATTTTAAGCGGCAAGGCTTTTAAATGCGCAAACTGCTCTATAAGAAAATTTTTATAAGGCGTCGAGATGTCGAATTTCTCGACTCTTAGATCGTCCGGGATTTGCGTTTTTGCAGCGATGTCGTCTAGCACGGCGATTTTTAACTTTTGCAAATCCTCGCCAAAGTAACTATCCTTAAAAATCGTGATTTTAAAGCCGTTGTACTCTTTTGGATTATGAGAGCCGGTTATCATTACGTTTGCGTCAAATTTGTCCGTAAACACGCTAAAATACCCGACCGGCGTCGGTAATAAGCCAATATCATAGACCTTGATCCCAGCTAAATTTAGCCCACTAACCAGCCAGCCGAAAATCTCGCCCGCGCTTAGTCTAGCATCATATCCTACGCTAACGTTTTTTGCGCCCCTGCGTAGCATTTCGCGGCCCAAATTTAACCCGATCGCCTTGACGCTCGTTTCATTTAGATCTTGCCCGAAAATCCCGCGTATGTCGTATTCTCTAAAAATTTCTTCTATCAAAATTTTACCTTTTTAAATTTATTTTGTTTTAAGACGCTCGTATTTTAGCATTTTTGGTTTAATTTTTACTAACCGGCGACGTCGCCGAGCTTTGCGTTGATGGCTTCTATTAAGCTTTGCGGCGCGATTTTTATCTGTTTTCCGCGCACGCCGGCGCTTACGTAGACGTAGTCTTGTTTTAAAATCCTCTCGTCAAAAAACGTCTCAAACGCCTTTTTCATCGCTATGGGCGAGCAGCCGCCGCGGATGTATCCCGTCACTTTTTCAAGCTCTCTTAAATTTAAAAGTTCGCATTTTTTATGCCCGCTTAGTCTTGCCAGAGCCTTTAAATTTAAGCTCAAATCACCCTGTATGCAGGCCACGACATAGCCTCTAGGCTCGCATTCGCAGACGATGGTTTTGTAGATTTTTTCTATTTGCTCGCCGCAAACGGCAGCCACGTGAACGGCGCTCAGATCGCTTTCATCCACTTCGTATTCGACTAGCTCGTAGGAGATATGTTTGCCGTCTAGAAACCTCGCGGCATTTGTTTTATGTACCATTGCCTTCTCATTTTTTAAAAATTTAAGATATAATTATAGCTAAAATTTTAAGGAGAATGAATGGCTGAAGACATTTTGGAAAATCAAAGCAAAAAAGGAAACGGGCTGGTTCTCGTCATCATCATCGTTATTTTGTTGCTTCTTTTGGTAGTCGGCGGACTTTTAGCGTTTTTACTAATGGGAAATAGCGAAGATACCGCGCAAGCGCAAACAGTGCAGGCGCAAACCGAGCAGGTTCAAGCTTCGGCGCCTAAAAATACAGCAGGCAAGCGCTCAAACGACTATATAAATATGGGGCCAGTTTATCCGCTAGATCAGTTTATCGTAAATTTACTTAGCGAAAGCGGCTCGAGATACCTAAAAACAAAGGTCGATCTAGAGCTTAGCGCCGAGACGCTAACGCCTGAAATCGACAAGAAAAAGCCGCTAATCAGGGACATCATCGTATCGACGCTATCGTCTAAAACATACGAAGAAGTCAGCACTCAAAAAGGTAAAAATCGCCTAAAAGACGAGATAGTCGACCGCCTAAACGAGGTTTTAGCCGACGGTCATATAAAAAATATCTACTTTACCGACTTTGTGGTGCAATGATCGGTATAGATATCGTAGCTATCTCGCGAATCTCAAGGCTTAAAGAGCGGCGAGGCGAGGATTTTTTGAGATATTTTTTAAACGACGAAGAGATAAGTATCGCAAAAACGGACGCTACGATAGCGGGATTTTTCGCAGCTAAAGAAGCTATCAGCAAGGCTCTTGGCTGCGGGATCTCGGCCGAGTTTTCGTTTTTCGACGCTCAAATTTACAAAGACGACAAAAATGCGCCTAAAGTAAAATTTTCAGAAAAAATCATTAAAAATTTTAACGTAAAAGGCGCCGAAATCACGATTAGCCACGACGGCGGATTTGCGATCGCCGCCGCGATACTACAAAGAAAATAAAATGAATAACCCGACAATCTCCATAATAGCCCCCTGCTATAACGAAGAAGAGACGATAGAGCCGTTTTTACGACGTATAGAAGAAATTTTGGCGCAAATAAACGAATCATACGAAATAGTATTTATACACGACGGTAGCAAGGATAACACGCTAAACGTCTTGCTAAACGCGAAACAAAATTTTAAAAACATAAGGATTATAAATTTCTCAAGAAATTTCGGAAAAGAAGCCGCGCTAACGGCGGGTCTGGATAAAGCTAGAGGCGAGGCTGCGATACCTATAGACGTAGATTTGCAAGACCCGCCCGAGCTCATAAAAGAGCTCGTAGCAAAATGGCGCGAAGGATACGACGTCGTGCTAGCCAAGCGCGCGGACAGAACGTCGGATAGCTTTGCTAAAAGAGTCAGCGCGGATCTTTTTTATAAGCTAAACGGCAAAATTTCAAACGTAGATATTCCAAACAATGTCGGAGACTTTAGGCTGATGAGCAAAAGAGTCGTAGAAGCGCTAAAGCAACTACCCGAAAATCAACGATTTATGAAGGGGCTTTTTGCATGGGTCGGCTTTAAAACGACCGTCATCGAATACGTCAGAGAAAAACGCGAGGCCGGACAAAGCAGCTTTAACGGTTGGAAGCTTTGGAATTTCGCGCTTGACGGGATAACTAGCTTTAGCACTCTACCTCTTAGAATTTGGCTTTATATCGGCGCATTGGTTTCTTTTTTATCGTTTTTATACGGTAGCTTCATTATCTTAAAAACCCTAATATTTGGCGTAGATTTGCCAGGATACGCATCGCTTGCGGTTATTATGCTATTTTTGGGCGGTATCCAGCTCATCGGGATAGGGATTTTAGGCGAATACATAGGCAGAATCTACTCCGAGTCCAAACGCCGTCCAAGCTACATAATAGAAGGTGAATACTAAGTGCAGGTCGTAAAATACGGCCTAGTGGGCGCTTTATCCACGCTCATTCATATATGTGTAGCCTGGACTTATATGTACTTTACTAACGGCTCCGTCGTAATCGCAAATATCGCCGCCTTTTTGGTCGCCTACGTTTTTTCGTATCTGGCTCAATCAAAAATAGTTTTTAAAAGCGGTCTAAATTTTAAAAAAGCCCTTAGATTTTTCATTATTCAGTTTATTGCCCTACTGATAGCTATGTTTTTGAGCGATTTTACGGATCAAAACGGCTACGTAAAGACCGTCTTGATTATTTTTGTTATGCCGATTATAACGTTTTTGATCCATAAATTTTGGACGTTTAAACAAAATTAGACTATCCTTGTAAAGGCGTAAAGATAATCGAAACGCAGTTGTTGTCGTATCTTATTAGAGTATGCAAAGGCGTTTGTATGCGCTTTACTTCTTTTTTTCCCTCCTGCATGCAAAGCCCGGGAGCCCAAACCTCGTGCCACTTGTGCAGATCATAAGCCCAGTACAGCCAGTTTATATTAAATATATCAGACTGCGCGATTATAGGAAAGGTTTTTGCCGCCGTTACGGCTGCGGGCGACCTCAGATCGGCTCCAAAAATAGAGTTAAATCCGAATTTCTCGCCAGCCGGAACAATTTTGTTAAAGTCCTGCAGCGCTAGCTCTACTCTATATCTTGCGTATTGTGCTTGCTCTTTCATCGCGTTTGCGTACGCATAGGACTGAACTATTAGCGAATAGGCCAAAACGCAAGCGACGAGTTTGGGCAAAAAGGATAAAAATTTAACCTCGAATTTTAGAGAAAAAATAAAAATTATCGCTAAAAATACGCCGGCACCCATAAACATCCTGGAAAAAAACAATTGTTTAACTAAAATCAAATATGCGCCATAAGATAAAAGCAAGCCCAAGACGATAAAACAAATCGTAAAAATCGCCGCTAGTATTTTGTTTATCTTTGCGGTTTTAACGGCCGCCAAAAAGAACATCAAAACGCCGGCGATAAATATAGAAACAAATACGGTTTTTCTAAACGTAAATCTATAATATTCGTAAACGCGTTCTAAATTTCCTTTTATGCCTTCATACGCTTGACCTAAAGAGAAAATTTCGTTTGACGTGTAGTTATCTACCGTTTGCATAACGAAAAATCTATAAATCAAAAATGCGCAAACATAAGAAAAAATCAAAACTCCAATTAGTTTAAGCGTCTGCGAGGGCTTGCGTCCGGCCAAGATCCCATCCAAAACCGCAAATAAAGATAGCATCAAAAAAGCGGAATTTCCGGCCTGATAGGTCGTAAGCGTAAGCTGCATGCAAAGTATGGAAACAAAGATAAAAGCGAGTTTACGCCTCAAAAACAAAAAAGAAAATATCGGAGCAACTAGGGCTATCGTCATAAAGATACTGTCGAATTTATAGCTCATATTTTCTAAAAAATAGGGGCTTAGGCCTAAAATAACGCTGGCGATTAAGCCTAGTTTGGAGTACTTTTTTAAAATAACTTTAACCAAAACCATGGAGCCGATAGACAAAAGCCCTATAGATAAAAGGTGCGTTAGAGGCGAGGCTAGAACATTTCTATGCTCGCTAAGATATATAAATTTCGATAAATACTCGGACATATACCTACTAAAAAGGAAAAAATCAAACTGCCCCGTCGCCGACCTATAATAATCATCGGAGTAGTTTATGTTATTTATCATCAAGGCAAAATATCCAAGAAAATAAACCGTATAAATAAAAAAGAAATATTTTAGAAAATCTTTTTGTTTAAAAAAATGTAAAAAAGTAAATTTAATAAAAATGATATTTTTTAAAATTAGATTCATATTCTTTCCCCAAGATAGATTAAAAACAACCGCAAAAAGGCTTTTTGCGGTATTAAAATGAATTTGGATTATATTTTTTTATTCATTAAAGTATATTGAATGCATATTTCAAAAATCATTGCTCTTGCAAGTTTTTGGTTCATAATAATGAAAAGGTTTGCAAAATTTAGCCTAAATTTGGCATCCTTTGGCAAATCCGTTGCAACCGGCTAAATTCCGTAAAACCATACGAGAATTTAAACAAAAAGCATGGAGCAATCAAATTTAATTTTTTAGTGCGATTTACGCCGCAAAACTAAAATCTATTTTAAAGCCTTAGCACAAAATAAATCAAATTTTACTTTTGAAGTCTAGGCAAATACCAGCCAAGATAATACGCCGCAAGCCTAAACGCGATACCAAACGCCAAAAGCCCCATCACCCAAAAAACACTAGTAAGCCCGGCGTAATCCATAGCAAAATAAAGCAGTCCCACTACGATACTGACCGTCGCGTAAAGCCCGGTTTTAAGACACCATGGTATTTCGTTAAACAGCACGTCGCGTATCATGCCTCCGCCCACGCCGTTGCAAAGCGCAAGCAGCACGACGCCAAAGACGTTGTAGCCAAACTGCAGCGCCACGATCGCTCCGACGATAGAAAAGCTCACCAAATCCACGGCATCGGTGGTGACGAAAAGGAATTTTTTCTCGATATCGCTTCGCTTGTGAATGCGCAAAAACGCCGATAAAAAGAGCATCGCCATCACGATAATGCACGGAGCGTAGTGCGTAAACGAATACGGCGGACGCGAGACGATAGCATCGCGCATAAATCCGCCTCCAAGCGCGGTTAGAAGCGCGGCGATAAAGATACCCAGCCAGTCGCAGTCGCGCTTAACCGCAAAGATAAATCCGCTCGTGGCGGCCGAGGCGATGCCGATGTATTCGGCGACAAGGAGCGCAGTCATTTTTAGCCTTAAGTTTTTAAACGAGATTTTACATTTTTAAAATAAAAAAGCAGTTAAATTTAAACAAAACTATGGCGGCGGGCGCAAACGAGCGGCTCAAGGGTGCAAAGTTTGGACTCGTTTTACGGCGCAGTGCCGGCGATACGATCCCATATCCGCGCTTACAAATTTAACCAGGTTTACGCATGGACGGCGCGATTTGACGAATACGGCAAAACAGCTGTCCTCATAGCTACGGCGCGCCGGAAATTTGAGCTCGTCTTATACTGCGACGGCAACGATAAACATAACGTCAGCTTCCGTAAAATCAAGCCCGTCTCACGTCAAAATCCAAAGCCGCTAAAATTTAAGTGCCGCCATAAAATGGCGGAATTTAACGCAAGAGAGCAAATTTAAGCGCATCTTACGCAAAGAGCAGGACGGGCATAAATTTGGCAAAAGGGCAAATTTGTACCCAGACGTCCGCGATACGGTTATCGTCCGCGCGCAGGCATTCTAGCTCGCTAAGCTTGCCGATGGGCGCTAGGTCTTGGACGCCGCTTACTTCGATATTTAGCTCTTTTAGCTTCGCTAGCGCGGCTAGCGGGCTTAAATTTAATAAACGAGGCAAATTTATTTTACGCAAAAAGCAAAAAAAATACGCCGATTTAACGCGCTAGATAAATTTAAACTCGTTTGGCACAAGTGATAAAAAACGTGCAAAAAACGGCTCATACGCCAAGCGAGAAATTTAACTCAAACGGTTAAATGCAAATTTGCCATTCAATTTGCTTTGCGCTCCGCTCGCATATAAAATTTAGCCAAATTTAAAGGCAACCGCACCGCCGTTAAACGGGACTAGATTTGCGCGCTGCTGCCAAAACCTACGCGAAACTCCGTTAGCCCATCGCTGCTTTTACACGAGATTTTAAATCCGAGCTCCTTGCAAAAAGTTTTAACGATATGAAGCCCGATGCCAAAACCGCCATTTCGCTCGTCAAACCGCGTGTAAAGCTCGAAAATCCGCGGCAAATTTTCCTTCGCGATGCCCGTGCCGCTG